>CANJWR010000056.1 GCA_947478455.1 Beijerinckiaceae bacterium | reverse complement strand
TTGTGGTTGAAACCTCTACCCACACGATTCAGCGAAGAGCCATTTTCTTCAGAAATCAAATATTGAATCCTCAATACGCATCTCGATGAGAACAGGATATGAAGAGTTTGATTGCCAAGGGTCATCGCAATTCCTCGACAATGTCATTGCGCTTCCCTTTGATTATGTTGATTTGTCATCGGGCTATTATGAGATTGACAAGAGATTAATTTATCCAGCGCGGCCAGAGTTTTTGAAGCAGCGGCATTTTGAAGGTATTGCATGCGGCCTGCATAATCCGCGTCGTCAGTTTATCCTTTCTGGCCGAGCGTTTAACGGAGCTCCCCATGAGTTCCCGCCGAATGTGCATATCGGGCTTTGTCGTGATCTGATTGCAAACCCCAACTTTCTTAAATCACCCAACGACGGTTGTAGAAATATTGGCAAATGCCACTATCATTCACGCGGTCAGGAGCACCTATCTTGCGGACGGTGGTTGAAAGAAACCGACTAAACGGGAGATCAGAGGGCGTAGAGCGACTTCCTTGCCTCATTCCGTCACCACCCACGGATCAATCACCTTCACCCCCGCAGACGCAAAGGCGTTCGCATCGCGCGACGCGAACGTGAATCCGTGTGCAGCCGCGATGGCGGCGATATAGCCGTCGGGCGTCGGGAAACCTTTTCCGGCCGCGCGCCCTGACGATCGTATATCCCATTGACATATCCAATCCCCATCTCCATCTTTGGTTTGGAGGCTCGCCATGTCCCGCACCAAACTCTTCCAGTCCAATCGCTCGCAGGCTGTGCGCCTGCCGAAGGACGTCGCGTTTCCTGATAGCGTGAAGGAAGTCGCCATTCTGCGCGACGGGAAGCGCCGCGTGATCGTTCCCGCCAATGCGATCTGGGACGACTTCTTTGCAGCGCCGGGAATCGATCTGCCGCCGCGCGAGCAGCCGAAGGCGCAGGAGCGCGAAGCCTTCTGATGCTTCGCTACATGCTCGATACCAATCTCTGCATCCGCGTGTTGCGCGATCGCCCGCCCAAACTGCGGGAACGTTTCAACGCCGAGGCGGACCGACTTTGCATCTCCACCATCATTCTCACCGAGTTGCTGCACGGCGCGGCGAAATCGGCGCGCCCGGACCACAATCGCCGCGAGGTCGAGAATTTCGCGGCGCGGGTGGACGTGCTGCCGTTCGATGCGCAGGCCGCAGACCACGCGGCTGACATTCGTGCGGTTCTCGAGCGCGCCGGGCAGATGATCGGTGGCTACGATCTGCTGATTGCGGGGCACGCGCGAAGCAGGGGGCTGACGGTCGTCACTGGCAACCTCGGCGAGTTTCGCCGTGTGCCGGCCTTGCTGTGTGAGGACTGGATTCCGGAATTATGAAGTCTCTCTGCGTCAGTTTTTCCGCGCCCAGAACGGCGGCGTGATGTTGCCCTTGCGGACGGCCATGATCAGCAGCACCACGCCGGTGGTGGTGCAGAGCAGGAACGCGATCAGCGAGGACTCCAGCCCGAAGCTGCCGCCGGTCAGCGCAATCGGCCCCTCGATGGTGGATTTGATCAGGCCCGGGTCGGCATCGCTGCCGGACACGATGCCGGAAAAGATCGCCGACTGGGTATAGTTCCACGACATGTGAAAGCCGATGCTGAGCCAGAGGCGGCGGGTCACCATATAGGCCGCCGCCAGCAGCAGGCCGGCCTCGATGCTGATGAAGATCGCGCCCAGCAATGTGCCTGCCGGATTGAACAGATGCACGAGGCCGAAAACCAGTGACGACACGACCAGCGAGATCCAGCTGCCGAGCGATTCCTCGACGATGCGGAACAGCACGCCGCGAAAGATCAGTTCCTCGAAGATGCCTGAACTCAACGCCATCGCCACCGCCGGCACCATGAAGGTCAGGGGGTTCAGGCCTTCGATGCGGTAGATGCCCAGAACCATCAGGATCAGAACGCAACCCGTATAAAGGCCCGCGCCGATCAGCAGGCCGATGCCCAGCTCGCGGCCCATGCCGGGGATGGAAAGCTCGCTGACCGGCCGCCGTTCGTAAAATCGCACAAAGACGACATAGAAGACGAGGCCCAGCGCCGCCATGCCCGCCGCCGCCCCAAGGGATAGCAACGTCGATTTTGAAAATTTCTGCATGAAGCCGTTGCTCATGCCCATCATGTAGAAGACCGGCCCGCCGAGCAGGATCAGACGGGTGAGCGGGAAATGCACGATGCGCAACCACAGGGCCGGCTTTGGCTGAGAAACGTCCTTCATATCGGGCTCCCAAATCAATTTTGACGATGCTTTGGCCGGTGAAACCTGAAATCTAGTTGAACACCGGGCGGAGACAAAATTTCCGGCTCGTCGTCGGCTTGGTGAGCATGGCCTCGACGGTTTGCTGCTGGTTCAATATCTGTGGGTGAGCCATAGCGTGGAGACGCTTTGCCGTCGCGTTTGAAAATGGAAGAAGCGTTCGTCTGGCTTTCGATGTCATTTCGAAATTGTCGCGGACGATGGAGTGGGAGCAAACCTTGTCGGCCAAACTCGAAATCTACGGCATCAAGAACTGCGACACGATGAAGAAGGCGCGCACGTTTCTCGATGAGCGTGGCCTCGCCTGTGTGTTTCACGACTACAAGGTCGAAGGCGTTACGACCGCAAAGCTGAAAGGCTGGTCTGCCCGCGTCGGCTGGGAAAAGCTGCTGAACCGGGCAGGGACCACATTCCGCAAACTACCCGAAGCAGACAAGGCGGATCTGACCGAGGAGCGGGCGATCGCCCTGATGGTCGCGCAGCCGTCCCTGATCAAACGGCCGGTGCTGGAAGCGGGCTCGACCCTACTGGTGGGGTTCAAGCCGGCGGAATATGAGCGTTTGAACTGACGGGTTTGGCGCGGGAGATAGGCTTGGAGCATGCACGGGCGGCCGAGCGGTCAAATGCCACCGCCCCGTCCGCAAATCAGTCTCCCGAAGCAGGCCGGTTACGGGTATAGTCGCCGTGCATCGGAAACAATGAATGCCCACCCGCATCTACCTCGACCATAATGCGACCGCCCCGCTGCGCACCGCCGCGCGCGACGCAATGGTGCGGGCGCTCGATGTGACCGGCAACCCGTCCTCCATCCATGCCGATGGCCGTGCAACGCGCGGGATCATCGAGGAGGCACGCGTCAAAGTTGCAGATCTGGTCGGCGCCGAGGCCCGGCATGTGGTCTTCGCGTCGGGCGGGACCGAGGCCGCGTGCCTGGCGTTGACTCCGCACTTGCGGGTCTCCGGCAAGCAGATCGGGCGGATTCTGGTGTCCGCTGGCGAACATACCTGCGTGCTGACCGGGCATCGGTTTCCGGCGGATCGGGTAGACGTTATAGGCCTGACTCCAGATGGTGTTGTCGACCTCGGCGCGCTTCGGGCGGCGCTCGAGCACAACACCGACCATCCGCCAGTGCTGGCGCTGCAGGCAGCGAATAACGAGACCGGGGTTCACCATCCCGTTGCGGAAGCCGCCGCGCTGATGCGCGAGGCGGGCGGAATCACGATTTGCGACGCTGTTCAGGCTGCCGGCAGAATTCCGCTGAACATCCATGAACTCGGGGCTGACGCCTTGCTTCTGTCTGCCCACAAGTTCGGCGGCCCAAAAGGCGTCGGCGCACTGGTAATCGATACCGGACGGCTCCATATCGACGAAACGCTGGTGCGCGGTGGCGGGCAGGAGCGGGGACTTCGCGGCGGAACCGAAAACGTCGCTGGAATTGCCGGGTTCGGGGCCGCTGCCGGCGAAGCTCTCGCGAGTTTGAGTGCTGAGCCGACGCGGCTGTTCGGGCTTCGGGATTTGTTCGAGAATCGCCTGCGTGAACTTTTCGGCGATTGCGTCATTTTCGGCGCAGGCGTCCCGAGATTGCCGAATACGACGGCGTTTGCGCTTCCGGGCGTGGGGGCCGAGACCCTGCTGATAGCACTGGATCTGGCCGGCGTGTCGGCGTCTTCGGGTTCGGCATGTTCGTCAGGAAAAGTACGCCCGTCTCATGTGCTGACCGCCATGGGCGTTGATCCTGAACTGGCAAAAGGCGTCATCCGGATCAGCACCGGGTGGAATACGACGCAGAATGATGTGGAAGGCCTTTGCGGTGCGCTCGAAAAGGCCGTAAGCAGCATACGGAAGAGGCGGGACCGTACCGCCGCGTGATATGGAGTGATCGGGCCGGGCAACCGGCGCGTATACCCTGAACCAGCGGTCCTTGAAACCGCCAAGGTGAGGAGAGTTGTAATGGCGGCCGTGCAGGAGACCGTCGACAAGGTCAAATCGATCGATGTCGACGCGTACAAGTACGGATTCGTAACGGACATCGAATCCGACAAGGCCGAGAAAGGCCTGAACGAGGACACTGTCCGTTTCATTTCCGCGAAAAAGGGCGAGCCCGAATGGCTGACCGAATGGCGTCTCGACGCCTATCGGCGCTGGCTCACCATGCGCGAGCCCACCTGGGCGCGCGTCGACTATCCCAAGATCGACTATCAGGATCTCTATTACTACTCCGCGCCCAAGAGCATGTCGGGACCGATGTCGCTCGACGAGGTCGATCCCGAACTACTCCGCACCTATGAGAAGCTCGGCATCCCGTTGCGCGAGCGCGAGATTCTGGCAGGCGTTCAGGGGGCAAGCACCCGGGTCGCGGTGGATGCGGTGTTCGACTCCGTGTCGGTCGCCACGACCTTCAAGGCTGAACTCGCCAAGGCCGGCGTGATCTTCTGCCCGATCTCGGAAGCCGTGCAGTCGCACCCCGAACTGGTGCGCAAGTATATGGGCACTGTGGTGCCGGTGACGGACAATTACTTCGCGACGCTCAACAGCGCGGTCTATTCGGACGGTTCGTTCGTCTACATCCCGCCGGGCGTTCGCTGCCCGATGGAGCTGTCGACCTACTTCCGGATCAACGAGCAGAACACCGGCCAGTTCGAGCGTACGCTCATCATTGCCGACAAAGGCTCCTACGTCTCGTATCTGGAAGGCTGTACGGCACCCAAGCGCGACGAGAACCAGCTCCATGCGGCCGTGGTGGAACTGATCGCGCTCGACGACGCCGAGATCAAATATTCCACCGTCCAGAACTGGTATCCGGGCGACAGCGAAGGCAAGGGCGGCATCTACAACTTCGTCACGAAACGCGGCGACTGTCGCGGCGCGCGCTCGAAGATTTCGTGGACGCAGGTCGAGACCGGATCCGCAATCACGTGGAAATATCCATCGTGCATCCTGCGCGGCGACGAGAGCCGCGGCGAGTTCTACTCGATCGCTATTTCGAACGGTCGCCAGCAGGTCGACAGCGGCACCAAGATGCTTCATCTGGGCCGCAATACATCGAGCCGCATCATCTCGAAGGGTATTTCGGCAGGCCGCTCTAACAATACCTATCGGGGTCAGGTGTTTGCGCATCGCAAGGCGACGGGCGCGCGCAATTTCACCAATTGCGACTCGTTGCTCATCGGCAACAAATGCGGCGCGCACACGATCCCGTATATCGAGTCCCGCAATGCCAATGCGATTTTCGAGCATGAAGCCACAACATCGAAAATCTCCGATGATCAGCTATTCTACTGCATGCAGCGCGGGCTTTCGGCCGAAGAGGCGACGGCATTGATCGTCAACGGCTTCGTGCGAGACGTGTTGCAGCAATTGCCGATGGAATTCGCCGTCGAGGCGCAGAAGCTCATTTCGGTGAGCCTCGAAGGCAGCGTCGGCTGACGCGCCGCGACGAAATCAGGACTGAACCATGCTTGAAATCATCAACCTCCACGCCGAAATCGACGGCAAGAAAATCCTCAACGGCCTCACGCTTACCGTGAAGGACGGCGAGGTTGCGGCCATCATGGGGCCGAACGGCTCCGGCAAGTCGACGCTCTCCTATGTGGTCGCCGGGCGCAGCGACTATAAGGTGACGGGCGGCGATGTGCTCCTGAACGGACAGAGCATCCTTGAACTCGGCGCGCACGAACGCGCCGCAAAGGGGCTGTTTCTGGCGTTCCAGTATCCGCTGGAAATTCCCGGCGTCACTACCATGACGTTTCTGAAAGCCTCCATCAACGCCCAGCGCAAGCAACGCGGCGAGCCCGAGTTGTCGACGCCGGACTTCATGAAAAAAGTTCGTGCCGCCGCCGCCAAAATGGGCGTGAAGGACGAAATGCTGCGCCGTCCGCTCAATGTTGGATTTTCAGGCGGCGAAAAGAAGCGTCTGGAGATTCTGCAGATGGTTCTGCTCGAACCGTCTTTCGCCATTCTCGACGAAACAGATTCCGGCCTCGACATCGATGCATTGCGCATTGTCGGCGACGGCGTGAATTCCTTGCGCGCCAAGGATCGCGGATTTCTGGTCATCACTCATTACCAGCGACTCCTCGACCACATTGTGCCGGACACGGTTCATGTGCAATCGCAAGGCAGGATCGTTAAGAGCGGCGGACCGGAGCTTGCTCACGAACTCGAAAAGAACGGATACCGCGATTATGTCGCCGCAGCAGCGTGAAAGCGCAGTGACGCGCGTCGAGGCGGAGCCTGTGGTCGCGACAGTTTCCGTCCTGAAGAACGAGGCAGAGCTTGCTCTGGCTGATCTGTTCTCGAAGAAGCGCGGCCTGT
The DNA here is from genome assembly GCA_947478455.1 of Beijerinckiaceae bacterium. GTDB lineage: Bacteria > Pseudomonadota > Alphaproteobacteria > Rhizobiales > Beijerinckiaceae > Terripilifer. The sequence continues at coordinate 17,153 of CANJWR010000056.1, read as the reverse complement.
TTATAGGATCTTCGGAGATTGCCTTGCGCCGCGAGGCCGCTTTTGCTCGCTTTGCAAAATCGGGCTTGCCAAGCAAGCGTGTCGAGGCTTGGCATTATACAGATTTGCGTGCTGCCCTCCGCATTCCGCTGCCGATTGCGGAATTCCCCGACAATGCTGCGCGCGCGCTTGCGCGTCCGTGTATCGAGGCGCTGCGCGCCGCCGATCCTCAGCCGGTGACGCGGTTCGTCATTCTGGATGGCATTTTCGATGCGGAGCTTTCTACATCGCACATGCCCGCAGGCGTTTCGGTCACCCCGACCTGCAATTCGTTAATTGCCGGCGAGCAGCGAGCAGTTCTGGCTTTCGAAGCCGGGGGACTTGGCGAGAACGATCCTGCGCTCAATCTGAACGAGGCGTTTTCCGTCAGCGGCGTTCTGATCGATATTGCCGACGGCGCAATGATCGATCAGCCGATTGAAATTGTTTTCCTGTCTTCAGGTGCTCATCGCCACGCGATCTATTCGCGATCCTCGGTGAGGATCGGCGAAGGCGCCGTCGCCCGAATTGTCGAACGGCGCTGTTCAAACAGCTCCGTCGGCATTCAACGAAATGAAGCGCTTTATTTGAACCTTGGCGATCGGGCCATTGTGCGACATGTGGCGATTGCCGAGGCTGATCGTGCTGATTGCATCGATATCGCGAGTACATTGCTGGATTTGAAAGAAGGCTCGGAATTGACGAGCACCTCACTTGTCCACGGCGGCGGATTGCGTCGCCGGCAGATTTTCGGGCGATTCAACGGCCCGCACGCACGCTGCTCGTTGCGTGGAGTCGTGTTGCTCGGCGGCAAGGAACATGCCGATACGACTATCGTGATGGAGCATGTCGCGCCGAATTGCGAGAGCCGCGAGACCTTCAATCACATCATCGATGATGAGGCGACCGGCGTCTTTCAGGGCAAGGTCAGCGTTGCCCCGGAAGCCCAGAAGACAGACGGCAAGATGAAATCGCGTGCGATCCTGTTGTCCGAAACGGCATCGATGAACAACAAGCCTGAGCTGGAAATCTTCGCCGATGATGTGACGTGCGGCCACGGCGCAACCTGCGGCTCGCTCGACGACGATCAATTGTTCTACGTTCAGTCGCGCGGCCTGCCAAAGGCCGAGGCCGAGGCACTGTTGCTCGAAGGTTTTGCGGGCGAGATCATTCTTGAAATCGCCAACGAGCAGACGCGGGAAGTCTTGATGGACGATGTGCGTGCGTGGCTGTCGCATCGCGCGTTGCGGGGAAATTGATGGATACCAAAGCCGCACCCTATGATGTGATGAAAATTCGCGAGGATTTTCCGATTCTGTCGGAAATGCCATACGGGAAAAAACTCGTCTATCTCGACAATGCCGCTTCGGCCCAGAAGCCGAAGCAGGTCATCAACCGTATCGTGCATGCCTACGAACACGAATATTCCAATGTGCATCGCGGGCTTCACTATCTGGCCAATGCGGCGACGGATGCATTTGAAGCCGCGCGCGAATCCGTGCGGGCTTTTCTGAACGCCAGTTCGACGGACGAAATCATCTTCACGCGCTCGGCGACTGAAGCGATCAACCTCGTCGCGTCGTCGTTCGGCCAGCAACATATCGGCGAGGGCGACGAGATCGTTCTGTCAATCATGGAGCATCATTCCAACATCGTGCCCTGGCACTTTCACAGAGAACGCAAGGGCGCGGTGCTGAAGTGGGTCGGCGTCGACGACGAAGGCAATTTCTCCATCGAGGAATTCGAGCGCGCGCTGACATCGCGCACGAAGATCGTCTCCATCACCCATATGTCGAACGTGCTCGGCACCATCACGCCGATCAAGAAGATCATCGAGATTGCCCACGCGCGCGGCATTCCGGTTCTGGTGGACGGATCGCAGGGCGCCGTGCATCTGGACGTCGATGTGCGCGATCTGGACGTAGATTTCTATGTCGTCACCGGCCACAAGCTCTATGGACCGACCGGCATCGGCGCGCTTTACGGAAAGCGCAAATGGCTCGAAAGTCTTCCGCCGTTTATGGGCGGCGGCGAGATGATCGAGAATGTCACGATGGATCGGGTGACCTACAATACGCCGCCGCATCGGTTCGAGGCCGGCACCCCGCCCATCGTTCAGGCCATCGGACTTGGCGCCGGGCTCGACTACATGCGCGCCATCGGTCGCGACAATATCCGCGCCCACGAAACGTCGCTCTGCAAATATGCCCATGAGCGTCTGTCGCGCATGAATTCAATCCGCGTCTTCGGGCATGCGCCGGACAAAGGCGCTATTGTGGCGTTCGAAATGAAGGGAGCGCATGCACATGATGTGGCGACCGTCATCGACCGTTCGGGCGTCGCGGTGCGCGCCGGCACCCATTGCGCAATGCCTTTGCTGCAGCGCTTTGGCGTGACGTCGACGTGCCGCGCATCCTTCGCGCTTTACAATACCCATGAGGAAGTTGACGTGCTCGTCGAAGCTTTGGCGAAGGCCGAAGCTCTGTTTTCCTGAGGAAGAACATGGACGATACATCCGCCACAGACACGACGGAAGTCCAGCCCAACAGGCCGGACATCAATCTCGATTCCGCAATTCCGCCCGAGGAACTCGATCAACTGACCGAGGCTATCATCGCTGCGCTGAAGTCGGTCTACGATCCCGAGATTCCGGCCGACATTTACGAGCTCGGCCTGATCTACAAGATCGACATCGACGACAGCCGCTTCATTTCAGTCGACATGACCCTGACCGCGCCGGGCTGCCCGGTGGCGGGCGAAATGCCCAAATGGGTTGAGGACGCTGTCGCGGCGGTCCCGGGCGTCGCGGGCGTCAAGGTCAGCATGGTGTTCGATCCGCCGTGGGATCAGAGCCGCATGTCCGACGAGGCGCGCGTGGCGACAAACATGTGGTGACGTAACCCTGTCTAAAAACGGGAATCGTCGCTATATTGCACTCATCAGCCTCGCCGGGCCTTTAACCCGGCCGAAGGAGACCGAAATGGCAAACGCGAAGCCTCGCTTCAAGGTTCTTTCGCTCACAGATGCGGCGGCGGACCGTGTCCGAGAAATCATGGACACAACCGACCATTCGGTCGCGGCCCTTAAGGTCGGCGTCAAGAACGGTGGCTGTGCCGGTATGTCCTACACGATGGAATGGGCCGAACAGATCGGACCTTACGACGAAGTCATCGAAGAGAAGGGCGTGAAGCTCGTCATCGACCCCAAGGCCGTCCTGTTTTTGCTCGGCACGCAAATGGATTTCCGCACCGAGAAACTGTCGTCGGGTTTCGTGTTCAACAATCCCAACCAGACTTCGGCCTGCGGCTGCGGCGAGAGCGTGGCGATTGAACCTGCCAAGCCCGGCGCGATGGAAAGCGCCGGTGCCTAGCGTCTGCCCACAAGTTCGCAAAGCCACTGTCTGGCAGGGCGTTTTCGAGAAAAGAAATTGCCTGAGCTAACTCACATCGCTCTTTATTTCGCAGCAGCTCTCGCGCTGGCGGTCACGCCCGGCCCCGGTCTCTTTTACGTCGCGGCCCGCTCACTCGCCGGCGGTCGCACAGAGGGAATCGCTTCCAGTTTCGGTACGGGCTTGGGAGGTCTGGTTCACGTTCTTGCCGGCAGCCTTGGCGTTTCAGCCATCCTGCTTGCCAGCTCGGAGTTGTTTACTGCTTTAAAACTGCTCGGAGCAGCCTATCTGATCTGGCTTGGGTTTCGAACATTCAGGTCAGCAGGTTGTCACAGTCTGACAGATCTGAACGTCCAACTCAGCGCACCATCCATCGGCGCCCGCAAGGCGTTTCGGGAGGGCGTTCTGGTCGAGGCTCTAAACCCCAAGACAGCAGCTTTTTTCCTTGCCTTCATTCCGCAGTTTGTGAACCCCGCAGGAGGGAGCATCGCGCTGCAGTTCGTCTTTCTGGGAATTGTATCGGTTGCGCTCAATACATTGGCGGACATTGTGGTGGCGCTTCTGGCCGGCAATATCAGGGAAGGCGCGTGCCGGCGACCGGCGCTTATCCGCCGCCTGCAGGAGGGGTCAGGAGCCGCAATGATCGCCCTAGGCTTCGGGCTTGCATTGGCGAGACGCCCGGGAAATTGATTGCAGTCGCGACTGTTGTCACACTTGGCAGATATGATTGCACGGGAGCAACCGCCAATGGACGCCGAAGACCTGGAGGATCTGTTCCGCCCGCTGGGACGCGTCACCACCAAACGTATGTTCAGCGGGCGCGGCATTTATGCCGATGATGTGATCTTTGCGCTCGACATCAACGGCGAAGTCTTTCTGAAAACCGACGAGCAGACGCGCCCCCTGTTCGAAGCCGCTGGCCTTCGTCCCTTCTCCTATGAAGCCCCGAGGGGAACCGTCTCAACCTCATACTGGTTGCTCCCGCCCGCCGCCTATGACGATGAGGCTGAACTTCTGAAATGGGGCCGTCTCGGGCTTGAAGCTGGCAGGCGCTTTGCGGCCAAAAAGCCTGCGATCAAAAAGAAAGCGGCCGCAAAGAGAAGCCCGCGCGCAAAACCAGCACGTTGATCAAAATCTATTCGGGCGAAACACTGCGCATGAAATCCAGTGCCGCGCGGCCAAAAATCTCGTCGCCGGTGTTGAAGCTGAGCACTGTCGAGACGTGATTGTGGTGCTGCTGCCAGAACAGCCGCGGCGATTTCCCGTCCCGTTGCGTGATGGCGGCCGCCAGTTGCAGCGTCGGAGTCGCGAGGCCGACCGGATCGAATTCGGCCAGACTCAGGAACAACGGAATCTTGCTGTTGCCCACATGGTTGATCTGCGACATCGCCTCGTAGCGGCTTTCGTCGTCGCCATAATAGCCAACCGTATTGGGCGCCTTGCGGGCGGCGGACATGCTGTAGATCCCGCTCGCCAGGATGGCCCCAACTGGTTGATGCCCGGCGTCCCGCACAGCAGGATCAAACAGACAAGTCGCCGCATGGGCGGCGCCCGCCGATTGTCCGAACAGAAAGATGCGGGCGGGATCGCCGCCGAAACGGGCGATATTGTCCCGCGTCCAGGCTAGCGCCGCGCGCACATCCTCGCCACCGGCCGGATAGGCAAAGTCTGGAGCGAGCCGATAATTGGCGATGACGCTGACGACGCCCTGGCGGGCGAACCAGCGGCCTACATTGCCGTAGAAATTCTCGTCCGAGCGTTTGTCGCCACTGACGAAACCGCCGCCCGGCACATAAACCAGCACCGGAGCTGCCTGCGCGGTCGCCTTCGTGTAAACGTCGACCTGCTGACGTGCGTGCGGTCCATATGGCTGATCGTATGTCGCAGCAATGTCGGGCGCGGGCTGCATCAGGGGCGCATAGAGCGCGCGGGTTTTCTCCAGAATGTCGGGACCGAAGTTCGGGCCGATTTCGGCGATCACCCTGCGAATATCTTCTGGCATGCCAATCATCAATTGTGTTCCGTCTTCAAAGATCGAGCGTGCTGGGGGCAAAGATTTCGTCGAGCCGCACGCGGCGGTTCGTCAGTCCCTGTTCGTGAACGAACCCGGCGACCATGTCGAGGACTTTGCCGGCTGTCTTCAAACCGTAGGCCTTGATATCGGTCGAAACCGCCTTGCGGGCATTGGCGTCAAGCAGGCCGGCGTCGAAATAAGAATCGAGCGTCGCCATGGTTTCGGATTCCACATCCTGCTTGGCGGCCATGAAAGCGTGGAAGATGTTGATCGGCGCCCAAGGATATTTCTCGAAGACCGAACGCTTCATCACCATGGCGTGATTGATCGGATAGACGCCGGTCTTGGCGAAATAGCGCTGCCGCTCAGCCAGAGGGTCGGCAAACAGTGTCGTGATGTCGGGATGGGACTCCAGATCGATGCGCGAGCGGTCGACCAGATTCTTGTCGGCGATGTAGAGCAGGGTGGCGTCGAGTTCGCCTTTCACCATCATCTCGCCGATGTTGGTGGAAGATGGAATCTGGTTCAGTTTCACGCCATCGGGCGGGGCGAATTTCGTCGCATGTCCGTGGCTCTTGTCGGGACCGCGCTCCATGAACCATTCGATCTCGCGGGCGTGGACGCCAAATTCATGCTGCAATATGCCTCGCGACCAGATCGCTGCTGTCTGCTGGTATTCGGGCACGCCGACGCGCTTACCGCGCAAATCGGCTGGCGTTTTGATGTTGGCGTCGCGGCGCACCAGAATGCCCGTATGGAAGAATTTGCGCATCGTGTAGATCGGGATCCCGACCCATCTTGTATCGCCTTGCGATACCGCGATCAGCAGTGATGACATCGACATTTCGGAAACGTCGAAATCCCCGAACCGCAATTGCCGCCAGAACATTTCGGACGGATGCACACAGGTCGGCAGCAGCCGGATTCCCTGTGGCTGGATACGCCCCTGAAGGATTGGGCGGGTCCGCTCGTTGTCCGACAAAGCGATGCTGAGTTCGACGGTCTGTGCGCTCATCCGGTTTCCCCCAATAGCCCCGGTCGATGCGCCGGGCGCTGATCCTCTAGCACAAGCCCGGGTGGGGCGACGAGAGCAGCGGGATAAAAGTCGGGTCTCGTCCGGCGGCGCAGAAGTCGCTATGAGGGGGAATGTCATTCGCACCGCGCAACATCGATCATGTGGTTCTGGCGTCCCGCTCCCTGTCGGGCGAAGTCGAACTGTATCGCCGCCTCGGTTTTCAGGTCGGGGTGCGCAATCGCCATCCCTTCGGAACGGAAAATCACATCATCCAGTTTGATGGCTCTTTTCTGGAGCTGATTTCGGCCGGGCAGGGCTTCATTCGGCCGCCGGACAGTGTGAAATTTCGCTTCTCGTTTCCGGTTTTCGTCTTCGACTACCTCAAGCGCCGAGAAGGCATGGCGATGCTGGCGCTTGGGACCAGGGACGCTGTCGCCGACCGGGCGGAGTTCATCAAGAACGGGATCGGTGAATTCGAGACGTTCCATTTCGAGCGCCGCGCGCGCCGCCCGGACGGGTCGGAGGCCATGGTGGCGTTTACGCTCGCCTACGCCCAGTCGAAGCTCATGACGGACGCAGGTTTTTTCACCTGCCAGCAGCACTATCCGGCCAGTTTCTGGAACCCCTGCTTTCAGGATCACCCGAACGGTGCGACGGGGCTTTCCGGAGTCGTCATGGTCGCCGAAAACCCTGCCGATCATGCGGAATTCCTGTCGCACCTCACCGATCAGCGCGAAATGCACTCGACATCGCTGGGCATCGAACTGTCTTTAGCCGGAGGCCAGAAACTCGAAGTTCTGACAGAAGCCGGCTATTCGTTCCGTTACGGTCAACCGGCCCCCGAAAGCGCGGCTGCCAGTTTTGCGGCGGTCCGGATCAAGGTGCGCGATCTCGAAACCGCCCGCCGTGTGATGCTGGAAGGCGCGATTGCGGCCATCGAGCGTCCCGGCATGCTGATTGTCCCGCAGGAAATTGCGGACGGCGTGATGCTGGTCTTCGAAAAGGATGAGAATTCCGCAGCTTGATTGAAGTGCGCTTGCCGGGTTAAGAAGTATTGGATGTCGCGGTTTGCTGGCAGATTGCCTATATTGCTCGATTCTCGGACTGGGGCTGCGATGAAATCCGGATTGCCGGCGAAGCTTCGCGGAGCGGCTGTAGCCATTTTGGCGGCCGCAGGCTTTTCGTCGGCAATTCCCACGGAAGGCCGGGCCCAAAATGCGCCTGCGCCCGTTTCGACCCTGTCTGAAGGCCAGCTCCGTCTCGAAGCGGATGAGCTTTTCAAGCGCACGCTCGTCGATCCAAAGAATTTCGATATCGCCTTCCGGTATGCGGAAGTCTCGGCGCGCCTCGGCGATTATGAGGCTGCCATCGGGGCGCTGGAGCGTATGCTGTTCTACACGCGCGATCTGCCGCGCGTGGAACTGGAACTTGGCCTTCTCTATTTCCGCCTCGGCTCCTACGAAATGGCCCGCAGCCATTTCGAACATGCGGCCGTCGCGCCGCAGACGCCGCCGGACGTACGCCTGCGCGTCGACGCTTTCGTCAAGGAAATCGAAAAGCGCCTGAGCCCCAATCAGCTTGCGTTCTACGCACAGGTCGGCTTGCGCTATCAGTCAAACGCCAATGCCGGACCCAACAGCGCAGTCGTGCGCGCGCTCGGTTTTGACGCGACCCTCGGCAGCGCCTTCCTGAAGCAATCGGACTGGAACGCCTTCGGGATAATCTCGGGCCGCTATGTCTACGATTTCGAAAACCAGCGCGGCGATACGTGGGAGACCAATCTCACCACCTATTATTCGCGCCAGTTCAAGTTCGGAAGGCTGAATCTCGGCCTTGCGGAAATCGACACGGGCCCTCGTCTCGGGCTCGGTTCGCTGATGGGCGTTTCGGTTCGTCCCTATGTGTTGGCCAATGCTGTGACGCTGGGCGATCGCACATTCCAGACAGCAACGGGGGCGGGCGCTACGCTCCGCTATCAGGCGCCGTGGGGACAGATCGAGCCGGGTATCGAATTCCGCAATCGCTCCTATCGTAATTCGGATCTTTATCCGACCGTCGCCGACCAGACCGGCCAGCAGACAGTTGGATACATTCTGGCGAGCGGCTTCTTCGAATCCGTACCGGGCCTTCGCTGGCAGGGCAAACTTTCGACCACCCGAGCCACGAGCCGCGTGGCGGCCTTTTCCTACCGTCAGGTCGGGATCGAAGCGGCGCTGCCCTACGAGTTCGACGGAATGGGCCGACGCTGGACCGTTGCGCCGTCCATCGGATATTTCGAAACGCGCTACGACCAGCCCAACATTCTCGTCGATCCGACAACTGCCCGTCGCGACCGCGAATGGCGCGTCGGCACGATTGTCGATGTGAACGTCTATCAGAACATCGGCGTCGCCGCTCAGGTCCAGTACATGCGGACGCTGTCGAACCTGCCGAACTACCGCACCCAGAACTGGGTCGTGTCCATCGGCCCGACGGTGAGGTTCTGACATGCGGGAGAATGATCGAATGACCTCGCAGTTCCGTCGCTCCGTCGCGCTTCTGTCGACAGCTCTGACATTTTTCGCCGTATCGCCCGTTCAGGCGCAGGTGATTGGAACCGCCGGCGCGGCCAATACACGCACGACAGGAACGCCGCCTGGCAAGGGCGTCCGCACCATCGAGATCGGCACGCAGGTCGTTCACAACGAGAAAATCGAGACGTCGGCCAGCGGCAGCCTGCACGTGATCTTCATCGACAAGACGACCCTCAATGTCGGCCCCAACAGCACGCTGGTCATCAACGAATTCGTCTACAATCCTAACACCGGCGCAGGCAGCATGGCGGCCACGCTCACCAGGGGTGTGATGCGGATCGTTGGCGGCCAGGTGACCCATACGGGCGGCGCGCAAATAAGAACGCCGACCGCCACCATCGGCGTGCGCGGCGGTGTGGCGACTATCCGCCATTGCGCCACAACCGGAGCGGGCTGTTCGCAAGTCGGCACGCGGGCGATCAACCACTTTGGCGTTCTGACCGCTGCGAGCGGCGGTGGCGTCGAGACCATAAGTCGACCGGGCTTCGGAACTTTCATTTCGGGAGTGAATGCGCCGCCGGTTTCGCCGAACCGTGTCGCGCAGAACGAAATCAACCTGAACAATTCCCAGCTCACCAGCCAGGGCGGCGCACGCGGCGGCTCTGCCCGTCCGCCGACAGACCAACAGGCGCAACGGGGCGGGCTGGGGCAGACCAATGCCGGCGCAACCCCGCTGAACATCGTGCCGCTGCAGCAGCAGACGGGTTCGGGCCAACCACCGCAGCAAGGGCAGGTTGTCGGCCCGACTGATCTGAACAATCAGGTTCAGCAGGGCGCTCAGCAGGCGGCCACGACGGCAGCATCAACCGCAACAGCCAATCCGGCCAAGACTTTCGTTTTGACGACGACGGCCGGCGCGGGTTCGCGCGTACCTTTTCTGACCGCATCGTTCGTAGGCTCAGGCTCGTTCAACGTTTCGCAGGTCTATGGCTACAAGCCCGAGAACGAGACGACGTCGAGCGTTATGCAGGCAAGCCTGAACATCAACGGGAGCGGGACGGGACAAACCTCGACTCTGTCCCTGATGACCGGCCTGACCGGGAAGCCTTCGACGGCGAACAGCTACCTGATGGGCGGCGGCTTCGCGGCTACGAGCCTTCTGGCGTCCAATCAAATTCCGTTGCGCGCTGCCGGGGCTGTCACCTCGACTGGAGCTGCCGGCGAAATGAACGCAGTGCCGGTTGATTCGACCGGCGTGCCGACCGGGCCTTTCAACGTTTCCCAAAACGAGTTCCGCCGTAACGACATCGGCTCACTGGAAACGGTGCTGCAGAATGCCTACCAGACGGGGACGCAAACGGAGGGATATACGTTCGGCCAGACATTCTCCCTGCATTCGTCGACCACCGCCGCCGCCCGGACGTCGCAGACGCTTGTTGGCTATACCGGCGGCCTTGTCGGCGCAGCCGGCAGTTTTCTCATCGCCTCGAACAGCGGCGGCGATCGATCGGGCGTATCTATCTCCAACTATGCCAGCGGCCAGCTTTCGGCGTCTTTCCGGCAGCAATTGTCCTTCCAGGCTACCGATGGCCAGCCGGTTCCGGTGGACTTTCTGGATTTGAACTTTCGATTCGGCACTAATCCGGACGGAACGACCCAAAAGGGTCGGGGCGTCGCGATCGACTCGCGGATTTTTGGCGCGCAGGCCGAATATGGCGCGGCAGGATCATCCAACCCGTTCGGTCCGACGACGACCTTTACGTTGAATTTCGATGGCACTTCCACATCGATCAATCCGACAAGGGACAATTCCTTCATGGTGTCGTCAGATGCTGTGAATGCGGCCTCGTTTTTTCCGGGCGTCAAATTCTGCGTCTGCGACTACACACGCTGGGGTTTCTGGTCGCCCAACACTTCGTTTCAGGATCCTTTGAGCGCCGAACAGGCGATCTTGCCGAGCCATATTATGAGATGGGTGGCGGGTGTGCCGGCTGCGCAGGTCGACATACCCACAGTCGGATCAGCGACGTATAGTGGTCACGTGATCGCTACGCTGGCGCGCGGCGACGCCCAATATCTGGCGGCCTCGAACCTGAACGCGAGTGTAAATTTCGGAACAGGCGCAGCCAGCATGACGGTCGCCGATCTGGACGGGTTCAAGTATTCCGGGTCGCGCACCCAGACGGCAGGCGCCATTCCGGTCACATTCCAGACGACACTGTCCGGACTTCCGGTTTCGGCGAGCGCCCCGGCCGGGGTGACGCCCACGATGTATCTCAATGGCGGCTTCTTCAAGAGCGCCGCCAGCCCTGTGGGGTCCATCGCCGGCACTGCGGTGATTTCCGCACCGCTATCCCAGAACTATCTGGGCGCCGGGATTTTTGCCGCGCAGCAATAATCTGATTTGTGCGAAAATATCCGCAACATCTTCATATCAAATAAAAATGCCTCCGCGCCGAAACGCGGAGGCAAGAGCTAGTACGTCGCGGGAAGAAACAACGGATATGGCATCTACGCCTATCGGGCTTGCGTGGATCATTCGTCGCCGGTGAACATGTCAAAAGGATCAGTTGGGGCGTACAACCCTGCCGGTGCTGGACCTGAACTCCTCGAAATGTTCGCCCATGGCCTCGCGGGAGGACGGGTCGACAATCGCCAGAGGCGCGTGGATCGCCATCGAGGCTGCTGATCCGACAGCACCGGTAGCGCCCATCACGACGCCGGTCAGCTTGTCGCCGAGCCCTGCTTTGCCGTCGCTGAGATCCTGACCGGACGCGAGACGTCGTCCAATCATCTGCACCACCTCGGGGCTTTCGGCGAATTTCCCATGGCCTACTTTATCGCTCGTCTGAACCTCGGTGAGGTCTATGACCTGCATTCGCGATTTAGCGAACTCGGATTTGTAGGGCTCCTGTTTCGGATCGACGGAACCGAGCCGCGGCGTCCCGCCCCACAATTGTCGGGACACTGCCAGAGCGCTGTCATCCTGCGATACGAATAACGTGAAGGGTGATCCGGCGTTCGCGCCGGGAAGCGAGGCAATCTGCCGGCGAAAGACGTCCACATCCACGTCAGGGGCCGCCATCATGATATTCTTGATTTTAGATGGCAGCTTTTTGTCCCGGATCGCCATCTGGCGCAGCGCTTCCATGGTGACCCAGTTTCCCATGGAATGGGCCAGGATGGAGATTTCGCTGACGGCACTATCGCTACTGAGCGTTTTCAGAATGGTTTCAAGGACGTCGCGCGAGTAATTGGCGCTTTCCCGGTCGTAATTATAGGCGAGCAACCGTCCGCGCGACGGCCATGTGAACAACACAGCCGTCACCGGTGCGTCGGAATCATGGACGATCTGGGCGAAGCGATAGACGGCTTCCTCGAACTTCGTATTGTAGCCGTGCACGAAAATCAGCACGCGTCTTTTCGGGGTCTGGCCGACGCGTTGATGGAAGCGCCGTTGCGCCTCTGTGCGGTCAATCCTGTCAGCCTTGACGGTGACGAAGTTCTTTTCGGGATCCGGCTTCTGGCCTTCGGGCCATTGAACCTCGCCAACGGTTCGCACATTCGGCACTGAGACCCGTATATCCGCAAAGGAAACGTCCGGGCCGCGTTCGCCGGTGAACATCTGACCAGCGGCGGCGCCCTCGCTGCTACGCGTTGTGGCGACCAGAATATCGATCTTGCGTGCACTCTGAGCTGTGTCCGAGACCGGAATCAGCACGCCTTCGGGCCTGCCGCCGCAGCCGGACAGACCAAGCATAGCCGCAAATGCAAAAAGGATGGCCGAACCGGGATTTACCAAAACACTGCCTCACGCAACTGGTCTATTTCTACTCCATATATGTTTTGGCCAGAAGTCCGGATCGAATTGTCCTCCAATTTGACCGGTGGAACGCATTGGGCTCGCATTTCGACCAGACCCGTGCTAACCGCTGACCCTGTTGTGCCGCAATCCTGCGGTGTTTTCGTTCCGAATGCGGACGGGAAGCGATATGGCCGATATTTTCCGCGAGGTGGACGAGGAAGTCCGCCGCGACAAAGCCCTCGAATTCTGGTCGAAGTACCAGAATTATCTGATCGGCCTCGCGATTGTGATCGTGTTGGCGACGGCGGGCTGGCGTTTCTGGGACAGCCAGAAGACCAAACAGGCCGAGGCTGCCGGCGCACAGTTCGAGGCCGCGCTTCAGCTGGCCCGCGACGGCAAGGCCGACGAGTCGGAGAAAGCCTTCAAGGCGCTCGGCTCAAGCGATCAACCCGGCTACGCCATGCTGGCGCGCTTCCGCGTAGCCGGTTCGCTGGCACAGACTGACCCGGAGGCCGGCGCGAAAGCCTACGACGCTCTCGCGTCCGATGCGAACGTCGATCCCGTGCTGCAGGATGTGGCGCGCCTTCGCTCCGCCATCATTCGGCTCGATACAAGCGATCTTGCGGATGTACGTCGTCGCCTTGAACCTATGGCGGTCGCCGGCGCTACTTTCCGGCACACGGCGCGTGAGTTGATTGCGGTTTCGGCCCTCAAGGCCAATGATCTGGATACAGCCGGCAAGTGGCTGGACATGCTGGTAGTCGATCAGCAAACACCGGCGGATGCACGTCAGCGGGCGGAAGCCCTGCTTGGCCTCGTCAGCGCCGGCAAGGCAGCGACGCCCTGAGCGGCGTCCGGATATCGGGATAAATGTCTTTTACGGTTGCGATCATCGGCCGGCCGAATGTCGGTAAGTCGACCTTGTTTAACCGTCTGGTGGGCAAGAAGCTTGCGCTTGTCGACGATCAGCCGGGAGTCACCCGCGATCGCCGCGAGGGCGACGCCAAACTGGGCGATCTGAGTTTCAAGGTCATCGACACGGCGGGACTCGAAGAGGGCGCGCATGAATCCCTGTCTGGCCGCATGCGGGCGCAGACCGAGGCCGCCATTCTGGACGCCGACGCCATACTGTTCATGATTGACGCCCGCGCCGGCCTGACGCCGACCGACCAGCACTTTGCCGATCTCGTCCGCCGCGCCAGCAAGCCGGTCATCGCCATCGCCAACAAGGCGGAAGGCAAGTCCGCCGACGAGGGTGTTTACGACAGCTTCGGTTTAGGCTTCGGCGATCCAGTGCCGCTCTCCGCCGAACACGGCGAAGGTCTGGGCGAACTCTACAATGCACTGCTGCTCGCGCTTCCCGAACAGACAGCCGAAGTCGTTGTCGAAGAGGACGACGAACAGCGTCTGGTCCTCGGTGACGAAGAAGACGGTTCTGAACTCGACGTCAGCAAGCCGTTGCGTTTTGCAGTCGTGGGTCGTCCCAACGCCGGCAAGTCCACGCTGCTCAACCGCATTCTGGGCGAGGAGCGCCTTCTGGTCGGCCCAGAGGCCGGCATTACGCGCGACTCCATCGGAATCGATTTCGAGTGGGGCGAGCGCAAGATCAAGATGTTCGACACGGCCGGCTTACGCCGCCGCGCCAACGTTCAGGACAAGCTCGAGAAGCTTGCCGCCGCCGACGCCTTGCGGGCGATCCGTTTTGCGGAAGTCGTTGTGGTGCTGCTGGATTCGACGATTCCGTTCGAGAAGCAGGATCTGACGATCATCGACATTGTGGCGTCCGAGGGCAGGGCGCTGGTGATCGGGCTCAACAAATGGGATTTGATCCCCGAGCCGAACAAGAAGCTGAAGGAATTGCGCGAGGAGGCCGACCGGCTTCTGCCGCAGGTGAGGGGCATGCCGGTGATTCCGGTTTCGGGCCTGACAGGCGTCGGGATTCCGAAACTCATGGAGGCCATCCTGCGCGTCCATGAAACCTGGAACAAGCGCGTCTCCACCGGCCGTGTGAACCGCTGGCTGGGAACCGTGATCGACAAGACGCCTCCGCCCGCCGTCTCTGGTCGCCGCATCAAGATCCGCTACATGACGCAGCCCAAGGCGCGCCCGCCGACCTTCCTGATCTTCGGCAACCAGCTCGATGCCCTGCCGACGAGCTACGAACGCTTCCTGATCAACGGCCTGCGCGAGACCTTCGATTTCGCCGGCGTGCCGATCCGCATCATGAAGCGGACCAGCAAGAACCCTTTCCAGAGCAAGGGTCGGAAGATCTGGTAGCGGCCTGGGCCGCTACGCTCTTACGCCGGCCCCTGAAAGCTCTTCACCCGGTCTTCGCCGAAGTCATAGAGCTTGCCGGTCTGGGTCCACGACGGCAGGCACAGGGCGACGATTTTCGGCGCCACGTCTTCCGGCGTCTTCAGCGTCATCGGGTCTTCGCCCGGCGCAAGTTCGGCGCGCATCTTTGTGCGCAGTTTGCTCGGGTTGAGCGACATCACCTTCACATTGGACGTGGTGGCCGTCTCGGCCGCATAGACGCGCGAGATCGCGTCGAGCGCCGCCTTGGTGCTGGCGTAGAGGCCCTTGTAGGGGTCGAGCTGCGCCTTGTTGCCCGCGCCCGACGAAACAAAAACCACGCGACCGGCGTCGGAAGCCCGCAGCAACATATCGAGCGAGCGGATGAGGCGGTAATTCGCCGTCACGTTCACCGCGAAGGTCGCTTCCCACTTTGGCGGATCGATGTGGGCGAGCGGCGAAACAGGGCCAAGCTGTCCGGCATTGCCAACGAAAATGTCGAGCCTCTTCCAGCGTTCGAATATCGCCAGACCGAGCCGGTCCAGCGCATCGAAATCCTTCATGTCGCAAGGGACGAGCGTCGCTTCACCGCCGAGGGCGCGGATTTCGTCGTCAAGTTCTTCGAGGGCTCCCTGTGTGCGGGCGAGAGCAATCACATGCGCCCCGTTGCGGGCCAGTTCGAGCGCAACAGCGCGACCGATTCCGCGCGACGCTCCGGTCACCAGTGCGATACGATTGGCAAGGGGCAGAGTCATGCGTCGGGCTCCATTGAATGAAGCCCGACGCTAGATGATTTTCGCCGAAAAGTGGAATCTCGCGGAGAGATTATTCCGAGAGACGCGCCTTGTTCATGCCGTTGCCGATCTGGTCGAACGTCGCCAGAATCTGCGGTGCATTTTTGGCGATCTTGAACTTCATGTTGTCGCTGGCGCAGTATGCAAGAGCAGCCGCTTCACCATCGTTGCCGGTGTCCACCTGGACCGTGTAGATCGTGAACCCCGCCGCCTTCGCATTGTCGCAAGCGATCTTCTGACGGGCGTCGATATCCGAAGCGTCCGAGTACCAACGGTTCTGCGTGTTGAGACCGTCCGACATGTGGATGATGATGTATTCGTAATTGTAACCGCTTTCTTCCGCCGGAACCGTCATACCCGCGCCGCCGACGAGCGTCTGCCAGGCCCACACAAAGCCGATCGACTGGTTCGTGTTGCCGTCCGGCCAAAGCGCGTCGACCTTCGTCTTCAGGGCTGTGAAATCATTGGTCAACTGCATCATCTGGGCAGGACAGCTGCTGTACTGTTCCGTCGGGAAGTAGGAGTTCGTATCGATGCTCGTGGGGATCGTGGCCGTCGTGTCGAAGTTCTGGTTGCGATCCATCACACAACCGTTCCAAGTGCTGTGGGCCTTCGGGGTCCAGGTGTTCGACGAACTGTCGTTCATGCAGGACGATCTTGAAGACTTGCTTCGGGTGCTGCCCGAAGAATTGCGGCAGGTTCCGTTTTTGTCGTCCCATGTGCTCCAGTTGAGCCAGCTCGCCGAACTGTTGGTGTTGCCGATATTGACGTTCTTGTTGAACGGCACCAGCGATACATAGACATCGCCATTGGCCGAACCTGCCTGCTGCAGCTGATCGATCAGGCTCTTGGTGGCTGTCTGAGTAGCTTCCATTTTTCCGTCGGAATCCATCGAACCCGTCACGTCGATGGCCAGCGCGACGCGAAGCCGGGCGCCGCCGACCGAGGCCGCACTTTTGGCGGTGGTCGACATCGTATTGATGCCGAAAGCTTTCATCACGGCCATAGCGACATCAGCAGTTGCAGTCACGGAGGTGGCGGCATTCGGCTTGTCGTAGGCCACAGTGACGACCAGATTGCTGACCGGAATCGACAGATTCGCACGGAAAAAGGCATCTGCGGCGGTCTGCAGATCAGAGGCGGTTTTCGAAGGCGCCAGCTTGGCCAGAGCTATGGTTGAATTTAGGTGACGGCGTGAATCAAGCGGCGAATTTGATCTCTGGCGCGACTTCGATTCCGTCTCTAAACTTTACACCGTTGATGACTTTCGGCAATTGATTTTCGCCTTTCAATCGACGCCAGGTTCTGGATGCT
>CANJWR010000055.1 GCA_947478455.1 Beijerinckiaceae bacterium | reverse complement strand
TCGAATTGAACTCCCTCCTGCTTGCGAGCCTGGTCGAGCGGCGTTCCCTGGCTCACCTGACCGATAATGGTGCCGTCCTTCGCGCCGATGTTGTAAACCCAGTTGGCTGCGATCCGGCTTCCAGCGCCATTCATGTTTTGCGGCACGATGGTCGGGTTGCCCGGAATATGTTTTCCCAGATGACGACCCACCGTGCGCGCATAGATGTCGTAGCCGCCCCCGACATCGGAGCCGATTACGATGCGGATTTGTTTGCCTCTATAGAAATCTGCGACATCCTCAGCCTCGGCAGTGTTATGCGCAAGGACAAGTAGAGGCAAGAAAAGGACGGCCCGGGCCGATTGTCCGACCTTCATTTGTTTCCTCCGGTCTCTTCTGCAACGAAAAGCTATTCAGCAAGGAGCCTATCCGGATCCGGTGTCTGCGGCTAGCCGGGGCGCGTACGGGCAATGATTGCCTGACTAACCCGGCCGCGTTAGACTTCGCAACAAAAGAGCAGAGCAGGGACGATCATGGCGACTGGCACTAAGCAGACGATTGCGCTTCTTGGCGATATCGTCATGACGCGGACGATTTCCGTCTTTCGAGAGCCAGAATTCATCGAGATGCGTGAGATGCTCAATGCCTCGGATGTCGTATTTGCCAATTTTGAAGCCTGTGTGCATCCCTATCTGGATGATCCGCACCAGCAGCGCGAGGGCGGTGGCACCTACATTACGACCGAGCCGTCTCTGCTCAAGGAATTGAAATGGCTCGGCGTGAACATGGTTTCACGCGGTAGCAGTCATGCCGACGATTATGGCGTGAAAGGCATTCTGGAGGCGAAGGGCTATTTCGACGACGCGAGCATCGTGCATGCGGGAGCTGGCCGGAATTTGGCAGAAGCACGTGCGCCTGCATATCTCGAAACCGCCAAGGGACGTACCGCGCTCGTCGCCGCCAGTGGTCAATTCAGACCGGGCGTACGCGCCGGCGATCAACGTTACGATACGCTCGGGCATCCGGGCGTGAACGGATTCCGTCACAAGGAGATCTATGAGGTTGACGCCGCTACGCTCGCGCAGTTGCGTGAGATCGGCGAGCGTATCGGCTGGGAGGCCGAACTCGAACGTCGGCGCAACCAGGGTGATCCGGATCGGCGAGGCCCGATCAAAACATACAATTTCCTCGGCAAGACATTCCGTCTGGCGGATAATTTTGCAATCAGGACCGAGCCAAACGCTTTGGACCTGCGCGAGAACGTTCGTCAGGTGAGATATGCGCGCAGCATGGCGGACCGCGTCATTGCGAGTTTTCATGCGCACGAGCAGGGCGGCGAGACTCTATTTACCGCGAAGCGTCGCTCCGACGTGGAAGCCGTTGCAGATTACACGCTGCAGTACGGTCGCGCCTGTATCGATGCGGGCGCTGACATTTTTGTATCACATGGGCCGCAGTCTCCGATGGCTGTGGAAGTCTATAATGGCAAAGCGCTCCTGCACGGCGTCGGCGCCTTCATTTTCCAGATTGAGCTCATCAAATATCTGCCTGCCGAGGCCTACGAGCGATATGGGTTGGGCGATCGAGCTACTCCGGCGGATTTTCTTGAGGCGCGCTATCAGGGTGGCGAAAAGGGGCACGCGGGCGATCCGTTACAATGGGAGCAAGCCTTTGCGGTGTGTGACTTCGAAGGTGACCATCTGAAGCAGATTCGGATTTATCCGCTTGATCTCGGGCACCGTCGTTCGAGGACGGATCGCGGGCGTCCTGTGCCGGCTCGTGCCGAGATGGCTGAGCGCATCTTGCGCAGGGTGCAAAGACTGTCAGCCAAGTACGGCACGAAGGTTGATATTCGCGGCGATGTCGGTTTCGTCGATGTCGGCTGATGCTGTCACTGGTGGCGTCGGCGCGGTCATAGTAGTTTTGGTCGCATTGACGGGACTTTGAGCGCGTGATGATCTTTTGAAAAAGCGGGAGGACGCAATGTCAACGATCAAGAGAGTATCGGGCGCAATTGCCGTACTGGCGGCAGCGGTATTTGCTTCACCTGTTTTCGCGGATGGAGTGTCGGACTTCTACAAGGGAAAGCGCATCGATCTGGTTATCGGCAGCCCGGCCGGCGGAGGATACGATCTCTACGCGCGACTCGTGGGGCGGCATATGGGCAATCATATACCCGGAAACCCTTCTGTCGTTCCGCGCAACATGCCGGGAGCCGGAACTCTGGTGGCGGCCAACTGGCTTTATACGGTTGCGGCAAAGGACGGACTTGTCCTCGGCTCGGTCAACGCAACAGTTGCGACCGATCAGGCGAAGGGAGCCGAGGGTATTCAATACGACGCCCGCAAATTCCTCTGGATTGGCGCTCCTGCGGTCTCCAACAAGATGCTCTCTGTGTGGAGCAAGACCGGAGTGAAAACCGTCGAAGAGGCGACGAAGAAAGAATTGGTGATTGGTGCCGCCGGCGCGACCTCCATCTCGGTCATATTCCCGCAGGTGGCCAACAATCTCTTTGGTACGAAGTTTCGGATCGTGGCCGGTTATCCGGGCGCCAACGATATCCTGCTTGCGATGGAGCGCGGCGAAGTTGACGGCATAGGTTCGAACTCGTCGTGGACTGCGACTCGACCGGACTGGGTGCGCGACAAGAAGATCAACGTGCTTTTTCAGGTCGGCGCGAAACGTTCGCCTGAGGAGCGCGATGCGCCCCTGCTGACGGAGCTGGCGCGCAGCGCAGAGCAGAAGCAGATTCTGGAAGTGATTTCAGGCGATATTGCCATGGGTTACCCGATCCTGACGACCCCGGATGTGCCCGCAGACCGGGTGGCGGCGCTCCGAGCGGCCTTTGATGCAACGATGCGCGACCCCGCGTTCCTGTCCGACGCCCGCAACAGCAAGCTCGATATTGACGCTGTAAGCGGCGACGAACTTCAACGGACCGTCGACAAGATCATCAATGTGCCAACCGACATTTTGCAAAAAGTGAAGGACGCCGGACGCGCCCGGGATTCCAAGTGATGCAATTCGGTGCGGGCTTCTCCAGATTGTATGAAGGGTTGGAGTAACCTCTCAGGCCTCACGCCACAATTGCCGCAGCGGATTCGAATACGAAAAGCTGCGCTCTTGTCCCACCTGCACAGGCATCCTAGGATTGAAGTGTGGAACTGGGCAGACAGCAGGATCCCCAGCAAGAATTGCGATACGCTGTCGACATGATCGTCGTCCGTGCCGGACGCGAAGGCGCGCATTTCGTGGAGGAACTCGGCGCTACGTTTACCTTGGCAAGGATATACGGAACGCCAGATCGGCTCCATCCGTCGGAAATGTCTTGACCATGTGGTGTTTCTCGACGCGCGCCGTCTTCATCACGTGCAGGATTCATGCATAAATTGTTGCAACGGCCCACGGACGAATCTGTCACTGGCGAAGGATACCGCAAATCCCCGGCCCATTTTGGTGATCGGGAGGATCGCGGCAACGCCAGCTCTCGGTGGACTGCATCGTTGTTGTGCCGGGATTTAATTTGCGACAGGCACAGGTCAGGCCAGCGAATGTCTGGCGCCAGATGCTAGTTTAGCTTTAGCAAAGTTGGTTCGGCGCGGCTTGCCATTGTCTGCAAATCTACCCAGATTGGTAAGGTTGCGTTTCGTTGGAACTGGACACTGGGGCTCAAGCGCATATTTGGAAAGTGTGCAGGCATCATCAGGTAGGGAGAGAATCAATGAGCTTAGCCTTTCGCACCGCTTTCCTAGCCTTTGGGGTTACCGCTGCGGCGACTTTTCCCGGGGCGGCGGAGACGGTCGAAGAATTCTATCGCGGTAAACAGGTGCGGATGATCATCGGACATCCGGTGGGCGGCGATTACGATCTGGGCGGACGGCTGCTGGCGCGGCATTTATCGAAGCACATCCCCGGCAATCCGACAATCGTGCCCCAAAATATGCCCACTGCCGCCAGCATCGCGGCCGCGAATTATCTCTACAAGGTCGCCCCGAAAGACGGCACCGCGTTTGGCTCGTTCTCGCGCAACGTGCCAAGTCAGGCGGTGATGGGTCAAGCGAACCTCGAAGCCGATCCGCGCAAATTCGTCTGGCTCGGGGCCACCTCTTTGCCGGGCCGGGTATGCGTCGTGCGCGCAGAAAGTCCGGTCAAATCCATCGAGGATCTGTTTACGCGCGAAACGATTGTCGCCGGGGCCGGGCCGGGTTCGTCGCTGTCCATCGTGCCGGCTGTTCTCAATCATGCACTGGGAACCAAATTCAAGATTATCGAAGGCTATCAGGGGGCGCCTGACGCGCTTCTGGCAGTGGAGCGCGGCGAGGTTGAAGGCGTCTGCAACACCTACGGGGCTCTAAAAGCGAGTGGCGACCACATACGCACGGGTCGCGTGCGGGTCATCCTGCGGGCTGAGGAAGCTCCATTTGCAGAATTGCCGGACGTCCCGTCGATTTTCAATTATGCCAAGAGTGATGCTCAGGCCCAGTTGATGCGCTTCATATTCTCCAGCGTGGAGTTTGGCCGCCCTTATGTCATGCCGCCAGAAACACCGTCCGATCGTGCCGAAGCCATGCGCAAGGCTATTGCGGACACAATGAACGACCCCGAAATGCTTGCAGAGGCCAAAAAGCTCGATCTCGATATGAGTTTCCAGTCCGCAGAGTCGGTTGCCGGACTCGTGGAGAAACTGTACGCCACGTCGAATCATATTCTCGTCGAAGTGCGGAAGCTCGTCCCCGATCAGCGCTGACATACAGGACATCATGCCCCGCACATTATTCGACAAGATCTGGGAAGCTCATTCTGTGGGGACGCGCGTCGACGGGCGTGTGCTTCTCTATATGGACAGGCACGTGCTGCACGAACTGCACGCCCCGCATGCGTTCAGGAAACTGCAAGCCGCGAACCGCCCGGTGCGGCGTCCCGACCTCACCTTTTCCGCGATGGATCATACGGCCTCTTCGTTACCTCTGGCCCAGCAGACGCCCAATGCGCAGACGCAGGCTATTGTAGACGCGATGCGCGAAGGCAGCCGCCGTAACGGCATCAGGATTTTCGACATCGGCGATCCCGAACACGGGATTTCTCATGTCGTGGCGCCGGAACTCGGTATGGTTCTGCCTGGCGCGACCCACGCGGTGCCGGACAGTCACGCCTGCACCGTGGGCGGGCTGGGAGCTCTGGCCTTTGGAGTCGGGACTACGGAGCTTGAGCACATTCTGGCAACCCAGGTTCTGGCGCTTGCGAGGCCGAAACGCATGCGCATCCGCCTCGACGGGACGCTCGGACCGCAGGTTGAATCCAAGGATGTCGCGCTCCGAATCCTGAGCCAGATTGGCGTTGCGGGCGGGCGCGGGCACATTCTGGAGTTTTCCGGACCTGTTGCGCGCGCGCTGTCAATTGAAGGCCGCATGACCCTATGCAACCTATCCATCGAGATGGGTTCACGCAGCGGCATGATCGCTCCGGACGACGCCACGTTCAATTGGATCGCCGGTCGTCCCTGGGCTCCGCAGGGTGCAATGTGGGACGAAGCAATTGCTTACTGGCGAACCTTGCCGACCGACGACGACGCCGTCTTCGACAAGGAGGTCGTCGTGGAATGCACTGGCCTCGAGCCGCAGATCACCTGGGGCACCGACCCCGCGCAGGTCGTTGGAATTTCGGGACGCGTCCCTGATTTCTCCTCCGTAGATACGTCAAAGCGCGCAGCGCTTGAAAAGTCGCTGGCCTATATGGGTCTTGCGGCTGGCGACATGATCGAAGGTCTGCCAGTGCAGCGTGTGTTCATCGGTTCCTGCACCAATGCGCGTTTGCCCGACCTCGAAGTTGCAGCGAATATTCTGCGTGGTCGAAAGATCGCGCCCGGTGTGAAAGCGCTTGTCGTGCCAGGTTCCGCCAAAGTGAAGCG
The DNA here is from genome assembly GCA_947478455.1 of Beijerinckiaceae bacterium. Taxonomy (GTDB): domain Bacteria; phylum Pseudomonadota; class Alphaproteobacteria; order Rhizobiales; family Beijerinckiaceae; genus Terripilifer. The sequence continues at coordinate 18,892 of CANJWR010000055.1, read as the reverse complement.
CGACGCAGAGGCGAAGGGCCTTGACCGTGTGTTTCGCGATGCCGGTTTTGTCTGGGGTGAAACAGCTTGCTCCATGTGCGCCGGCGCTAACGGCGATCGGGGCGAGCCTGGCGACCGGGTGCTGTCCACCACCAATCGGAATTTTGAAAATCGTCAGGGACCCGGCGTACGCACTCATCTGGTCGGTGCAGCGCTTGCTGCGGCGGCTGCCGTTACTGGCCGCATCACTGATGTGCGCAAACTCGTGGCCGGAGGCGCATGATGGAAAAGTTCACGAGCGTTACCGGGGTAGCTGCGCCGCTGATCGAGGACGACGTCAACACTGACCAGATCGCTCCTGTCGGCGGCGGCCCGCGGTTGAACCAAAACTATTCTGAGATTCTCTTTCTCAATCGCCGAAAGAGGCCTGATGGTTCAGTCGATACTGATTTTGTATTCAACAAGCCACAGTTCGCGCGTCCGTCCATTCTGGTGACAGGGCGCAATTTCGGTTGCGGCTCGTCGCGCGAGAGCGCGGTCTGGGCAATGGCGGCGATAGGAATTCGTTGTATCGTGGCGCGCAGTTTCGCCGATATTTATCGCGAGAACTGCTTGCAGAACGGCGTTCTGCCCGTGACTCTTTCCGTTGCCGACACTGAGGTTCTGGAAGCGAGGGTCTTGGAGGCAAACGGAGCAACTCCCTTCACCGCCGACCTGGAAAATCAGCGCATCGTCGGGCCTGACGGGTCTGCATTTTCTTTTGAACTTCCTCCTGCTGACCGCATGCGGCTCATGGAGGGGCTCGATGATATCGGCTTGTCGCTCAAACTCGACAGCGAAATCGACGCCTGGGAAAAACGCATTTCAATCGAAATGCCATGGATGCAGCGCGCTTTCCAAAACTGAAATCCTCTTTTCAACGTTCGTCGCAAATCCAGCCATTGACCTTGGGGACACCATGAGCCTTCGTAAAAGACTTCGTGAACTGCTGGCCGATCCGCAGATGATCCTTGCGCCCGGCGCTTACGATGCGTTGTCGGCGAAGATCATCGAGGCCGCTGGCTTCAAGGCGGTTGTGGCGGGTGGCTATGCGGCGACCGGCAGCCTATTGGCGCAACCCGACACCGGCCAGTCGAACATGCGCGACTATGCCGATCACTACGCCCGCATCACGGCGGCGGTGAATGTGCCGGTGTTCGTGGATGCAGATACCGGATTTGGCGGCGTCAACAATGTGCGTCAAATGGTTCGCGGCTTCGAGTCAGGCGGTGTAGCGGGCCTCTTTATCAGCGATCAGGTTTTTCCAAACCGGTGCGGCTATATGGAAGGCAAACAGATTATTCCCATTGAGGAGATGCTGTCGAAAGTGAAGGCGGCGCTTGACGCGCGCCGTGACCCCGATCTGGTTATCGCCGCACGCACCGACGCGTTTCATGTCGCAGGACTGGGTGCCGGCATCGAGCGCGCCCAGATGTTCATGGAGCTTGGCGCCGATGTCGCCATGGTCATGGGCAGCGACAAAATCGAGAATTTCAAGCGCGTGAAGGCCGAGGTTCCAGGACCGCGCCTTGCCAATATTTCTCACGCCAATCCAAACGGCTGGCCGTCATTGGCCGAATATGAAGCAGCAGGCGCGAGTTTCGTCTCTTTCCCGTCGGCTACGTTGTTCGCCGCTGTCGGCGCTGTCACGCGCGTCATGCAGACATTGCAGAGAGACAAGTCGTTCGACGCTGTAAAGCACGAGTTCGTCGCCTTGCCCGACTACTACAACCTCGTCGGCCTGCAGGCGCAGACTGACAAAGAATCTACCTATCTCGCTGCGGCACAGGACGCCATTGCAAAAGTGCGGCGCGACCGCCGCATGTAAGCCGGAGTGGTCTGCGTTACGAATTGTCATCCAATGGCGTATAAAGCGAAGAAATGCGCTGGTTAAGAGTGGGCGCGCGTCGATAGATAGGCCGATGGGCGTTTTTCGCTACTTGACATAGCTGCTTCCGAGTGGGCCGGAATACGCAATGTCGATGGGACGCAACGAATTCACAACCAATACCAGAATTTCTTTTTCCTGTCCGCCTGCGACGTCAAGCACAGCGCTTCCTGAAAAAGCTGCGGGAATGACGGGCACAACAGACTGCCTGCCGCATCTTGCCTACGGCTGGACAGTTACGCTAAATTGCTTGCAGCTTATCGAAAATCGCCCGTACTCAATGGGCGAGATAGCCCCAGGGAGTTGATTTGACGTTTCAGCGGAAAACGCGAGTTGTGGACGGCGCTGAACTGGTTTGGTTCGAGGCAGGATCAGGGAGCCCTGTTGTCTCCCTTCATCCGGCTGCCGGCCTTCAAATTCGTGCGGTCGCCATATCGTTGGCGCAGCAATTTAGGGTCCTCCTTCCGATTGTCCCCGGATATGAGGCAACTCCTTTCGCGGAAAATGTGAATACTATCCCTCAGGTGGCGCATCTGTTCGCAGAACTGATACGGCTTGAGTGCGCACAGACTCCCGATGTGGTGGGGCATTCCATGGGCGCGCGGCTGGCCGCCTGGATGACGGTTCTGCACCCGGAGGCCGCGCGCAGGCTGGTCCTGATGGCCCCCTCGGGCTTCCGGCCGTTGGATGCTCCGCCCCTGAGCTTTGAGCCTGAGACCTTCCTCAAGCAGCTTTACGCGCACCCCGAGCGGCGGCCTGCCGAAACGCGCAGTCCGGAGGAACTGGAAGCCAATCGGCGCGCCTTCCGGCATTACGGGGTCGGCAGCCCCCGCGATGAAGCGCTGAATACGCGAATTCACGAGATCGACTGTCCGACGCTGCTTGTCGGCGGCTTCAAGGATGTTCGGGTGCCGCGCGAGTCGATTGATTATCTCCACACGAAGATCCGGGGATCGCAGGCGGTGTCCATCGACGATGCCGCGCATGCCATCGAGGTCGATCAGCCGGAGGCGACGGTCGATCGCGTCCTTTCCTTCCTGCGCGTAGCGTAACAGCAACACGGATTCCAGATGCCCAAAGTCAGCGTAGTGAACAGACCAGATCAGGAGTTCGAGGTGTTTCAAGGCCGCACGCTTCTTGTTGGCGCCCGGGAGGCCGGAGTCACGTGGCGCATGTATTGCGGCGGGCAGTCCCTGTGCGGCACCTGCGCGCTTCTGGTAGTCGAAGGCGAAATGGGCGCGCCGACTGAAACGGAACAATATTTCATTGAGGGTTGGGGCTATCATCCGGCCTATCGACTGGGGTGCCAGGCGCGCGTTACGGGCGAGGTGAAGGTCATTAACTGCGCCGATGAAGGCTTCGAGAAGGAAAAAGTTTTGGCTGCATGGGAGAAAGCGAAAGTCGAATGTTCGTCTTCCGCGCCCGGCAAAGCACAACCGACGAGGTAATGACATGGCCAGCCTAGCAGCTCCCGGTTTGACGCCCGACTCCTTCGATCTGATGACGCAATTCGCCGGCCGTAAGGCTGCCTTGATGACAATGGATTTGCTGTCGGAGGAATCCAAACTGCGTTATCGCAGCTTCTATCCCTGCGGCGACATGCTGATCGGTCTGCGTTATCACGAGACCAATCCCGGTCGGACAGCCTTCAAGGCTGGTCGCGCCCTCAAGATCATCGACGGTAAAATCGTTTCCGAAGCCCGCAAGGATGTGCAGTTCGTCCAGCCGCTGGTTCCGCATCATTCGGAACATGTTTACGGCTTCTGGCACATCAATGAAGCGCAGGAGATGTCGCTCAACCTCAAGCTGGATGACAACAGGCGGCTCACGGTTCTGGTCGAGGGATTCCCGGAGCGGGGCCGCAAGGATCGCTTCGCCTGGTATTGCCTGAGCTGCGTAACGCCTCTGTATATGGCGGAAGTCGAAACCGGTCGGGTCGGATTGGGCGGCTATTATGCGGTGCAGGAAGATGCCTTCGAAGTTTTCAACAAGGACGAGAAGGTCCGCACCTGCCGCAATTGCAGCACTGTGCATCCAGTCGCCTATTCGATTTTCCCTTGGAAAGACACACGCGAGGAAAAAGAAGCACGCCAGTGCTGGTGAGAAATTCCATCGCTCGTTGTGCAGTGATTGTCATGAACGACGGTAAAGTTCGGGACATTCCGGGAGACAGTCATGACTAAAAACCTGGGCTTGCTGTTGGGTGCGGTCGCCTTGTTGCAACTATGCTCACCAGAAATCGTTTCAGGCCAAACTCGGTCAACGCTCTCGGCGCCGGTGGTTAAGGTCGCGATGGCGCCGCCTGAAGCCGTTCAGAACGCCGCGCTTCACGCTGCTCTGAAGAGCGGAGAGTTCGCGCGGGAAGGACTGACGGTCGAGATTGTGCAATTTAGGTCATGGACGGAGCCCGTCCAGGCTATCGCGTCGGACGCTGCGCAATTTGCACTCGGTGCAGCAAGTCTGATTCGAGCCGTCCAAGGACAGAAAGCGCCGGTAAGACAAATCGCTATGATCTCGAGTCGTTTTCCTTACGACTTTTGGGCGCGCAAGGGTGGACCAGCTGGCCTCGGGGACCTGAAGGGCAAGACCATTCAGACGGTGCGAACCGGAGAAACTCTCGACAACATTTGGAAACAGGTGCTGAGCGGCTCCGGACTTAGCATGAGCGATGTCAAGCGCGTAGAAGGCTTCAACGGGTTGGGCGCTCTCGCGTCGGGCTCGGCCGATGCGGCAAATGTTGTCGATACGTTGTTGGCCAAGGCGCGCGCGGCAAATTTGGTGCCGCTGCTAGACTATACGAAATGGCGTGAGGATCATGGCCTTTCACGCGGCGCAGGCGCCAATCTCGGTTGGGGCGCTTCGGTAAAGTTTCTGAAGGAGCATCCTGATTCGGTAAAAGCCTTTCTGCGCGCTCTTGCGCGCGCGACCGCACGTCTCCGAAACAATCGTGCTTTTGCGTTGGCTATCTTGACGGACAAGCCCTTCGAGGTGGAGGCGGAAATAGCTGGCGAACTCTATGATCGCCACAAGGACCACTGGATCATGCGAATGGATATCGCTAAGGGAGATGCCTCCTTCGACGCTGAGATGGTCGAGGCCGTTATGGAGCTTGGGGCAGGCACAATAAAGGTCGCCGACTTCACCGACGCGCAACCGATGACAGACGTGCTGCGCGAGCTTGGAATTGAGTTTTAGATCAATCGCGCTGGGCTTTGCCCTGCGGATATGGAAGGAGAGCTTTAAATGGCGACCGCATTGTTCACCAGACGCGCGTTCGGGGGTGTAGTTGCCGGTCTCGGGGTCAGCTCGCTGGCGCATGCTCAGGGCGCGCCGAAATTGTCCATGCCGAAGATCAAGATCGCGATGGTTACGACGGAGCTGGTGCAGAACGCCGCTCTGTTCGCCGCCATCAAGGGCGGCGAATTTGCCGCGCAGGGACTTGAAGTTGAGATTGTCAATTTCCGTTCCTGGACGGAGCCGGTTCAGGCCATCGCCAGCAATGCCGCGCAATTCGCTCTGGGCGCAGGCAGCCTCATTCGCGCGGTGGCGGGCCAGAATGCGCCGCTCCGCCAGATCGCCATGATTTCCAGCCGTTTTCCTTATGAGTTCTGGGTCAAGAACGGCAGCGGCGTCAACAAGGTCGCCGATCTCAAGGGCAAGACAATACAGACGGTCCGCACCGGCGAGACGCTCGACAACATCTGGAAGCAGGTTCTGGCCGATGCAGGGCTGTCGATGACGGACGTGAAACGCGTCGAAAGCTTCAACGGGTTCGGGTCCATCATTTCGGGTTCCGTCGACGCAGCGAATCTGAATGATTCTTTGATGGCGAAATCCCGCAAGGCAGGCCTTGTCAGCCTCGTCGACTACACAGCATGGCGCGACTCGCACGGACTTCCGCGCGGGGCCGGCGCCAATCTGGGGTGGGGCACGTCCACAAAGCTGCTCAACGAAAATCCCGACGTCGTAAAAGCTTTCCTGCGCGCCATGGCCAAGGCGACCGACAGGCTGCGCCGGGACAAAACCTTCGCGATGGCGATCCTGCAGGACAAGCCCTTCGAGGTTGAGGCTGAGGTCGTGGCGGAAGTTTATGAGCGCCACAAGGATCACTGGCTGATGCGCATGGATTTCTCGCGCGGCGATGCACAGTTCGATGCCGAAATGGTCGAGGTCGTAATGGAGCAGAAGCCAGGCTCCATCAAGCTGGAAGCCTTCGCGGTTGAAGCACCGATGAAACAAGCGCTGAGCGAACTCGGGCTCTCGTTCTGACGCATGGCGCAAAATCCACAATCGAGACGGCTGGTGGTGAAGGATCTCTACAAGTCCTTCAACACCCAGAATGGCGCATTGCCTGTCATTGATAAGATTGGCTTTGAAGTGTCGCCCGGTGAGGTGGTCACGATCGTGGGGGCGAGCGGCTCAGGCAAGACTACGCTGCTACGCATGATTGCGGGGCTGGAATCTCCCGACCGGGGAACCATGACGCTCGACGGCAAGGCCATCACTGGACCGGCGCCGGAGCGCGCGATGATCTTCCAGCATTTCGGCCTGATGCCATGGCTGAACGTCATGCAGAATGTCGTGTTTGGCCTCAAATCCCTTCCGCTGAGTGCGGATGAAAAAATCCAGCGCGCCCGCGAGTCGATTGCGCGTGTGGGCCTCATGGGATTTGAGGATTTTCACCCCAAACATCTATCGGGGGGAATGCAGCAGCGTGTGGGCATCGCGCGCGCGTTGGCCGTGCGGCCTTCGGTCCTGTTGTGCGACGAGCCCTTTGCGGCCGTGGACGCCATGACGCGTCTGCTGATGCAAACCGATTTGCTGGGTATCGTGACTGAGCAGCATGCAACGGCCTTGCTGGTCACGCATGACATCGAGGAAGCGCTCTACCTTGGGGACAGGGTGCTGGTTTTTTCCTCACGCCCGGCCCGGCTGATTGAGGAAATTCCCGTGCTGATTCCAAAGCCGCGCAGTCCAGAAATCCGCACGACCCCGGAGTTTCAGGCATTGCGCGCAAAGGTCTGGCGATTGTTGCAGGAACATACGAAATGACCGACGTTGCGGAGGAGAAAGCCCCGCGCGGGCGCCGGGCCACGATGGGCGCCCGCGCCATATCGGCCACCATTCTGATTGTTATTCTCGTCGCGTGGGAAATCGCCGGACAGGCGAAATATGTAAATCCGTTTTTCTTCAGCTGGCCCAGCGCGATTTTTCAAGCTTCGTGGAAGCTGATCGCCAATGGTTCGCTGGCACAAAATCTCGTCGTGACCGCCTATGCGTATCTGCTCGGAGTGGCTGCGGCGATCGTGGTTGGTTCGGCGCTCGGCCTCGCAATGGGGTGGTGGAAAACGTTCGGCGACATCATCGACCCCTATGTGGTCTTCTTTTCCGCCATGCCGCGCATCGCCCTTTTCCCAATTCTTCTGATGATCTTCGGGATCAGCGACACATCGCGCATCATCATCGTATTCATCGGCGTGGTGTTTCCGATCATCTTCAACGCCTATATCGGAGCCAAGCAGACGCCTCGCCTGCTGATTGATGCTGCGCGCGTGTTCGGATACGGGGACAACCAGCTTTTTGTGAACGTGGTCTTTCCGGCGGCGCTGCCATACCTGATTGCCGGCGTTCGCACAGGCGTCACGCTCGGAATGATCATGGTCGTTGTGGCCGAGTTCTTTGGCGGTTCCAGCGGCCTCGGACAGAACATCGCACAAAGCGCACAACTGTATAAAACGCCTGAACTCTATGCCTGGCTGCTGTTCACGTCGCTTCTGGCGGTCGTCCTCGTCAAGGGCGCGGATCGCTTTGAACGTTGGGCGATGCGCTGGGCTTGAACCGGAGAAAATGATGACGCGCCTAAACCTGAGTTTCGCGGTCTGCAAATACGATCACATGCGCGACATCGTCAACAAGACGATTGAGCCGGAAGGCATCGACCTCAATGTAATGCAGTTCGACAATCCGTCGAAGATATTTCACCGCGCAACGAATTTCGATGAATTCGACGTCTGCGAACTGTCGTTTGGCCGCCAGATTGCGCTCGTGTCGCAGAACAAGAATCGCATGGTGGCGATTCCTGTTTTTCCATCCCGCATGGGGCGCATCAGCGGCTTTTATGTTCGTGCTGATTCCAAAATAACGAAGCCTGAGGATCTGGCCGGCAAGCGCATCGGGGTGCCGGAATGGGCGATGACGGCTACGATTTTCGGGCGCGGCTGGTTGGCCGAGCATGTGGGCGTCGATCTGCGATCCATCGACTGGATACAGGCCGGCAGCGAAATGCCTGGTCGCAAGGAACCGGTTGATCTCAATCTGCCCGAAGGTCTGCGGTTGCAGGCCCGCGAAGATAAGTCGTTGGTCGACATGCTGATCGACGGCGAGATCGATTGCCTTTTGTCTGCGCAGGCTCCCTCGCGTTTTCGCAATGGCGACGGCACGATCCGGCGGCTCGTGGCCGATTACCGTTCGGTCGAACAGGCTTATTATGAATCGACCGGCATCTACCCGATCATGCATGTCATCGCAATCCGCCGGACGATTCTGGAAAGGCACCCGTGGGTAGCGGTTAATTTGTATGAAGCCTTCGAGCAATCGAAGAGCGAGGCGCTTCAAAGGCTGCCGAAGGTGAACCACGCCATGTATCCGGTCCCGTGGCTTCAGGAATATGTGCGCAAACTTCAACAGGTTTTCGGCAAGGATATCTGGCCGTACGGGCTGGGGCCAAATCGGCGGACCATCGAGGCGTTCCTGCGGTTCGGGTTCAATCAGGGAGTTTGCGAACGTCTGCTGCGGCCGGAAGAAATGTTCGCTCCTGTGACATTGAACCTCGCAAAGGCGTGAACCTAATCCTTGCCAAGCCAGGCAGGCGCAGATAGGCTTGTTTGAAACTTCAGGGGAGCGAAAATCGCGATGAAAGTCGCCTTGTTTTGTAATACGCGTTACGCTGGCGATGCCCCCAAGGGCGTCTGGCCGGTTCCGGGTCATACTTACATGCCCGAAGTTGCAACGCGCTCAATGGATCGCACACTTGAGCAAATCAAACTGGGTGATGAAGTTGGCTTCGACTGGCTGACAGTCGCCGAGCATCACTTCGCTCCGTTTTCCATGTCGCCAAATCCGAACGTGCTGGCAGGCGCGCTGACGCAGGTCGTCAAACGCGCCAAGATTGCGCTGCTCGGCCCTGACGTCCCTGTTCTCAATCCCGTCCGGGTCGCCGAAGAAATCGCGATGCTCGACACCATTTCGGATGGGCGCATCATCGCTGGTCTGATGCGCGGCACGCCGAATGAATATGTGACCTACAACATCAACCCGGCGGAATCGCGCGAGCGGTTTCAGGAGGCGGTGCAACTTATCCGCATGTGCTGGACCGAGCCGCAGCCATTTGGCTGGCAGGGGCGCTATTATCAGCATCGCAGCATTTCGATCTGGCCTCGTCCGGTTCAGCAACCTCACCCGCCAATCTATATGTCGGCGGCGACGCCGGAATCCGGCGAGTTCGCGGCCCAGAACCGTCTAGGAATTGGCTTCGCGTTCACGACCGTCCAGATCGCAGCGGTGGCGGCTGACTATTACCGCAAGCAATGCGAGCTGAATGGCTGGGTGCCCACCCCGGATCAAGTGATTTACCGCCTTGGAATGCACTGCACCGAAGACGACGAAGAGGGCATTGAGGACCTGATCGAGGCCGGGGGCGGGCAACCGGCCGTGGGCCTTACGATGACCAACAAGGCGTTGGAAAGCGCTGTGGCGAAATCCGGTTACTACGGCCGTGACATCGACAAGCAGCGCGCCCGGCTTCAGTCGCGCGGCGAGGTGCGTGATCGCATCGAGAAGGGGCAGGTGCTGGTCGGAACCCCGAAAACGATCATCGCCCAGATCCGCCGCATCAAGGATATTCTCGGGTGCGGGGTGCTGGACCTGAGCATCGGCGCCCAGATGGGCGAAAAGACGCTCCGTTCCATCGAGATGTTTGGCAAGAAAGTCATTCCGGAAATCAAGGCGCTCTGATCTGCAAACAGGTCCGACCGTAAGAGCAAGCTGCCCCATGGATGAGATGATGTTCAGCGAAGCATTTGTTGAGGCGGATGGTTTTAGTATCCGTTACCTGTCGGCTGGCGAAGGCGAGCCGCTGGTGTGCGTTCATGGCGCCGGAGGTCTCAGGATTTCGCGCGCCCTCGAGCTTCTGAGTGCGAGGCACAAGGTCTATGCGCTGGAGTTGCCGGGCTTCGGGCAGTCGGCGGTGAATGATCGCACGGCAGATACAGAAGAGATGGCTCGAACTGTTGCGGCTTTCGCGGCTGCTGTGGGGCTTGCCAAGTTCAATCTGTGGGGCAATTCGTTCGGCGCGAAAATCGCCCTGCAGTTGACCGTGCAGAACCCTGAGTCGGTTCGGACGTTGATCCTTGTGTCTCCCGCCGCAATCCGGACGACGCCTCGTCCGGTGCAAGGCGAGCCGACCCCTGAACTGCTTTATGCGCAACCTGAGAAACATACGATTGCGCCAGTGAGCGCGGAAGTAAGCGCCAAGCAGCGCGCTCTGGTTCAACGCCTTTCGGGACCGCCTCGTGATGAGAAGTTTGAAGCCAGCATCAAGGGTCTTGAAGTCCCGACGCTCGTGCTGTTTGGCACCCGTGATCGACTGACGCCGCCCGAGAATGGTCGCATTTATCGCCAATTGATGCCCAAGAGCAGTCTGATGATGATCTATGATGCCGCACACGCGGTCGACGCAGATCGTCCCGAAGCGGTCTGCGAAGTCGTCGGCGATTACATCGAACGACACGACAGTTTTTTGGTCACCCGTCAGAACGGGATGATTCATCCCTAAATTGAAATAAATCGAAGAGGCTTAAAGCCCGCACAAATGGGAGGAACCGATGATCGCGAACCAGTTGGATGCGCGCAGAGGGCCGTCGTTATCGCTGCGGGAGCGCAATCGCCGCTACGCAACAATCCGCAGCCGCATGAAGGAAAGAGGCATTGGGGCGCTTATTTTGGGCGGCTCCAATCTTACCTATCTGAGCAACGGATTGCCGGGGGAACTTTTCGGCATCTTGCCGGCCGATGAAGGCGAGGAGTTCACCTCCATCCTGATCTGGCGCTACCTCGTGGATATTCCGGCCAATACGTTCCGCGATGCGCAGGATTGGGTTGTGGACTATCGCGGGGCCAAGAACCCCAACGTTCAGATTGTCGAACGCATCAAGGAGTTGAAGCTGGAGAGCGGAACTGTCGCTTACGCGGGACGGTTCGGGCATTCGGGCTACAACTTCATCATGAAGCAATTGCCGTCCTTGAAGATTGTCGATGCGTCCGACATTCTGGACGATGTCCGGACCATCAAGAGCGACGAAGAAATCGCGCTGATCGATCACGCCAACAGCCTGTTTAACCTTGCGGTCGAGGCCATTCACCACAAGGCTCGTCCTGGCATGTTGGGCCGCGAAGTTGTGCAGATCGGTCTGAACGCGATGTTCGACGCCGGCGCAGACCACGACTCAGGCTTTTCGCTCAACTTCGGGCCGAATCCCAAACAAAATCCGGTGCTAGCGTGGATCTGTCTGGATCGGAAAATTCAGGAGGGGGATGTGGCGACGCTCACCTCTCATCCGCATTTCCGCCATTACGCGGGCCACACAGATCAGGAAATCATCTTTGGCTCGCCTTCGCAGTTACATCTGCGCATGTTCGACAGCGTCAAGAAGGTCCATGCTGCCGTCGTTTCGCGCATACGAGACGGGGCGACGCAGCGAGAGTTGATCGAAACGTATGAGACCGCATGTAGTGGCACCGGGTTCATGACGTGCGAGCATTCGCAAATTCATCAATACGGAATCGAGGTGCCGGAGTTTCCGGGGCCGGCCTTCAAGGCTGTTGATCCGAAGGGCGGTAAAGGCCTGGGCAGCGCCGGTAACTTCACTTTGAAAACGGGGATGATCTACTCGATCTCGCCAGTTCTGATTGATGGTGCGACAGAGGATCTCATTCTCGGCGGCACAACCATGGCTGTGACCGACTCTGGCTTCCGGGAACTCGGAAAGCGCCCGGTTGAACTGCTGGTCATTGGTTAAAAGGGATCCTGCATGCCTATCATTCTTAGAGCGGACGATCTAGCGCCCATGCTCGATATGGCGAAGGCGATTGAGCTGACCGAGCAGGTCTTGCAGGAATTGTCGCGTGGCAATGCCAAAGTCCACGCTCCTTATCACCTGAACGTCCCAAACGGGGCGATCCGGGTCGTCTCGGCGGCGTTGCAGGAAACCGGGATGGTTGGACTCCGGTACGGGCCGGCCCTGAACCTCACGCCGCCGAGCGGCTACCGGAACCACCTTTGTTCGCTCTATCGGCTTGATGGCGAGTTGCTCGCCATCATGGGCTATCCATTCAGCCAGTTGCGAACGGGCGCGACGGTGGCGGCTGCCGTCAAGCACCTCTCGAAGCCGGGGTCCGTGAAGGTCGCCATGGTCGGCACCGGCATGAACGCCTTAAGCCTGATTGAAGGCGTCAAAGTGGTGCGCGATGTCACAGAAGTTGCGATCTTCAGCCGCGATGCAGAACGCCGCACGAAATTCGCCAACGAAGCTGCCAAAGTCACCGGCCTCAATGTCTATGCGGCTGGGAGCATGGAGGAAGCAGTGGGCGACAAGGACGTCGTGCTGACATCCACAAACTTCCGTCAACCTCTCTTCGAAAGCAGCGTCCTGCAGAAGAACTGCCTGGTGGCCAGTATGGGACCGATTGGCGAAGTTGCAGAGTCGATTTTCATGTCGGCGAACCATATCGTTGTGAGCTGCCAGCAGCAGGAGCGCGATTATTTTATGCCGCAAAAGCCCTTCCCGCTAGTGGATCTGATTCAGGCCGGAAAGCTCTCGTGGGCTAACGTCGACGAGCTTGGTTCGGTTATCATGGGTCAACCGAAAGCCCGCAAGGCGCCGGGTGGGCTGATAGTTTTCCATGAATCAGCCGGTGGTTTCGGCGACACCGCATTCGCCACCTACGCATATAACGAAGCCATCAAACGAGGGCTTGGAACGGAAGTAAGTTTCTAAAACCAAAAAGAAAATCGCGGCTTCGTCTGTACATAGAGGGAGGGAATCCATGTTCACCATTAGTCGCGGTCGCACTTGCGCACTCACGTCTACAGTATTCTTGATCGCTGCGACCTACGCTGCGGACGCCCAACAAATTCAGCGCACGCCAGCGCTGGAAAAACTGGTCAAGGACGCTCAGGCTGAAAAGACTCTGAACCTTTCGTGGGGACCGTCGCTCGGCTCGGCAAATGGCGTGAAACTGCTGCAGGACGCCATCAACAAGGAATTCGGAATCAACATATCCGTAACCTATACGCCGGGCCCGGCCATGCCGCAGCTGGCGAGCCGCATCATTCAGGAAATCGACGCCGGGAAGACTCCCTCTTCCGATCTGGTGCTGGGCGCCGAGACCACGTTTACCCAATTGCTCCGCGCGAAAGCTCTTCTGCCTGTTCGCTGGTCGGATTATTTCAATACCATCACACCTGAAATGCAGACGAAGGACGGCATGGCCGTTCACATCGTGACACTTGTGACGGGCATTCATTACAACACCGAATTGATCAAGGCGAACGAAGTGCCGCGCAAGATGGCGGACATCTTCAATCCGAAGTGGAAAGGCAGAATCGCCGGCACAATCTATGCTGCGGGTTTCGACCGGATTGCTTTGAGCCGCGGTATCGACGTCATCCGCCCCGTCGTCAAGAAGACGGGTGAATGGGCGGGCGGTTTGATCCGCTGCGGCGAAAACGAACGTATCGCAAGCGGCGAGTTTGTGATGCTATTCCTTGATTGCGGCAAGACGGACGATCGGCTGTTGGTCGAGAAGGGCGGTCCGTTAAATCAGGTCGTCATCGAAGACGCGGCGCTCACAACAAACTGGTACTGGGGACTCCCCAAGGGCGTTCAGAGGCCCAATCTGGCGACTCTCTTTGCCGGCTATGTGGCGTCGCCTCCCGGACAGAAGATCATCGAGACGGTGGCGGGAGCTTCATCGCATTTCGTTCCCGGCACGGCGGCCTACAAGGTCGTGAAAGATCTTCAGGCAAAGGGTGCAGAAATTCTAACGCAAACCCCTGACGAGCTACTCGTCCGCGAGGCCGAACTCGATAAATATAGAAACGAGTTTCAGCAGCTTTTGCGGCAAAAATGAACAAACTGGGCCGCCCGCTGGTCTTCGGCCTCGCCGCCCTTCCTCTCGTGGTTGTGCTGGGCCTGCTGATCATCATCATCTGGATCAGCCTGCTGGGAGATATCAGCAAGGGCATTCGCGGAACTCTGTCACTCCAGCAGTTCCGCTCCTTGATGTCCGATCCGCTGGCCTGGACAGCGTTGTGGAATACGATCGGCTTTTCCATCGTTACTGTTCTGGTGGCGATGACATTCGGCATTACCTCCGCGTGGCTTGTTGAGCGCACGGACCTGCCCGGCAAGCGCCTCGTCTATTTTTTCATGACGATAGGCCTTCTGGTTCCGACGTTCTTCATGGCGATGGGGTGGGTGTTTTTTCTGCATCCGCGCATTGGAATGCTCAATCGCTGGCTGATGGCATGGTTCGATCTCGACTCCGCTCCATTCAGTATTTCGAACATCATCGGCATGGGATGGGTTGAAGGGCTGGGGCTTGGATCGCTCGCCTTCGTGATGACGAGCCCGGTGTTCCGCGCCCTGAACCCTGCGCTTGAAGAAGCCGCAACCGTACACGGACTGAGTCGTTGGCGCGTGATCCGTCATATCGTTGTGCCTCTTACCTGGCCGGCCCTGTTGGCGACTGGCATCTACATCACCGTTATCGCCATCGCGACATTTGAGGTTCCGGCCATCATCGGTCTGGGCTCGAAGATCTTCACGTTTGCAACGCTCGCATTCATCAAGATCTCGCCCGATGGTGGAGCTCCCAATTACGGGGCTGTGGCGGCGATGAGCATTTTCCTGATGATCGCCTCGATTTTCCTGTCGTGGTGGTACTTCCGGGTGATCAGTCTCTCACACAAGTTCGGCGTGATTCAGGGCAAAGGTTATCAGCCTCGACTTGTGCAACTCGGCAAGCGCTGGTGGATCGGTTGGGTCTTTCTGGGAACCTATTTCATTCTGTCGAAGATACTGCCGTTGCTGATGATGTGCTGGGCGGCGCTGCTGCCATTCTTCCGGCCATTCTCGATTCAGGCACTATCGCTTGTGTCGCTGAAAAACTTTCAGGACATCAACTGGGATCTGGTGCAGCGCGGGTTGAAAAATACTTTCATCCTGATGGTCGCAGTTCCGACCACGGCGCTTCTCTTCGGCCTGTTCATTTCGTGGATCGTGGTCAGGTCACGGACGCGCTGGCGCTTCGTAATTGACTGGCTGGCCTTTCTTCCACACGCGGTCCCGCATTTGATTTTCGCCCTGGCAGCCGTTGTGATGGGCTTGTTTCTCGTACCGGACTGGATTCCCTTCTACGGAACGGTATTCATACTGCTCACGGTCTATGTGCTTGTCCGCATCAGCCTGACGACGCGCGTGCTCAACAGCGCGCTGTTGCAGGTCCATAGCGAACTCGAAGAGGCAGCTTTTGTCAGCGGTATTCCGCCACTGACGACGTTGCGGCTGATCGTGCTTCCGCTGCTGCTGCCAGCCATTCTGAACCTCTGGATATGGAACGCGCTGCTCACATTCCGCGAACTTACGATGGCGGCTTTCATGGTGACGAACGACAACATCACACTACCGGTTGTCGTCTGGGGGCTTTGGCTTTCGGGTCTCGGTGGACAATCTGCGGCCGTTTCGCTGATCTTCGTTGCCTCGTTGACGCCACTGATCATCGCCTATTGGGCGCTTCGTGGGAAGACAGGTGTGAAGGGACTGCAATTCTGAGTTTCTGGGAGATGCGTTTTGGTCAGATTTGAGCAGATCACGCTGACAACGCGCGATGGCGTCAAGATCGATGTCGGACATCATTTCGACGATTCGCGTCCGCGCGATGTCGGTATCCTGATGATGCACCCCACGAGCGACTGGAAGTCTCACTTCATGGTCAAACTGCTGGCCGCACGTGGCTTCGGGGCCATCGGCTGCACCAACCGCTATACCGGTCGCGAGGCGGAGCTTATCCTCGAAGATACTTTGATTGATTGGGCGGCAAGCGTCGACTACCTGCGCTCCTGCGGTTACCGTAAGGTGATCGGCATCGGATATAGCGGCGGTGGCGAGATCGCGGCGGGCTATCACAGCGAGGCCGTGCGCCCGACCATCAAGGGCTCCCCGATGGGAACATCGCCGGACCTGACGAGCCTGCAACTCGTCCCACTCGATGGTCTTGTGCTGATGAACGCCCATGCTGGCCGACCGCACAGCATCACGAAGTCGCTGGATCCTTCGGTGGGTGGCGCGGACGGCAACAGCCCGCTGGAATACGATCCGAGCCTCGACATGTTCAATCCCCGGAACGGCCCGCCATTTTCAGCTGAGTTCCGAACCCGCTATGCGGCGGCGCAGATCGAGCGCAATCACCGCATCACCCGCTGGTGTCAAAGCGCGATCGAACGCATCAATCGGCTTGATAATCCGCTCATGCGCGATCTGACCTTCATCGTGCATCGGGCGGACGCCAATCTGGCGTTTCTGGAAAAAGAAGGTGATGCGTCGGGGCTGACCATTTGGGCCGAAGATCCGCGCATCGCGAATTACACGCCGGGTCCGTTGCGCGGACCTAACACACGTCTGCGGGCCATGACGGTGCGCTCGTGGCTTAGTCAGCGCGGACTTCTGACATCCCAATTCGATGTCTTCCGCTTTTTGCCGAACTGCCACATACCGACCATCGTGATCTGCGGCACAGCCGACGAAGGCGGCACCGCCCAATCGCAAGCGATGTATGACACATCGCCTGACCCCGACAAGCAACTCGTCTGGGTGAAGGATCTCACCCACTTCATGCGTGGACAGGAAGCAAAGCAAGCGGAAGTGGCGGACGCCATTGCGGCATTCGCCAAAAGCCGAAAGCTGATGCAGGCCTAGGCAGCCTGCATTTGTGATGAAACCTCCACCGCCGGATAGACGAGCACATCCTGCGGATCGACATGACACCAGACCTGCCGGCCCAGCCAGCGATGACGTGCCCGCTGGGCCTGCCGAACGTCGAGCGATATGCCGCTGGCAGTCGCGATCTTGAACTGAAGCTGCTCGCCCAGAAAGATTTCGTCAGTGACTTTTCCCGCAAAGGCATTGACGGCGCCATGTTGAACATCAGTTACATTGATATTGCTGGGACGCAGACCGACTTTGACTGAGCCGGTCGCGGTAGATTGCGTAGCGATATCGCCAAGCGCAGTCGAGACAACGCCCGGCTTGGCGATGTTTCCATCCAGCCAGTTCATTTCGCCAAAGAAATCGGCGACGATCGGATTGACCGGCTGGTGGTAGACTTCGTCCGGCTCTCCGATCTGCATGATGCGGCCCTGATGCATCACGGCCATTTTATCGGCGAGCGCCAACGCCTCTTCCCGATCATGCGTCACATAGACGACCGTCACACCAACTTCGCGCGTCGCCGTCCTGATCTGTTGGCGAACTTCTTCGCGCAGCCTTGCATCCAGATTGCTGAGCGGTTCATCCATCAGCAGAACTTTGGGCTTGATGGCGAGCGCGCGCGCCAGCGCAACGCGCTGCTGCTGGCCGCCGCTCAGGAAAGGCACGGGTCTCTGTGCCAGCTTTTCGAGTTGGACAAGTTCCAGTGCGCTCATCACGCGCTCTTTCAATTGTTTTGGGTCGATGCGGTTTGCGCCGTAGCGAAGCGGAAGCGCGACGTTCTCATAAACGCTCAGGTGCGGCCACACTGCATAGGATTGGAACACCATCCCAAGCTGGCGACCCTCTGGGGGCACCCTGATTCCAGTCTTGCCCGAGAACATCACGCGCCCTCCCAGCGACATGGTTCCACCGTCGGGATCTTCAATGCCGGCGATGCAGCGCAACAATGTCGACTTTCCCGAGCCGCTCGGCCCCAAAAGGACGAAAAACTCCTTCTCGGCGATACTCAAGTTGATATCGCGGAGCGCCGCCACGGCGCCTTCCTTCACGTGAAAATCCTTGTGGAGTCCCGACAGCTGGATCATCCCGATTTTTCTTTCGTCCCGCATTGCTTTTCGATTGCCAGGAATCTCTCACAGTCGACCGCTGCTCACAAGCCTTGAATGAGCTGGCATTGGGCTCGTTGGAATACAAGTTCCTCGGCAGCCTTGACCTGACGGCCAACGTCAGGACAATTCTGCGTTTCGCTCATCATCTGCTCCACAATTTTTCTCGGGCATTGTGCCGGAATTCTCGTACGGCTTTTATCGGGATTCCTGACTTGCCCACCTTGATGACGCGCCCACCTCACGGCAGTCGCATGCTATTCTAGAATACTTTCCAGCAATACGATTGCCGCGGTAGGCACAGACTTCGATTGTCAGACGGTAATCCATTTTTCTCGCCCACCTCAGGGTCAGGAAACCGATGATTGCCGGGCGACCGGCCAGAAGCTCGGAGCGGTTTCGCCACTGGCTGTCCAGTGTGTAGGCGAGCTAGATGCGTTCTGAGTCCCTGCTGCTCCATGCGTCCTTCGCCATGCGCGCCTTCTGGGCTGGCGGATCTTAGACACTCGCGGCCGGTGCTCCTCCAGCGGCTGTGCGCCGCCATATGTCCGGGATCTAAAAGCAATCCGGATTTCACCAGCGTCTGATGACGCGATTTAGTCCCATACTGATTCCTCCGCTGCACCTGTGCAACTCACGAGGAAGCTTTTGAGCATGGATCAAATCTCGACGGAAAAATCTTCGCTTTCCGAGACAGCCGTCATTGAAACTCAACATACTAGCACTACTTTGGCAGATTAGATCTGACGGCGTCGGCGAGGAGTTTCTCACAGTGGGGGCATCGCCTGGGAGGAGGCCGTGCGAAGAAGCCGAGGATGGCTTGCCTGATGGCC
>CANJWR010000054.1 GCA_947478455.1 Beijerinckiaceae bacterium | reverse complement strand
ACTCGGAATTGTCTGTTCACTGCAGACTGCGTGGCTGGGGCGGGAGGATTCGAACCTCCGTATGGCGGAATCAAAATCCGCTGCCTTACCACTTGGCGACGCCCCAACATCCCCGCAGGATGGAAACCATCAGCTTGGGAAGCGCGCGGACCATAGAGCGCCGATTCGTGCGCCGCAATATCTGTGGACGATTTTTCCCGCCCTGCACAGCGGGACGGGCCCCGCAGGTGCCTTCCGCAACTGATTTCGTCCCGATGGCCTAAAACCCGCGTAAAGCCCTTGTCGGCTCCGATTGCCGCCGCTATAAGGCGGGCACTTTCCAGGGTTTGGCGGCCTGCCGCCGTGTCGGAGTGTAGCGCAGCCTGGTAGCGCACCTCGTTCGGGACGAGGGGGTCGGAGGTTCGAATCCTCTCACTCCGACCATTTGCCCTGATGGGCTGTTCGGTCGCTCGCGCACAGATTGCGCAGGATCGGGCGTGTCTATGACGCCATCTTGAAAAATGGAGCCGCCAGCATGCGCCGGATTTCTTTATCTGTCGCCGTGTTGATCGCCATGCTGGCCGGCGCCGGCGCCGCATCCGGACAGGCAGACGGCCAGAGGCGGCAAGGCTCGCTTGTCGCTTCTGCGGCCTGGGCGCGCGCTACGCCCCGCAACGCGCCTGTGGGAGGCGCCTATCTCACGCTGTTCAATCACGGCGCGACCTCCGACCGGCTGATCGCTGTCGCCACCTCGGCCTCGGGAAAGACCGAGATTCACCAGATGCGGATGGAGGGCAATGTGATGGTCATGCGCGCCATGCCCGACGGAATCGAGATCGGCCCACACCAGACCGTGACGCTGTCTCCGGGAGGCAACCATCTCATGTTGATGGGACTGATGACGCCGCTGATGGAGGGCGGCAAACTGAACGCGACTCTGACCTTTCAGTCCGGCGCAAAAATCGAACTCGAAGTCCCGGTTCTGGGTATGGGCGCCAAAGGGCCACCGATGACGGCGGACGACATGAACGGCATGCTGGACGACCACGACCACCATCACTGAACAGCGCCTCCCTTAGGCGCCCCTTGCCGAAAGGTCTAAAACAAAACGCGCACCGGGCCAGCCGATGCGCGTGGAAGCAAACGAGTGCTTGATGTTTCTGACCGACCCTAGCGCAGATTCAAAATGTCGCCGGTCTTCTTCACAACATCTTGCGGCGTGTCATAGGCTTCCTGAACGATCTTCTGCAGCTGCTCGCCCGAGACGGCGGTGATTTCGAGCTTCAGCTTGTCGGCTTCGGCCAGGAATTCCTTGTCCTGCATCGTGTCCATGAACGCCTTGCGCAGCGCCGCCACGCGATCGGCAGGGATCCCCGGAGGGGCCAGGAACGGACGGCCCAGCACCTGACGGGCGAAGATGAGCTTGAAGATCTGCTTCTGCTCGTCGGTCTTGGCCAGATCCATGATCAGGGGGGTATCGGGCAGGTCCTCGTGCTTGGCGAGCGAAAGCTGGACCAGAATGTTGATCTTCTTGTTCTTCAGCCAGTCGGCCTGCGTCGACTTCACGCTCGACCACGACCATCCGCAGCGGCCGCTCACTTCACCGCGCTCCATGGCCATGTTGATTTCGTTACCGCCCGGATAGCCGGCCACGACCTTCATCTTGGCGCCCAGAACCGCATTGATCACGCGCGGGAACTGGTCAGTATCAGCGGAACCGCCGGTGCCGCCGACGATCATCTCCTTCGTGTAGAGATCCTCGAACTTGTTGATGCTGGCGCCGGCCGCCCAGGAGACGCAAACGCTGACTTCATCGTTCGCGCTGCCGATCCAGTTGAACTTGGTGCCGTCGAACTGCGCTCCCGGCAGGCCGAACAGCGTGTCGAACGCGATACCCCGCGCCACGACGCCCATGGCGGTGCCGTCCTTGGGGGCGAGATTGTAAACATAATTGGCGGCGCGCAGGCTGCCCGCGCCATCCATGTTTTTCACCACAACGGTCGGGCTGCCGGGAATATGCCTGCCCATGAAGCGCGCAACCAGACGGCCATAGACGTCGTAACCGCCGCCGACGGAATAGCCGATGTACATGTCGACATTCTTGCCCTTGTAGAATTCGGCGGGCGTCTGGGCCAGCGCCGCAACGGGCGCAGCCAGCAGGGCGAGTGCGGTCAAAGCCACTGATTTTATTTGCATGTTCCCACTCCGGTTGGCGAATTACGATTCTGCCGCATCCTGCCTTTCGGCAGTGAATTGAACGGCGCTTCCCTTCGATGGCGTCCTAAATAGTGCGATAGCGCGGACATCACAACCCGACAGCAGTCGTAAAAGCGAGGCATTTGCGGGTTGCCGAAGACGCCCGACCGGATTAAGCCCGCAAATGGTGAGAATGGTCTGAATGAGCACAGCTGCAGATATCGATTGCCTCGTGGTCGGAGCCGGCGTCGTCGGTCTGGCGATCGCCCGAAGCCTCGCCATGGCGGGCCGCGAGGTCGTGGTGCTGGAAGCCGAGGCCGGTATCGGGCACGGGATTTCATCTCGCAACAGCGAAGTTATTCATGCAGGCATCTATTATCCGCAAGGCAGCCTGAAAGCGCGCTTCTGTGTCGAAGGCAGGAAGGCGCTCTATCGCTTCTGTGCCGATCACGGCGTGCCCCACAACCGTTGCGGCAAAATCCTCGTGGCCGCCAGCGAGGACCAGCGCGCTCAGGTGCTGGCGATCCAGAAAAAGGCCGCCGCCAATGGCGTCGACGACCTTCGCCTGATCGACAGCCACGAAATGAAGGCCATGGAGCCAGAAGTGCAAGGCGTCATCGGCCTCCACTCGCCCTCCACAGGCATTGTCGACAGTCACGCCCTGATGCTGGCCCTGCAGGGGGATTTCGAGGCGCATGGCGGCGCCATCGCGTTCAACACACGTGTTGCGGGGGGCGAGGCGCTTTCCGGCGTCGTGCGGCTGCGCACCGAAGGCGAGGAGGCTTCCGAAATCACCGCCAACCATGTCGTTCTGGCCAGCGGCCTTTCGAGCCCGCGCATCGCGCGCTCCATCACGGGCCTCTCGCCAAATACCATTCCGGCCAGTCGCTTCGCCAAGGGGAGCTATTTCTCACTGGCGCGTCGCGCGCCTTTTTCGCGGCTCGTCTACCCGGTGCCGGAGCCGGGTGGGCTCGGCACCCATCTCACGCTGGACATTTCCGGGCGCGGCCGTTTCGGACCAGACGTCGAATGGCTCGATACTGACGACGAGCGCACGATCGACTATCGGGTTGACCCCGCCCGGGCCGCCAAATTCTACGCCGCCATCCGTCGCTACTGGCCCGGGCTGCGCGACGACGAATTGACGCCCGACTATTCCGGAGTGCGGCCAAAACTGTCCGGGCCGGGCGAGCCGGACGAGGATTTCCTCATCCAGAATGACAGAGTCCATGGTGTGCGCGGTCTGGTCGCGCTTTATGGCATCGAGAGCCCCGGTCTCACCTCCTCGCTTGCCATCGCCGATCACGTCGCCCAAATGGTCCTGCAAAGCTGACAAGAGAGTTTGAAATGAGCGCGCCCCAGATTCGCTATGAAACCAGTGCAGGCATTGCGCGGCTCACCATCGACCAACCCGCAAAATTCAACGCCATGACCTACGACATGTGGCTCGCTATGCCGGACCTCGTGGCGAAAGCCGACGCCGATCCATCGGTTCGGATTATTGAGGTGACCGGCGAAGGCCCGAAGGCCTTTTGCGCTGGCGCGGACATTTCGCAATTTGGCGACAAGCGCAGTGACCCTGACTCCGTGAAAGCCTACGAAGACGCCGTGCGCGGCGGCATGCAGTCTCTGGTGGATTCGAACAAGCCCTCAGTGGCCGTCATACGCGGCGTCTGTTTCGGCGGCGGGCTGGCGCTAGCGCTCTGCTGCGATTTGCGCCTCTGCGACGGCGTTTCACGTTTCCGAATTCCGGCGGCTCGTCTGGGCCTCGGCTACACCTACACAAACATCGAGGCGCTCGCGCACAAGATCGGCGTGGGCCCCGCCTCAGACCTGCTTCTCTCGGCCAGAATCGTCGAGGCGCGCGAGGCCGAACGTCTCGGCATCGTCAACAAGTGCTGGACGGAAAATTTCGAGGGCGAGGCTAAAAAATATCTCGCCGAAATGGCCACGAACGCGCCCATGACTCTTGCGGCGATCAAGCGCGCTTTCGTCGAACTCGCCAAGCCCTATGCGGAGCGCAACAAGCCCGCCGTCGACGCTATGGTGAAGGCCTGTTTCGAAAGCGAGGATTACCGGGAAGGCCAGGCGGCCTTCGCCGCCAAGCGACCGCCGGTCTTCAACGGCAGGTGAAGCCGCCGGTTCAATCCCCTGCCTCGCCTCAGTAGTAGAACCTTTTGGCGATCGCCTCGTTAAAGAGCGCCGCAACCGCCGGCGTGATGCCCTGCGGAAAGTCCTTCTCAGGCTTGTAATAAACATGCGTGCCCGCGCCGAACTGGGTCGCCCGTACGCGCGGCGCCGGTTTCAATTCGGCCAGCATCGGCAGAATGATTTCGCTATAGGCCTCCGGCGAATTGTCCCGACTATCCTTCGAGTTGATGTAGAGGATCGGCGGAACCGGCTTCGCGCCCGGGCTCGCGTCATAATAACAGTAGTTCAAATATCGCTTCACCAGATCCGAAGTCGCCTGCGCGTTCATGCCGAGCCGCAGCGCGGCCGCGCGCGCAGCCGCTTCAAGCGACGCCCGCACATTGTGGGTGACTATGTATTCGGCCTTGAAGTTCGGCCTGATCTTCGAGCGCGACCATGTATCCAGCACCTCTTCCATCAACCAGGGCAGGCGCATGAGCGCCGTAGGCCCTTCCTGACCGAGCGCCTCAGGACCGCGATAGCGCGCTAAATCGCGCCATGTCCGAATGTAAAGTTCGTTGAACGGATCGAAACGCGGCGCTGGCGTACTGGTCACACGATCATACGAGCCAATCTTGCCGAGCGCGCCCGACCAGTCGTGTTTCACTTCGTTGATGTAGCCGATAGGCGCAGTCTCGATTTCCGCCTGCCCGGCGACATTGGGAATGCGTTGCGTGATGTAGGCCGAAAAAGCCCCGCCCGTTGAATGCCCGTTTGTGAAGATCGCCCAGTCCGGGGCAGGAAAATGCCGTCGGCACGCCTCAACCATGCCCTCCTCGAACGCCACCGGCCAAGCAGCCATGCGATCATAAAAGCGCGTACCGGGCTTTGCGCGCGCCAGAGTCCTCGTGCCGTACCGGGCGCGCATGGATGTATCGCGAACAATTTCATACTGGTCGCGCGTGATGACCTCGCCCTCGACCCAGATCGGCATTCGCACCGAGCCGTCCTGTTCAATCGTATCGCCCGGCCAGTCGCGCCCCGGATCGGGAAAGTAGTGCCGGCCCGGAAACGTCATGGCCATAGCCTTGTGGCCGAATTTGCCTGCAAGAATCCGCGCCAGTCTGCTCATTGACTTGAAATCGCCGCTGCCTCCGTGCAGCAGCAGAAACCCTGTCTTGCGCCCGTCCGGCCCAACAGCAGCACGCGCCGGATCGGCCGGCTCGGTGACATAAACCCCGATGTCCCACGGCAACCCCAGCGCCACGATGCGGAAAATATCTTCCGTCTCCTTCAACGGAATATCGGGCATCGCAAGCGTCGCCTGCGACGCAGCAAGCACATCCTCGTAAGGATAATAAGTCTGGGGTTCCCACATGCCGGCTATCTTTCTTTCGAGAGTTCAGACGCGCGTCATGGGCGTGCCGCCGCCACCGCCGCCCGGCATGAAATCCACATGCTTGAAGGCGCTGTCGCCTGCGACATTGAATCCGGCCTTGCCCAGATTGCTGATCTCGATCTCGATTGTATCGCCGACATTGATGGGCCATAGGCCCACATGATAGACGCCGGTTGCAATCAAATCGCCTGAACGCAGATGTGCAAAGCGGCTGAGCCATGCGACTTGCGCGGGAATCGAATGCGCCATGTGCTTCGTGCTGTAGTCCTGCCGCAATGTTCCGGCGATCCATGATTTCACGTTGAGATCGAGATGGTCAGGGACTTCATCCGCGGTCGTGATCCACGGGCCGCAGGCCGCGAATGTCTCTTGCCCCTTGCCGAGAAACTGGCTGCGGCGGTTGAGGCCCCGCGCCGAAATATCGAAAAATGGAATATATCCGAAGACATGATCCATCGCGTTCGCTTCGGTCACCTTATGTGCCGGCTTTCCAATGACAAAAGCCAGCTCCGCCTCAGCCTGATAGACTTTTACCTGCGGAATCTCCGGCAATTCAACATTGCCGCCCGGCCCCACCAGATGAGTGCACTTGTGGAAGAATTCCAGCGTCACGCTGTCCTTCGTGCGCGTCGGACCGTCGAGATAATTGGCGAAAGACGCCATCACCCGCCCCGGCCGCGCGAGCGGCGAAAGAAGTTTCACGCTTCCGAGCGGGACGCCGCTTCCTTTCGCGACAAGTTCATCGATCTTTGGACGGTGGATTTGAAAGTTGGCGATCAGATCTTCCATCGAGCTCTGCGGGCCGCGTATCTCACGATGGGGGATCAGATCGCCAATATCGATCACAGCGTCGCCTTTCAGCACGCCGATTCGGTCATCATTGTATCGAAGAATTTTCATGCGCGTCCGCCCCAATGACCTTGATTGTGATCGCCCCTGCTCACGCGGAGCCAAAGGCAATCTTAACCTGAAAACAGTCATTCAGGAAAGCCGTCAGCCAGCTCAGCCCGCGCTGCATGCAGCGCCGCCCAGAACGCAGAATTTGGCGCAATGGGGATGGTTGAGAGCGACATCGCCCGACGCCTCGCGCAAGGTTGCGCCCAGCTCGAATCGTTCATCATAGGCCAGCAGCGTGCAGGCCAGCACCACAGGGCTTTGCGCCCCTTTGCGCTTGACCACCATGCGGGACGTTGCGCACATCACGTCGGATGGCGACTTGTGCAGAATGCCCCAGCAACTTTCGGTGATTTCCGGAACATCGACGCTGGCATCCATCTCTGGAAAGATCACCAGTTGCGCAGGATCTTCAACATCGATCGCGACGCCAAGCCGCGCCAACAATTCCCCAAAACCTGCGCGTATCTGCGCGTCGGATTCGCCGGAGATCATGCGAGACGCCACCGAAACGGCAAAATTGTTTTGCGACAGCCAGACAAGGCCGTCGATTGTCGGCTTCCAGCTCCCCGCGCCGCGCTCCGCCTCGTGCGCCTGCCTCGTGTAATGGTCGACCGAAACCCGGATCGCCAGCCGCTCACCAAAGCGCGCACGCAAATCCAGCAATTGTGGCTCGAGTTTTTGCATCGGCTTCATCGCATTCGTCAGAACGAGCGTGCGCAGGCCGCGGCCCAGCGCATCGTCCAGCATTGCGACAATGTCCGGATTCATGAAAGGCTCGCCGCCTGTGAACCCGATCTCGCGAACGCCTTTATGATCACGCGCAATCTCGTCGAGAAAGACTCCCGCCTCCGCTGCGCTGATCCAGACGAGACGATCGTTGCGCGGCGTAGATTCGATGTAGCAACCAGCGCAGGAGAGATTGCAAAGCGTGCCGGTGTTGATCCACAGCGTCCGCAAAACATCCAGCGCCACCCGCGCCCGCTTTTCGCCATTTGCTGTCACGAGCGGATCGCGAAACTTGGCTGGATTCAACGGCGCTGGAGCCGGACTGTTTTTGCAATCCCGAACATTCATTCACCCTAGATAGTGCAAATTCCCGCCAATGCGATCCAGAATTGCAAGGCTCACGCCCATTTGAAAATGGCTCTCGACACACGCCGGCCTTGCTCGACTGGCGTTTCAGCCGAATTCCGGTCTAGACTTGCCAAAATAACCAGGAGGAACGCCATGGCCATTCGCCGCGCATTCGCCGTTGCAGCCGCGTCAATCGCGTTTTTTAGCGCTTCGGCGCAAGCCCAGACACCGCCCCGCGATGTCGCCGGGATCGCCAATTACGCCGGGCCGGATCGGCAGAAGATTTTGGAAGACGGCGCAAAACGCGAAGGATCCGTGATGGTCTATATGACCGGCACGCAAATCCAGCCCCTGATGGATCGCTTCCGACAGAAGTACCCCTACATCAAGGTGGAAGCCTCGCGGCTCGGCTCGGTGGAAACCTCCCAGAAGGTTCTGGAAGAATATGGCGGCGGCCTGCATCAGGTCGATGTTTTCGAACTCGCCATCGAGGGCCTGATGGGCCCCCGCGAACAGGGCATTCTGCAGCCTTTTACTTCGCCAGAGGCAGCCGCCTTCGAAAAAGACGCCATAGAGCCCCAGCGGCGCTGGGCGAGCGTGCGCGTGGGGTTGATCGGCCTCGGCTTCAACACGGACAAGATCCCGTTGTCCGAGGCCCCGAAGACTTACGACGATCTGCTCAACCCGAAATGGAAGGGCCGGATGGCGCTGTCCGGCTCCATCTCGACCGCCGCTAACTGGCTCGGTGTGGTGCTGCTGGAGAAGGGCGAGGACTATCTGCGCAAGCTCGCCCAGCAGGACTCGCGCGTCTTTCAGGTCACCTCCCGCGCCGTCACCAACCTGATGTTGACCGGCGAAGTCGAATTGGCTCCAATGACCTACGCATCCCATATCATCGCCAGCAAGGCGCAGGGCGGCCATGTGGAATGGATCGCGCCCGGCTCGGTCTATGTTCTCGATACCGTGACGGCCCTCGCGACGAAAGCCCCGCACCCGCACGCCGCGATGCTGCTGATCGACTTCCTGATGTCGAAAGAAGGCCAGATGATTTATCGCGAGCTGGGCTACGAATCCTCGCGCACCGATATGCCGCCGGGAGATCTACCGCCGGTGAAGAAGGTCTTTCTGACCAATCGCCCTACCTACATGGACGATTTCGAAAAGTGGGCGCAGATGTTCCGCACGTTGTTTGATCGCGGCAGCCGCAAGTAGGAAATCGGAAGCGAACAAACCATGCCTTACGTCACCACAAATGGAATTCGCACCTGGTACGATGTCATGGGCGACGGACCGCCGCTTATGCTCATCCATTGCAATCCCTTTGATCATCGTTCTTGGCTTTACCAGACGGCGTGGTTCTCGAACTGGTTCAAGGTCGTCACACCTGATCTGCGCGGTTATGGACGCACCGACAAGATCACCGAAGCCTATACGCTCGACGATCTGGCGAGTGATCTTCTTGGCGTCATTGAAGCCGAGCAGATGCGCGACATCGTGCTGGTGGGCGTCAGCATCGGGGCCATCCTGACATTGAAGCTCGGACACGAGCGCCCTGATCTCTTTCGCGGGCTCGTTGCGGTTGGCGCAAGCGCCCCCGCCAAGGATCGCGGGCCGAACGATCCACGCGTACGCGGCTATCGCGAACAAGGCATCGAGGGCTATTACCGCCGCCACATGGCCGAGACGGTCAGCGCGGCCTTTGCAAAAAGCCCTATGGGCCAGCATTTTCTCGACATGTTCGAAACAAATGCCAGCAATCTGGAAGCCGAAGCTATTGTCAAAATTCTACAGGCGCGCGCGCCGGTCGATTTCGTTCCGATCCTTCCGAAGATTCAGCGTCCGCTCATGATCATCAATGGCGAACACGATTCAGCGCTCCGCGAGGGAATGCGCGCCGCCTCGCTCGTCCCGGGCGCGACCCATCACATTCTGCCGGGCACCGGCCATGCATGCTACATGGAAGACCCCGCCGGCTTCAATGCGCTGCTGATGGAATTCCTCTACGAAAACGCATTGATGCCGGCATCGCAGCGCTAAATTTCGCTATAGCCTGATGTGCGCCGGCAAATGCGGGAACGGCCCATCCGGATTTGACGGCGGCGGCACGGCCCGCAGCAGGGACGCGTTCAACTCGCCCAGCGATCTTGCACCCAGCAAGGCCATAGTGGTGACGATTTCCTTTTCGAAAATTTCCAGCAGGCGCATTCCGCCCTCCACGCCCGCAGCAGCAAGCGCATAGGCCTGCAAGCGCCCGACACCGACAGCCGAGGCGCCCAGCGCCAGCGCCTTCACCACATCAGACCCGCGCGACACCGCGCCGTCGACGATCACCGGGACGCGTCCCTTCGCGGCTTCGACGATTTCGGGGAGAATATCGAGCGTGCCAAGCGAATGATCGAGTTGTCGACCGCCATGGTTGGAAACATAGATCGCGTCGAAGCCACGCTGCATGGAGATCTCGGCGTCCTCGGCGGTCTGTATCCCTTTCAAAAACACCGGAATGCCCGCCATATCCTTGATGCGCGCCGCTGTATCCCAGTCGAACATCGCCTGATATTCCGGCCCCTGATCGCCGCGCTTGGTGGGCGGCAGCCAGCGTTGGGCGATCTGCCGTTCGCGAATGCTGTAGACCGCTGTGTCGACCGTTAGCAGCAGGGCCTTGTAGCCGGCCTGCCGCACCTGCCGGACCATGTCAAAGATCCAGGCGTCGTCGCCGCGAATATAAAGCTGGAACCATTTGTCGCCCGGATGCGACTTTGCGGTCGCCTCAATGCCCGGCGGCGTCACAGAACTCAGGATCGGCAAAGTCCCGAAACGACAGGCAGCCTCGACGCCGGCTGCACCGCCGCCGTCGACAAACACATCCATAGACCCCATCGGGGCGAACAGAACCGGAATGCGCAGCTTGCTACCGAGCAATGTCGATGAAGTTTCCACCTTGTCGACGCGCCGCAGGATGCGCGCACGGAACGCCCATGAGTCAAGCGCATCACGATTGCGGCGCTTGCTGGTCTCCGACTCAGCGCCGCCCGCCACATAGCCCCAGACGGATTCGTTCATCCGGTTGAAGGCGTCCTCGATCAGTTCGGCGGCAGTAAAATAGGAGTCCGCCGGACGTGGCGGATTGTTTGTTCCCGGTCCCGGCATTTCTTTCCTCAGGCAAGATCATGGCAATTCGGCGCGCACCATAACGGCAGGCGCCGGGCACGCCTAGTGGAACAGCCTCACGATCGATCCGGCTGTTTGGTCAACGCGCTCGTCATCGCCGGATCGTAACCGGGATCGACCCGCGCATCGATCACAACGACCTCGCCCCGATCCACCGCCGCGATACCATCACGAATGGCCCGTTCAAGACTTCCAAGATCCGTCACAGGCCCGAAAGCCGTTGCGCCCTGCCCCCGCGCCATGGCCGCAATATCGACGTCCGGTTCGCCGATATGCTGGCCGATCCATTTGTTCTCGACAGGCCGCTCGCGCATGCGCGCCACGCGCTCCTGATGGACCTCGTCATTAAAATAGGAGCGGTTATTGGCTACAATGATCAGCAACGGAATGTTGTAATGGGCTGCTGTCCAGACGGCCGTGACGCCCATCAGAAAATCGCCGTCGCCCAGCACCGCAACCGGCAGGCGACCGCTACCACGCAGGGCCAGCGCAGCCCCGATGGCCGTTCCCGGCCCCGATCCGATTCCGCCGCCGCCATCCGTGCCGAGAAAATCCAGCGGATGCGCAACGTCCCACATATACCCGGCCCACGACAGCGGATGACGGATGAGACAGGCTTCGCGCCCAGTCACAGCCTTGCGCAAAACCGACGCCAGCGCCGGGACGCTCAAAGGCTCGTTGGGAAACGCCGGTTCGCTTTTTGCGGGCGTCGTCTTGCGCCCTGCCCAGACGTCGGCGCTTTTATACCCTGCCAGCGCATTGACGAGCGCATGGACAGTCGGGCCGGGCGCAGCCGCAATCGCCAGATCGACCGGCGCGAGACCCTGATGATCCATGCTCCAGCCATTGTGCAGATATTGATCGAGTGAAACCGAGATCACCTTAGCCCCCACGGACTCGTCTCCCCAGGCGGCTTTCAGCGTTCCCGCAAGATCGACCCAGTCGAGCGCCAGCACCACGTCGGCCTGACGGATCAGATCGGCCATTGCTGGCGTTGTGAAAGTTCCGGTCGGCGCGCCGTAGAGCGGATGCGTGGTGGGAAACGCGCCCGCAACCTTCATGTCCGTCAGCACGACCGCATTGAGAGCCTCGGCAAGCGCGATGCGCGCCGCCCAGTCAGATTCGGAGCGGGACACGCGCCCCATGAGGACCAATGGGCGCGCCGCACCGCACAGCAAACGTGAGGCTCGCGCGATCATTTCCTCCGAAGGCCCCGGAACATCGGGCGCGCGAAAGCGCGTCACGTCCGGAATCTTCACCGGCTTGTCGAGCTTTTGCTCCTGCAGCGCTACGTCCAGCACCACATAGGTCGGCCCCTGCGGCGCAGCCTGCGTGATCTGCCAGGCGCGCAAAATCGACTCGACTGCAGCAGCTACCGACCCCGGTTGATCGTCCCATTTGGTATAGGGACGCACAAGCGCGGCCTGATCGCGCGCCGTGTGAATCCAGTCGATCCATGGGCGACGTTTGGCGGCGTCCACCGGCCCGGTCGCACCTATCAGCATCAGCGGCGCGCGATCGCACCATGCGTTGAACACGCCCATCGTGGCGTGCATCAAACCAACATTGCTGTGAACAATCGACACCAGCGGCCTATCGGTCACTTTTGCCCAGCCATGCGCTATAGCGACGGCTGATTCCTCGTGCAGGCAAAGAAGCATCTGCGGCGCACGATTACCCAGTCGGTTGACGAGACTGTCATGCAACCCGCGAAAGCTGGCGCCCGGATTCAGCGTCAAATAGGGAACATCGAGCGCGCGCAACAAATCAGCAATGACATCGCTGCCCCATAGGCCTTCGCCATTTCCAGGTACGGGCCGCTCGATGGAATCGCTCATGCTGCATCCTCCCGCCGACGCGAATGGACCAGCGCCCTCCCGTCTTCCGATCAGCTATACGAGAGGTTTGACGACCGGGAAAGTCTGTACGACCTTTCAGGCAACCGTCAGTTCCACCGGCGCATTCGCCGCCAGCCGCTGCATGATCTTGCGCATGTCAGGCACGCAGGATCCACAATTGGTGCCGGCCCTGGTGAGGCGACCGACCTTTTCGAGCGACCCATCAGGTTGCGCCAGAATATTCTCAATGACGTCACCTGCTATTCCAAAGCAGGCGCAAACCGTTGCGCTGCGGGGCGCACAGCCGTCTGCAAGTTGACCGGACAGAAGCATCCGGCGGTGCCCCTCGCCAATCGCTTCGCTCGTCCATGCCGGAAGCAAGCCGGCCCACGGCGTCGACGCGCGTTCGGAGCCCAGAAACACAATCGCCAGAACCCTTCCGGCCCGCAGGAGGGCAAAGCGATCAATGCCAAGATATT
Source organism: Beijerinckiaceae bacterium (assembly GCA_947478455.1). Lineage (GTDB taxonomy): Bacteria > Pseudomonadota > Alphaproteobacteria > Rhizobiales > Beijerinckiaceae > Terripilifer. The sequence goes on along the minus strand of CANJWR010000054.1, from coordinate 11,724 downwards.
CATCCTGATATTGAAGCGTCTCGACCGGCCCGTCCACGAGCTTCTTCAAAGTCTCCAGCAAGACCTCGATTGAACGATCCGTCTCCATCCTGCAGGCAAAACCGCCGTCGATCGCGCTCCAGCTCCAGAAGGACTCGCGATCAAACGCCATGCGCGTGCGCGACATTACGAAACCGCTTCGTGGAAAAGATACAGGGCTTATTTTCGCAGGCGTCGCCTTGAGTTCAGGCTGCCCGGAAAACGGATCTGTTTTCGCATTCACCAAAGCGCCGACGCGCGCGTGGGATGCAATTTCGTCCGTCCAGTGGATCGGCGCGAAAATCGTTCCGTCTTGCTGATCGTCGGTGACAACAGCGCGCAACGTGACCGCACCAGACTCGGATTCCAGTCTGACAAGACCGCCATCCGCAACACCATATTTCACAGCATCCTGAGTGTTGATCTCGACAAAAGGTTCTGATCGATGCCCCCCGAGGCGCGGAGAAAGACCGGTGCGGGTCATCGTGTGCCATTGGTCTCGCACGCGCCCCGTATTCAGCATCAGCGGATAGCGACTGTCCGTGTGCGACCCGAGTTCGGGCGCTGCGATCACAGCAAATCTAGCGCGACCAGAAGCTGTAAAATAGCGACCATCTGCAAACATCCTGTTCGCGCCTGAAAACCCGCCATCATTCACGGGCCACTGTATCGGCTCAAGCGAATGATAGGATCGTTCCGTCAGGTTCAGCAGTCCGCCCAGATCAAAATCACGCGTTCCACCATTTTCGAACGACGAAAGCGCCGCATGTTCCCGAAAAATTTCCGCCGCACTCGAGAACCCGAAAGCATTCTCAAATCCAAGCCGTCCGGCGACATTGCAAATGATTTCCCAGTCTTTCCAAACTTCGCCCGGCATTGGAAGGAACGCCCGCTGCCGAGAAATCCTGCGTTCGGAATTTGTAACAGTGCCGTCCTTTTCTCCCCAAGCAGCCGCGGGCAAAACAACGTGAGCTCCGGCCGCTATCGTATCATTTCGCGCAACATTTTCGGACACGACGAAAAGATCGAGCTTTCCCAACGCTGTTCGCACGAAGTCGGCGCGCGGCAGGCTCACGACCGGATTGGTGCCCATGACCCAGAGCGCCTTGATTTCCCCGCGGTCAATGGCGTCGAACATATCAACGGCCTTCAACCCCTCCTGCGTCGCCATGCGTGGAGCATTCCAGAACCGCCCGACGCGATCCACTTCCTCAGGCGAAAAACCCATATGGGCCGCAAGCTGATTTGCCAGACCACCAACTTCGCGACCGCCCATGGCGTTCGGCTGGCCCGTAAGAGAGAACGGCCCCATGCCGACGCGCCCAATCCGACCGCTCGCAAGATGGCAATTGATGATGGCGTTAACTTTATCGGTTCCCTGCGCCGACTGGTTGACGCCCTGACTGTACAGTGTCACCACCCGTTCATTGCTTGCCCATAAATGATAGAATTCCGCAACATCCTCCACCGCAAGGCCTGTTACGAAAGCCACCTGTTCGACCGACCCGGCAATCTGTCTCGAGACCTTCAAAGATTCGTCGAAATTATCCGTGAATTTGGAAACATATTGAACGTCAATTTCGCCGCTATCCACCAGAAGCCAAAGCAGACCTGCGAATAAAATCGAGTCCGTTCCGGGTCTAAGTGACAATTGCAAGTCCGCACTCTCTGAATTGGCGGATCGCCGCGGATCGATGTTGACGAATTTGGTTCCTCTCGTTTGTTTAGCCCGCAACATGCGCTGATACAGCACCGGATGGCACCAAGCGGCATTCGATCCGACAAAGACAATCAAATCGGCCTCATCGAGATCCTCGTAAGATCCCGGCACCGTATCAGAACCAAAAGCACGCTTGTGGCCAGCAACCGAAGACGCCATGCAGAGACGGGAATTCGTGTCGACATTTGCCGAACCGAGAAATCCTTTCATCAACTTGTTGGCGACATAATAGTCTTCCGTCAGCAATTGCCCCGAGAGATAGAAGGCAACCGAATTCGGGCCATATTTTTCAATTGTCTCGCGTAAACCGCGCGCTACGCGATCCAGCGCCACATCCCAACTGGCCCGACCACCGTCCACGACAGGATAAAGTAGACGAGTTTCAAGACTCAGGGTTTCCCCAAGGGCCGAGCCCTTCGAGCAAAGCTTTCCAAAATTGGCCGGATGGTCAGGATCACCACCAATTTCAACGCCCCCATCCTCTAGGGGCTTCACGATCACCCCACAACCCACGCCGCAATAGGGGCAGGTGGTTCGCGTCAAAGCCGAGGTTGCGGCGGCGTTCATCAATAAACATCCGTCTGGTATCGTCCCGCTCTCTTCAATTGCTGGACGAATGCCTTGGCTCCGTCGATTGAATGTCCGCCGCAATTTTGCACCACGACCAGCAATGCCTTCTCGACATCTGCCGCCATTTTTTTAGCGTCGCCACAAACATAGAAATGCGCCCCCTTTTCGAGCCACTTCCACAGTTCTTCGGACGCATCAAGCATACGATCCTGAACGTAGACCTTTTGGCTTCCATCGCGGGACCAGGCGAGCGACAAACGAGTCAAAGCCCCATCGGCCTGAAGGCCCTCAAGTTCGTCGCGATAGAAAAAGTCGGAGGCCGCATGCTGATGCCCATAGAACAGCCACGCGCCGCCTGTCGCGCAAACACACCGCCGTTCCTGCAAAAATGATCGAAATGGCGCTATGCCGGTTCCCGGGCCCACCATAATGACCGGGACATTTCCATTAGACGGCAGGGAGAAATTATGCACCTGCTGAACGTAGACCTTCAATTCATCCCCGATATCCAATCGTTCTCCCAGTAATGTCGAGGCGACGCCGAACCGCGTCCGACCCCCAACCGTATATTGAACCTGGTCGACCGTCAGCGACACAATCTCCGCGCGTTCGCGTTGCGATGATGAAATCGAATATAGTCGGGGTTGCAAAGGCTCCAGACATTCAATGAACGCTTCAGGATCGGGACGGATCCCCGGAAACTTCTCGAGCGCAGCCAGCACGTCGAGCGTATCAAGGTCGCCATCCGGATCTTCGCCCTTCGCCAACGCTTTGGCCTTCTGTCGACGAGCGCCGCCAGTCAGATAACCAATGAAATCGAACAACCCGTCCGGCGCCGTTCCGAGCGACATATCGCTGACAAGCACATCGCGAAGCGTGCCCCCGGCAATCGGAAAGTCAGGCGGAGCGCCGATGGCAGAGATAACGCGATCCGCGAGTGACGGATCATTTTTCGGGAAAACACCAAAGCTGTCGCCAGGCCTATATGTAAGCCCGCTCGCCGAAAGGTCGAACTCAACATGAAATGTTTGCTTTGCCGACCCTTCCTGATTCAAACGGTAGCGCTTCAGAATACGCGCCAGAACCGGCCGCGCCCTTGAACGCCCAGGTCGATCATCCGCAAGCGCGGCCTGCGCCACGCTGCGCGCTTCCAACTTTGCCTTAGCCTCGTCTGGATCAGTTGCCCCGCCACCCATATCCTCGACAAGCGACTTCAACATCCGCGCCGTCTCTTTGCCTCCCGGCACACAGAGATTTAGCCGATCCTCGGCCTGCATCGATATGGCGGACGCATAATCGCGACAATTATATCCACATTGTCCGCAATCCTGTTGCGCCATCGCGGCCATCATTCGCACCCCGACAGGCCGATCGGCGCTCAGCTTCATGCGTTCAGAAAGAGGCAGAGACTGGTCGCGCCAGGGGGCATCATCGTCTTCACTCGAAGACCCGAGTCCACCTGTGATCTCAGCCCCTGCGGCGGCGGACAAAGCCGTCACGGCAGGTTCATCCTGTGAAAATAGCCCCGCAAAAAAGCCATTGAGCCAGGACCGCTGCTCAGGCGTAAATGGCGCTGTTTCGGGGATTACGGGAGTCGAACCAGGCGGAGGTGAAAGCGCGTTCACGTTTCAAGCCCTTCCATCAGGTCGATAATTTCCTCCGAAGAATGCGCATTTGCAAAATCATGGAACGACACGGAAGAACTCTGACGGTGCTCAAGATACGTCCGCAGCAGGAACTCAACTGTTTGCGGTATATTTTCGGCCCGAACATTCTGAAGCAGTTCGCGTCCAATCCTGCCCTGAACCCCAAACCCGCCGCCGACCATCACATGATAGCCGTCGACCGTATCGCCATCGTCATTGACCGGAACACGCGTTCCGATAAGGCCGATGTCTCCAATATAATGCTGAGCGCAAGAATTGTGACAACCCGTCAGATGGATATTGATCGCCGTGTCGAGATCAAGTCGTAGATCGCACCAGTCGGCAATCTGCTGCGCGTTCTTTTTTGTATCGGCTGCCGCGAACCGGCAGCCCACCGATCCGGTACAGGCAACGAGACCTGCTCGGACTGCACTCGCCTCCACGCGCAGTCCCGCCCAGAGAATCCGATCCTTAGCCTGCTCAATTTTCGCTTCCGGAATGCCTGATATAAGAAGATTTTGCCAGACGCTCAGCCGAATATCCCCATCCCCGAACTCACGCGCTACCGCAGCGATCTCGCGAATTTGAGGACCGGTGATTTTCCCCAAAGGCAGGGCAACCCCCAAATAGAAAAGACCTATTTGCCGCTGCGCATGAACCCCGATATGCGCCGAACGATTGTGAACGGGACGATCCTTCACAAGTGAGGCATCTATGCGGGTCATTTTCCACCCGAGAACCAGTTCGACTTCCGAAAGAAACTTCTCGAACCCCCAGTCGTCCAGCAGATACTTCAGACGTGCCTTGTTCCGATTGGTGCGATTTCCGTGAACAATAAAAACACGGACGATCGCATCAGCAACTTTGACAGCCTCGCCTGGCCGCAGGATAATTCCCGTGTCGCGAGCGAGATCCCGTTGTCCGGTAATGCCTCCGAGCGTCAGCCGGAACCAAATCCCGGCCTCGGCGCTTGACCCGCCCGATACATCCACGGCCTGAAACCCAATGTCATTCGTATCTTCAAGCGTAGGAATCGACCCGCCGCCGTCGAACGCAACATTGAATTTACGAGGCAACCCAAACAGCGAACGATCATTCAGAATATGATGATGCCATTGGCGCGCATAAGGTCGCGTATCCAGCAATTCTTGCGTTGAGATTCCTGCAGTCGCGTCTCCGGTGACATTGCGTATGTTGTCTGCGCCGGAACCACGTGTCGTCAGACCGATATCCTGAATGCTTTCCACGACATCAACAGCATGGCGAGCCGCAATCTCTCGGATCTGGAGGTTGGCGCGGGTCGTTACGTGCGCGTATCCGCCACCAAAAGTTTCGGCAATATCGGCCACGCCCGACATTTGCCAGTGATTGAGAATTCCGTTGGGAATGCGCAACCGGCACATATAGCTATTTTGCGCGGGGGCAACATAGAAAAGACCATTGTAGCGCCAACGAAAGTTGTCAGGGGGCTTTGGAAATTCGTCGCGGGACGCCTGCTCTTTTAACCGCGCATAAGCGTCAAATGGATGTTGTTCACGTTTCCACTTTTCCTGATCGGTCAGCTTTCCGCCGGTTCTGACGGCAGCATCCTGCGCAGCGAAATGAATTCCATCCGGCCCCTGCGTGGGAGAAAGGCCCTGCTTCGCTTGAGATTCAACTTTGGCGCCCCGGGACGCCGCAACGCCCGACACGAACCCTTCGAGATAACGCTTTTGTTCGGAAGAAAAGTCGCCGCTCATCAGACCCTCACGCCGCCATCCGGACGGCCATGCCTTGGCCGAACGCCAGACTTTCCCGAATGTGCCCGATATCGGTTCCGGCGCGCATCAATTCGAGATACCAACGTGCATCCGTCGCATCTCCATACAGCATGGCGCCGGTCAATCGATTTCCTGAAACAACAAGCTTCTTGTAAACGCCACCTGCCGTATCGGCGTAAACAATAGACTGAGAGCCCTTCGTTCCCTCGAAATCACCGGCTGAAAACACGCTGACGCCGGAGACCTTCAGGTTTGTGGAGAGCATCGATCCCTCGTAGGCCGCCGACGATTTTCCGGACAGATGCGCCGCCAGAATATTGGCCTGATCGTAAGCGGGCTCGACGAGCCCGTAGCAAACACCGCGATGCTCCGCACATTCGCCTATGGCATAGATGTGTGGATCGGACGTACGCAATAAATCGTTGACCTTGACGCCGCGCCCTGTATCGAGGCCAACAGACTGAGACAGCAAGATGTTGGGCCGAATGCCGACGGCGCAAACAACGAGGCTCGCGTCAAGCCGTGTTCCGTCCGTCAGCACGACAGCTTCTGCGCAGGCTTCCCCTTCAACAAAGGCGGTGTCCGCCGAAAGCTTCACGTCAATGCCCTTGCGTTCGATCGCGTCTTTGAGCATTGCAGCCGCGCGACCGTCGAGCTGGCGCTCCATCAGACGGTCCATGATATGAATGAGCGTTACATCCGCGCCAATGCGCTTCAATCCATATGCTGCCTCGATGCCCAGCAATCCACCGCCGATCACAACAGCGCGCGCGCGGGACTTTGCCGCCGCAATCATTTGCGACACATCCTGCAGGTCTCGAAACGTCACGACGCCTGGAAGGTTCATGCCGGGCTTCGGCAGGCGGATTGGCTGCGAACCTGTTGCGAGCACAAGTTTGTCGTATCGAATTGACTTTCCATTCGCCAGCAAAACCGTTTTGGCGCGGCGATCGATCGAAGCCGCCGCGCTGCCGGTCATGTAGGTGACTCCTGCCTGGCGTGACCAGTTGCGCGGCAGAAGGTCGAGCGAGCCAGCATCGATCTCCTTCGCCAGATAGGACGACAGAAGCACGCGATTGTAGGCAGAGCGCGGTTCGTCTCCGATTACCAGAATGCTGAATTTTCCGAGCGCCCTCGAAGACAATTCCTTGACCAGCCGTGTTGCGGCCATACCGTTTCCGACGACGACGAGAGCTTCGCTCATGATAGCCTCAGGCTGCCTCGACAAATTGATGGCGCTCGTAAAGAAATTTGAGCACCGATTCACGCGACTTCGTATAGGTCGCGTTGGTGACGAGTTCGAGGCGTTTGCGCGGTCGCGCGAGCGGCACAGTCAGAACTTCTCCGACACGTGCCGATGGGCCATTGGTCATCATCACAATTCGGTCCGAGAGCAGAACCGCCTCATCGACGTCATGCGTGATCATGATGACCGTGTTGCCGAGCGTAGCATGGATCTGCATCACGCTGTCCTGCAGATGCGCACGCGTCAAAGCGTCCAGCGCTCCGAAGGGCTCGTCCAGCAACAGAACCTTCGGTTCCATCGCGAGTGCCCGCGCAATGCCGACGCGCTGCTTCATGCCGCCGGAGACTTCCGACGGCCGTTTGTCTGCCGCATGTCCCATCTGCACAAGATCCAGATTGTGCATCGTCCAGGCGTGTCGCTCAGCCCGCGACTTTTGCCGCCCGAAGACCTTGTCGACCGCAAGCCTGACATTGTCATAGACCGTGAGCCACGGCAGCAGGCTGTGGTTTTGAAAGACCACCGCCCGGTCCGGACCGGGAGAATTCACTTCGCGGTCCTCGAGCAGAATGCCGCCGATCGTGGCCGGTGTAAGGCCAGCAATGATGTTGAGAAGTGTCGACTTTCCACAACCAGAATGTCCGATGATCGACACGAATTCTCCACGCTCGATATCGAGTGAAATATCCTTGAGAACTTCGGTGGACATGGAGCCGCGATTGAAAACTTTGGAAACCTGATCGATCTTCAGATAAGGACGATTCATGATTTCCTCCTCAGTTTACGGCCACGCCGCGCGTCGCAAGACGCCCGATCAGACTGACAAGACGATCCAGCATGAAGCCGACGACACCGATGTAGATCAACGCCACCACGATGTCTGGAAGCCGTGACGAATTCCACGCGTCCCAGATAAAGAAGCCGATACCGACGCCCCCCGTCAGCATTTCGGCCGCCACAATCGCCAACCACGACAGGCCAATGCCGATGCGCAGGCCGGTGAAGATATAAGGCGCCGCTGCAGGAACCATGATCTTGGCGAAATACTCAAAGGCGTTGAGCCGCAACACGAGCGCCACATTGCGATAGTCCTGCGGAATGTTGCGTATACCCACCGCAGTGTTGATAATGACCGGCCATATGCTGGTGATGAAAATCACGAAGATCGCGGAAGGCTGACTGTCGCGGAAGGCCGCCAGCGCAATCGGCAGCCATGCGAGCGGCGGCACGGTGCGTAGAACCTGAAACACCGGATCAAGGCCACGCATGGCCCATACTGACTGACCGACCAGCGTACCGAGCATAATGCCCACGACGGCAGCGAGACCGAAGCCCACCAGCACGCGCTGCAAAGATACGAGCACGCGCCAGCCCAGGCCTATGTCCTGCGAACCGAAATTGAAGAACGGACTGACGATGAGATCGTTCGCTTCGGCCCACACGACGGACGGCGCCGGCAAAGTTGCGCCGGGACGTGCGCAGAGTATTTGCCAGACGATCAGGATCAGCGCGACCGTGATAAGTGGCGGCACAACAGCGGTCGCGATGTTGATCGCCATCTGGCGAATACGGGCGCCAGTCTGAGATTTTGGCGGCACGAAGGGCAACACGACTGCCTTCGTGGCTATCGTCGGAATTGCTTTGGCGTCAGACATATTTGTGTTGCGAACGGCCATGGTCATGGTTTTCTCCTGCGAGCGAATTGCGGCGTCGGAACGCCGCATTGCTCAGGCGATGCGCTTGATAGCGAGACTCTTCAGATAGGCTGACGGATCTGCCGGATCAAAAACCTTTCCGTCGAAGAATGTTTCGGGCCCGCGCGACGACGTAGCGGGAATATCTGCCGCCGCAACCCCAAGCGATTTTGCGGCTGCGCGCCAGAGATCTTCGCGATTCACTTTCTTCACAAGCGCATTGATATCGGTAGTCGCTTCGAACTTGCCCCAGCGAATGTCCTCGGCGATGAACCATGCGTCATGGCTCTGGAATGGATAGGAAGCGTGATCGCGCCAGAACTTCATGAACTGTTCTGTGCCCTTCACATTGCGCCCGTTGCCATAGTTGATGTCGCCACGCAAACGACCCAGCACATCGGCCGGTGGAACGTTGAACCATTGGCGACGTCCCAGAATAGTCGCCATCTCTTCCTTGTTTTCAAACTTGTCGGCCCATTGCTGGGCTTCCAGCACAGCCATCAGAAGCGCCTGCGTGGCGCGCGGATTTTTGTCGACCCAATCGGCTCTTATTCCAAGCGCTTTTTCTGGATGCTTCTTCCAGATTTCACCTGTCGTGCAGGCGGTAAATCCGATGTCCTGATTGACGAGCTGTTCGTTCCACGGTTCGCCGACGCAGAACGCGTCCATGTTGCCGACCTTCATGTTGGCGACCATTTGGGGCGGCGGCACCACAATGGTGGACACGTCCTTGTCAGGATCGATGCCGCCGGCGGCGAGCCAATAGCGCACCCACAGGTCATGGGTTCCACCCGGGAAGGTCATGGCGATCTTGACGTCCTTGCCCTCGGCCTTCTTCTTTTCGAAAATGGCTTTCAGCGGCGAGGAATCCAGACCAACTTTCGTGGACTTGTATTCGTTGGCGACCGATATCGCCTGCGCATCCAGATTGAGGCGAGCCAGCAGATACATCGGGGTCGGCACGTTGTTCTGCGTCACTTTGCCGGTCGAAATGAGATAAGGCATTGGGGTGAGGATATGCGCGCCGTCGATGCCATTCTTGTCTCCGCCGAGAACCAGATTGTCGCGCGTCGCGGCCCAGGAGGCTTGCTTTGAAATATCGGCGTCCGGCAGGCCGTATTTTGTGAACAGGCCCTTTTCCTTGGCGATCACCAGCGCAGCCGCATCTGTGAGCGCAATGTAGCCAAGCACAACCTTCGAGACTTCAGGTCCGGCAGCCTGAGCGAACACGCCGGACGGAAAGGCCGACTGCGCCGCGACCGCGAGGGCAGCCGTGCTGGCCACGCCGGCCGTATGCTTGAGGAAGGAACGACGATCGAGACCCTTTTTGCCCTTGCTGCCTGCATCCTGCGTCATGCTGATCTCCAGTCAAAAAAAACGCCGTGAGGAGACAAGCCGACCAATTCGGCTTTTCTCATCAGCGGCGTTGCTGCAAGGCCCGTCGTTGGACCTTTTGGGGGCGACTATCCAAAGACGGCCGCTTGCTTCGAAAGACTAGATACAAGCGGCGTGCCAGTTACAGAAAAATTCGCGATACGGCCATTTTTAAGCTGTTTCAGGCCATCCGGCGCATGGGGGCCGAACGGAGCCAACATTTGCTTGCCCGCTTCGCATCCGGATCGTTGTATTTTTATGCAGGCTTCGGGGCGACGCTCAGACAAGCGCTTCCGCATAGGCCTTCAGGCGTTCCGGCTCGAAAGAGGGCCCTGCAAACGCGACCGGGAGGGCGGCGGCGTCCATCGCGCCGGTCTGTTCGGGGAAGATCGCCGCAACGTCTCGCGCGTGCTCATCCGAGAAGTCCGCCTGTCCGGCAGCGACCATCTGGGCATAGAGCCAAAGCGCCTGCTCCTTGTGCGGCGAAGTGGCGGCCGGCGAAATATTCAGATAGTCGGGCGCAAATCGCGACGCCCCGTTTCCGAGCCTCATTTCGCCACCAAGAATTCGCGCAATCACGTCCTGACCGGTTGATGATGCCACCTGCTCGTAGAGTGTTTCGCTCAATTCCTGACGATGGGCCCCATCCGCGCACCAGATCGCCGCATCCCGAATGGACGCTAGGAGCGCTTCGCAGGCAGAGCCATTTGCGATTGCCCATTCCTTACGCATCGCCAGCACTTTTTCAGGGCAGTTCCGGACAATATCCCGCCCCAGATGCAATATGACGCCGGCATTGCTTTCTACCGCCACGGAATTCCACGGCGCCCCGACACAAAAGCCATCCACCTGCCCCTGCTCAAGCCCTCGGACCATGAACGGCGGCGGCAGGACCACCATCCCGACATCATGATCTGGATCGAGTCCGGCAGCCTTCAACCAGATCCGCAACTGGTAATGATGGCTCGAAAACGGAAACACATGGGCGAAAACCGGCAGCGGCTCACCACGCGCGCGTTTTCCGGCGACCACGTCGACTAGTGCCCGCGCGCTGACAAATGGATCGCCCATATCGCCATCCGCATGGGTCGAGAGCAATTTGTAGAAGGCGTGCGACACGGTGATCGCATTGCCGTTGAGACCAAGCGAAATGGGGGCAACGAGCGGTGCGCGAATCTGCCCCAGCCCAAGACTGCAAGCAATGGCGGCCGGCGCCAGCATGTGGGCAGCGTCAAAATAGCCGACAGCCAGCTTGTCGCGAATGTTCGCCCACGAAGTCTCGCGCACGAGCTCTAGTTCGAGCCCGCGCTCTCGCGCGAAGCCGACCCGATCCGCCACCAGCAGCAAGGCCGCATCAAGCAACGGCAGGTATCCAACCCGAAGTCTTTCGGTCATCCGAGCAACTCCGAGGCCGTGATGATGGATCGGGCGATTTCGGCGATACGACGGTTTTCGTTCATCGCCACCTTGCGCATCATCGTATAGGCCTGCGCCTCGGGAATATTGCGGGCCTTCATCAAGATGCCCTTGGCGCGGTCGATGACCTTGCGAGGCTCGTCGCTGTTTCATGTGGGTAGCGTGTCCAGCACCCCTCCGGCGATGAGGTAGACCATCAACTTGAGGTTGCGCTTGCTGCGATAGCCTTTTGCCTTGCGTTTGGCGGCCTGGACGTTTCCGTTGATGGCCTCCAGAAGTCCGT
>CANJWR010000053.1 GCA_947478455.1 Beijerinckiaceae bacterium | reverse complement strand
GAGCAGGTGAAAGAAAAGTTCAATCGCGGCGCGTTGAGCCAGCAATTTCTTGTCGAGACCGTGGTGGGCATTCACACGGTCAAGGCCGCAGCCGTCGAACCTGTCATGCAGGTGCAGTGGGAAGAGCGGCTTGCTGCCTATGTGAAGACTGCATTCAGCACGACTTTGCTGGCTGCGGGCGGGCAGAACGCTATTCAGTATGTCAACAAGCTGACGACCGCGGCGATCCTTCTGTTCGGCGCAAAGGCGGTCATTGATGGGGATCTCTCGGTCGGCGAGCTTGTGGCCTTCAACATGATTGCCGCGCAGGTGTCCCAGCCGATCCTGCGACTGTCGCAGCTCTGGCAGGATTTCCAGCAGGTTCAGGTCTCGGTTGACCGGCTCGGCGATATTCTGAACACGCCTATGGAACATGCCTCGCAGTCGCGCGTGGTGTTGCCGCCCCCGAAGGGCGCCATCGAATTCCGTAACGTGGCGTTCCGCTATCGACCCGATGGGCCTTTCGTCCTCAAGGGCCTGTCTCTTGGCATACGTCCAGGCGAGGTCATCGGGATTGTGGGGCCGTCCGGCTCTGGCAAGTCGACACTGACCAAGCTGGTGCAGCGGCTTTATTCGCCCGAGGAAGGACAGGTCTTTCTCGACGGGGCGGATATGTCCCAGCTCGATCCAGGTTGGCTGAGGCGGAATATCGGTGTGGTGCTGCAGGAAAATCTGCTGTTCAACCGGACGATCCACGACAATATCGCTCTTGCCGATCCGGCCATGCCACGCGCGCGGGTGATCGCGATTGCGAAGCTCGCAGGCGCTGACGAGTTCATCAACAAGCTGCCGCAGGGCTATGACTCGATGATCGAGGAGCGCGGCGCGAACCTTTCTGGCGGGCAGCGCCAGCGTATTGCGATTGCGCGCGCGCTGGCGACCAATCCGCCGATCCTGATTTTCGACGAGGCGACCTCGGCGCTCGATTACGAGAGCGAGCGCATCATTCAGCAGAACATGCAGCAGATCGTTCGCAATCGCACGGTGATCATCATCGCCCACCGACTTGCAGCCGTGCGTCCTTGCAATCGCATTATCGGAATGGTGGACGGCCGCATCGTCGAGGCAGGCTCGCACGAAGAATTGCTGAAACTTCCGAACGGACTCTACGCCCGGCTCTGGGCGCTTCAGAATGCGCAGGCCACATCATGACGGCTGTTCCGCAGAACGCCGGCAAACCGGCGAAAAAGAGACGCTGGGCGACAGGCGATCACGAGTTCCTGCCAGCAGCTATTGAGATTCTCGAAACGCCGCCGTCGCCGGTCCGTATCTGGCTGCTGATGACTATTTGCAGCTTTGTTGTTCTGGCGCTCTTGTGGTCTTGGTTCGGACGTATCGATATCGTGGCGAGCGCGCAGGGGAAAATTCAACCGCTCGGCGCAGTCAAGGTCATTCAGCCGGTTGAGACGGGACGTGTCCGCGAGGTCACCGTTCTGAACGGCAAGCAGGTGAAGGCCGGCGATGTGCTCGTCCGGCTCGATCCCACCGAAGCCGAAGCGGATGTTCGTGCGACCCGAACCAGCCTGGCGGCCTTCCGGGCCGAAGTTCTGAGACGCCGCACCGGCATAGCAGCTGTTGCGTCGCGTCGGCTTACGCCAGTTCCCACAATCGAGTGGCCTGCTGAAGTCCCTGAGGATCTTCGATTGCGCGAGAATCGCGTTTTGATCGGCGATCTGACCCAAGTTTCGGCTGTTGTGGCGTCGCTTGAAGCACAACAGGCGCAGAAGCGCGCCGAGGCCGAGCGTTTGACAGCAACGATCGATGCCCAGAAGAATCTGATCGACATTCAGAAAGAGCGAGTCGGTATGCGCACATCGCTTGTCGAGCGAGGCGCTGGCGCGCGCGCCACCTTGCTTGATGCTCTGGAATCGCAGCGCTATCAGGAAACCATTCTGGCGACGCAGACAGGCCAGCTCGCCGAAGCCGAAGCCAATGTCGCTGTACTCGGCCGCGAGATCGGAAAAATCCACGAGGCCTACATATCCGAGAATTCGCAGAAAATGGCGGATGCGGAAAGACAGGCCGATGATTACGAGCAGCGGCTTAACAAGGCGTTGGCGAGACTGGGCCACATGCAATTGTCGAGTCCGATTGACGGCACCGTGCAGTCCCTGTCGATCACCACAGTCGGGCAGGTTGTGACGACCGGCGCCGAGTTGATGCGCATCGTGCCGTTGGACGCTTCTTTCGAAATCGAGTGCTACTTGCCCAACAAGGATATCGGTTTCGTCTCCGTAGGGCAGGAGGCCATCATCAAGATCGATGCCTTTCCGTTCACCCGCTACGGTTCGATCAACGCAAAGGTGACGCGCGTCGCCAAGGATGCGCTGCCGGAGTCGGACGCGCAGTCCATCGAGAGCAATCCTGCAACACAGAAGCGCCCGGCGATGTTTGCGACCGGCGAGCGCACGCAGAACCTCGTGTTCCCGATTACGCTTGTGCCGGAGGCGATCCAGATCAACGCAGACGGTGTGATGGTTCCACTATCGCCCGGTATGGCGGTCACAGCGGAAATCAAGACCGGTCGTCGGCGGATCCTCGAGTTCCTGTTCTCGCCGCTCGTCGAGGTCGCGTCGAAATCCATGGGCGAGCGATAGGAATCGTCAGCTTTCCGATTAAGGCGTGAATGGCAGCTCGCGGTTCAGGTCCGCGTGGCCGACGATGCGGGTAATTTGCGGAAAATCGTTACGCACCTTGCGGTCGAGCGCATCGACCGCGCTATGCACCGCTTCCACGCTCAGGGCCGGAGCGACCCTGCAATGATAATTCACCACAAGCCCGGTGGAATGGGCGCGTACGCGAACGTTGTGGACGTTGTTGACGATGTTCTGAGTCGCCGCATGGGCGTCGAGCGCCCTCGCAATCGCAAAAGTTTGTGCGGGGTCGGCCTCGCGTCCGGCCAATTCGCCTGGCTCCATCGGCTCCAGATGGGTTTCAACTTCGATGTCGGAGCCGATCTCGTCGCGAATGGCGGCTTCCAGTTGCGATGCGATTTCGTGGGCCTCTCCGTGGGGCATTCTTCCATCAACCTCGACATCGAGGCTGATAGATTTGACGCCTTCGATTTCCTGCACGGTCAGATGATGGATCGGCAATTTGCGCCGCGCTGCGATGAGCAGCACGCGCTCCAGCACGGTCTCGTCGTCGAGCGCGCGCGGATTTGCGGTAACGGTGATGGCAGCTTCGGGGATTTTCTCCCTGATCGCTGCGCTGACCGCATCCTTGATGGGGATCACCTTCTCGATGGGAATCGTGCGCGGCACTGCGATGGTAATTTCTCCGAAGACATGCGACCCGACATTGCGCACACGCACGGAATCGACCGCCACGACCCCTGAGACCGATTCAGCCGCACCGCGCACCCGCTCGGCATAGCCCGCAGGAGCCATGTCGATGAGGGTTTCGATGGTCTGGCGGCCCAACCGATAGCCGGCGATGGCGATGAAGATCGCAACGCCTATAGCGGCAAGCGCATCACCCTGGGCGAAACCCAGGCTGGTCGCGCCCAGGCCGACGACAACCAGAATCGAGCCGATCATATCGCTGGAGAAATGCAGGGCGTCGGCGGCCAATGCGTCGCTGCGCGTTTCGATAGCGATCTCGCGCAGCGAACGCCAGCGTACGAAGTCGATTGTGATTGCGGCGGCGAGCACGCTGTATGTGACCCACGTGGCCTCGACAGGCTCGGCCGTATGGCCGCCGAGTCGCCGCACCGCTTCACTCACCACCACCATGGCGAGCACAAACAGCAAGCCGGTTTCACATAGCGCGGCGACCGCCTCGACCTTGCCGTGGCCGTAATGGTGCTCGTCGTCGGCGGGTTTGCCGGATATCTTGACCGCGTAATAGGTCAGAATCGTCGCGCCGGTATCCAACAGGCTATGGGCGGCTTCCGACAAAAGAGCCAGAGAGCCGGACAGCAGACCCGCGACGAGCTTGCCAAGCGTCAGCACAACGCTAGCGCCAATCGATGCTAGCGCGGCGCTTTCCTTGCGGGCATTGTCGCTCATGTCTGGAGTCCGGTTCCGGGTCGCGCGGGGGCGGTATGAAGGAATTCCGCCGCCACGATATGGCACGAATTGCGGCGGTGCGGTACGGTTGTGGCATGAGCCGTTCGGCTCAATCGCTCATTGATCGTCATCAATCGACCATCCGCGACGGAGTTTGCCTTGCGCTATCTGCACACCATGGTTCGGGTGACGGACCTGGAAAAATCGCTGCACTTCTATTGTGAATTGCTCGGCCTGACCGAGGTCCGGCGGGTTTCCAACGAGAAGGGGCGTTTTACGCTCGTGTTTCTGTGCGCCCCTCAGGACGTGGAACTGGCGAAGGAGCGCAACGCTCCGCTGGTCGAACTGACCTACAATTGGGATCCGGAAGTTTATACGGGCGGGCGGAATTTCGGCCACCTCGCCTATCGGGTGCAGAATATCTATGAGTTATGCGAGCGGCTCATGAAGGGCGGCGTGACCATCAACCGCCCGCCGCGCGACGGCCATATGGCGTTTGTCCGGTCGCCGGACGATATTTCTATCGAACTGTTGCAGGAGGGCGATCATCTGGCTCCTGTGGAGCCCTGGGTCTCCATGCCCAATACGGGCGTCTGGTAGAATTGCCTTCCTGAAGGGCTGTCGCCGAACTGGCGTCTGCCCGCAACCCTCACGCGATTGCGGTCAGGGTGAAACTTTGGGTCGAGAGCGCATCGATCATGAAAGTCGATATTCGTGTTCTGATATTCGGATTTGTAGCCGGTTTTCTGGCTGTGCCGCTGTTTCACCAGATGGCGAGTTATCTGCTCTGGCTGATGATGCCGGGGCGGAGCTTCCCGTGGAATATGTCTACTGCCCAGCATCCGTTCGGAATTCCGGCGCTGATAAACCTGTCGTTCTGGGGTGGCGTCTGGGGTGTGCTTTTTGCCCTGATCGAGCGCTGGCTGCCGAGAAGACGTCCGCTTTATCTGATCTGTGCCTTACTTTTCGGGGCTGTCGCCACCACGCTGGCTGGCTGGTTCATTTTCGGGCCGCTGAAAGGTCAGGCGTTCTCGATGGCACGCGTCAACTGGATCATCTTTTTCATTAATGGGAGCTGGGGGCTCGGAACGGGCGTCATCCTGTCCCTGATTCGACCGCGACGCATAAGCTAAAAAGAAAAGCGCCCGTCCGTGGACGAGCGCCTTTCAAGAGAACGACCGGCCCGCAAAGCGGACCGGCTCTCCCCTGTGTCAGTAACAGCGGCGGATCACGCGGCCGAAGCGATTGCGTACCCATACGCAACGCGGGCGACGATAAACAACCCGGCGACGAACGATGGGCCGGTAATAGGCGCGGCGATAAACCGGCCGGCGGCGCACGCCGAAAAAGAACTGCGTCTCCTGCGCTCCTTCGGCCGGAAGATCGGCATCGGTAGCTGCAAGAGGATTTTCGACTGTGCCGGCGTCCATGCCCTGCAGGGTGTCAAGAAGCGATTCTGCCTGTGCGGCCTTGGCGGCCGGCGCGAATGCTGCTGCGGCGGCTGTGGCTGCGGCCACGCCGAAAAGTCCTGTGAGAAAACCACGTCTGTTCATATGAACCTCCAGTTTGTCACGCCCCCTTTGGCGGACATTTTCAATGCCAGCCTGAGGCAGGGTCGCGCAGAATCCCCATTCTAGCAAGATGAGTATTTGCCGCGCCTGCATCAGACTAATCGTCTCGACCATGGCCGGGAACCATAGCCCGATCATAACGTTAATGAAATCAGATGGACTTTGATGTGCGTCAGCGCACATCGAATGTGGCAGGCTTGCTCTTTATGGCCATCTTCAGGTCGCCTTCGGCGCCCAACCTGACCTCGGCCTGCGTTGACGACTGTCACGCAGGATCAAACAAAGGAGGATGTCGCCATGCTGATCGCCGAACTGATCAACTCATGTTCCCATGAGCGCATTGCACAGGCCGCCCTGATGAGCATCGGGCCTGATTTTTACAAGCGTGTGGACGCGGTCGCGCGCCGCCTGGATCAATCTTCAGGAACTTATGCGGCCGCGCGTGTGTCCGAATTTGCGAAACGCGCCGATGGCGTTCAGTGGTCGGCGGTAGCGAAAGCCATGTCCGGCCAGGATATGCCAGTCCTGAGCGGGTTGCGTTACATTCTGGAAACAAATCTCGATCGCAAGGTCAGATTGTCGGAGCAATCGCCGCATGTGATCTGGAGCCGCCGCAAGCAGAACTCGCAGGCGGGATGCGCGCATTGCTAAACCCGCTCAGGCAGGCTTGCGCAGCCATGGACGTGTCCCGACGGGCGCTTCTGCTGCCGGGCTCGGCTGATAAAAGCGCGAGAGCACCGTTGCGCGACCTTCGCGCAACGCGGCCAGAGTTGGTCCATCTGTAATCTGCAAAGTGTCGAAGCCGCAACGTGACATCAATTGCACCTGATCGAGCAGGATTTCGCCAACTGCGCGCAATTCGCCCTTGAAGCCATAACGCTCGCGCAGGAGCTGCGCGGTCGAGAAATGGCGTCCGTCCTGAAATTTGGGGAAGGCGAGGGCGATCAGGGCGAAACGCGAAATGTCCGCTGCATAATCCTCGATCTTTGTGCCGGGCTCGATACGAACGCCGATTGGCACGTTGGAGCCCTCAAAGGCCCCACGCTGCGCCTGCCACCAGTCGAGCGGAACGATCACGTGACCCGAGGGTGGCAGATCCTCGCCGTCGGCGACAGTCTTCCACGTATCCTCGACAAACTGTCCGTTTTTGAAAATGACCGTCAAATGTCAGCTCCGGGATTCTTTTCGTAGAGAGCGGCCTTGAAGGGCGCCATGCCGACGCGGCGATAGGCTGTAAGGAAATCTTCCGTTTTGTCCGAACGCAGTCCCAGATAGGTGTCGACGACGGTTTCCACCGCATCCACAACCGCCTCGTAGGAGAAGCCCGGTCCGGTGATGTCGCCCAGTGTGCAGTTCTCGTCCGCCGAACCGCCGAGCGTGATCTGGTAAGTCTCGACACCTTTGCGCTCCAGACCCAGAATGCCGATGTGGCCGACGTGGTGGTGGCCGCAGGCATTGATGCAGCCGGAAATCTTGATCTTGAGATCGCCGATGTCGTGAGCGCGTTCGCCGTCGCCGAAGCGATCCGAAATGCGCTGCGCGACGGGGATCGAACGCGCGGTCGCCAGCGAGCAATAGTCGAGACCCGGACAGGCGATGATGTCGCTGATCTGGCCGACATTGGCTGTGGCGAGTTCGTGTTTGGCAAGCACATCGTAGATGGCCGGAATGTCGTCCACCGCCACATGGGGAAGAACTAGATTTTGCTCATGCGACACGCGGATTTCGTCGTGTCCCAGACGCTCGGCAAGGTCCGCCACCACATCCATCTGGTCGGAAGTGGCGTCGCCCGGAATGCCCCCGATGGGCTTCAGCGAAATCGTCACGATGCCGAAGCCGTCGATCTTGTGCTGCGCCACATTGGTTTCGACGAAAGCGCGGAATTTGGCGTCAGACGCCTTGCGTGACTCAAAGGCGTTCGACCGTGCACCGCGCGCCGCCAGGGCAGGCGGGGCGAAATAGGCGTGAATGCGGTCGATTTCGGACTGCGGCAGGCGCAGGCGTCCGTCGTTGCGGGCGGCGAATTCTTCCTCAACCGCCAGCCGCATGGGCTCTGCGCCCTTCTCATGAACGAGGATCTTGATGCGCGCCTTGTATTTGTTGTCGCGGCGGCCTTCGAGATTGTAGACGCGCACGATGGCTTCGCTATAGGCGAGCAGATCGGCTGCGGGCAGAAAGTCGCGAATTTTTTTCGCCACCATGGGCGTGCGGCCCTGACCGCCGCCGATCCACACAGCAAAGCCGACTTCGCCGGCGCTGTTGCGGACAAGCTGGTAGCCGATGTCGTGAACCTGAATGGCGGCGCGGTCGCGCGCTGCGCCCGTCACGGCGATTTTGAATTTGCGCGGCAGGAACGAGAATTCCGGATGGATCGACGACCACTGGCGCAGGATTTCGGCGTAGGGGCGGGGATCGTCGATTTCGTCCGCAGCCGCGCCGGCGAAATGGTCAGCGGTGACGTTGCGGATGCAGTTGCCCGATGTCTGGATGGCGTGCATCTCGACGCTGGCGAGTTCGTCCAGAATGTCGGGCGTATCTTTCAGCGAGGGCCAGTTGAGCTGGAGATTCTGGCGCGTCGTGAAATGGCCGTAGCCTTTGTCGTAGCGACGGGCGATGTCCGCCAGTTTGCGCAGTTGACGCGCCGACAACGTGCCGTAAGGCACGGCGATCCGCAGCATATAGGCGTGCAACTGCAAATACAGGCCGTTCATCAGGCGATGAATGCGGAACTGGTCTTCGGTCAGTTCGCCCGCCAGACGGCGCTGCACCTGATCGCGGAACTGGGAGACGCGGTCCTTCACAAAGGCGGCGTCGAATTCGTCGTAACGGTACATGCGGAGCCTCCGCTAGAATGAATTGCCTAGCCGTGAACGGCCTGCTTGCCGTGATCGCGGTGGACGGTCGGCCCGGACGTGCGGATGATGTCGCGAAGCGCAACGGCGGTAACCGTGTCGCCGCTTATCTTCACCTCGAAGGGGAAAATATCGACGACGCGATTTGCGGCGACGTCCTTCTGGGCGACCGCCACCGCAGCTTCCATATCGGCCTTAGTGTCGAACAGGCGCGCCGCGTCGAGCAGCTCTACCCATGCGCGGTCCCGACCGACGAAAACCACGATTCCATCGTCGAGTCGATTGGCGGAGACGACCTGGGGCATTGCGACCAGCACCTTTTGCGAGACATCCGGGCTCCGGCTCTGGCCGGAGTTCTGAACCGGATGATCTAATGGCTGATAGCTTAAATTACGTCAATTCGCGAGTATTTATTTTTATTCACAAAAATGCTACGTAAAATAACTCATGCGGCCTTGCGGATAAACTCTTCCAGCAGACCAAACATATGGTCTCTGGCCCACCGGGGCGTGATGTTGTGGTCGCCGCCTTCGATGATCGAAATGCCGGCACCGGGCAGTGTGTTTACCTGACTTCCGCCGACCCCCATGAACTGGGCGATCTCGTCGAGCCCACCGTCGCTGGAGCTGTAAACAAGCAGCATCCGTGTTCCGCGGTCCGACAGTGCGCGGAACCAGCGGCGGACACGCGTGACGTCGTTGGGCGGGCCGATGTCGAGCGCGCCCATCAGGGCTTCGACCCTTGAGGCCGCAATGCGCAGTAGGCGCTCGCTGACAGTCTTGCCGATGCCGACAACGTTGATCTCGCCGCGCAGCAGGCGCTTCCATGTGTCGGCGCGGAAGGCCTGATCCTTGTAGAATGTGTTCGACCGGTAGGCGTTGCGAACCGCAACCTCCAGCGAATAGCCCTCCTGCCAGATGAATTTCTGCAGATTGGCCATCACCAAGCCCTTGATGCGGGCGTCCGCGACGGCGGAATGGAACGCCAGATGGGCGCCGCTGCACAGGCCGACGATGTAAAAATTGCTCAGGCCGCGCGCGGTCAGGACATCGAGGGCTGCGGCCACATCCGCAATCGTCTCCATGGAATACATGACCTGAGCTTTGCGACCCGGCATCGCAGGACTGTCGCCGAGGCCGGCCACATCAATGCGGAATGACGAAACGCCCATACCCGCAAAGGCGCGCGCGCTTTCCACCGTCATGCGCGCCCAGCCGATGTGAGGATTTGCGCCCGCGTTGACGAACAGAAGCGTCGGCGCATCCGTGACCGGCTTGCTCGACCGGCAAAGCATGCCGAACAATTTGTGCCCGGGGCCGAACTGGATCGGCTCTTCGATGAAGTCTGGCGCGGTCAGAGTTTCTGCAAGCTGCTTCGGTTCGACCGGCGATGTGTTCGCGCCTTCGCTGAATTCTTTCGACAGCCAGTTTGTGACTGCCGCAAAGGCCTCTTCGGGAAAGCGGGAAAATGTCGGTTCCGCGATGAATTGCGCGTAGGATGCAAACTGCGCGCGTGCGACGTCGCTTCCGAGTTGTGTGAAATGGTTTGCGAGCATATCGGCGCTCGTGTGCTCATCAGGCGCGACGAGCAGCATCTTCGGCGCGGGCGAGGCGGGCAGCTTTCCGAGATCGACGCTGCGCAATTGCTCCTGCGTCTCGGGTGAAAGCCAAAAACCCTGCACCTCCAGGCCGGGCTCATCCTTGACATGGGCGGGGCGTTCACCGGGTTGCGACTGCATTTTTGCAAAGACGGAAAGTTCGCGCACATAGGCGCGGCCGCTCGCGACCGGAGCCAGCAAAGCAACGCCATCCACGCCGCGATCTTCGGATGCTATTTGCGCAGCGAAAGATGCACCGAGACGCGAGCCCACGATGACGACGCGATCTACCCGAGTACGGGACTTGAGTTCGCGAACGGCAAGGCGTGTGCTGGCGAGCCAGTCGGCCAATCGAGCCGGATCGCGGTCGCTCCCCAACGAATCTCCCGCGCCGCCGTAGTCGAAACGCATGGTGGGAAAGCCCAGCGCCGCAATGTTTTCGCCCAGAATGCGCCATGCCCTATGGGCGCAGAGTTGCTCATAGCCCTGCGCGCCGCAGAGCAATACGCCGGTTGTGCCGGCGGCTTCATGCAGCCAGCCGAAGCGTCCTTCGAAAGTGAGGGGCGTCATGCGCCATCTCCATAGCTGATGGATGAAAGTCCGTTGACGGCGGCGATCAAGCCGCGCGGTTTGCCGAACGTGTCTTGTTCGTGTGGAATGAGCCGAAGAATACGTTGTGAACCGGGCGCCAGATGGAACCAGTTGTCGTCCGGTCTGAAAGAGGCGTCACGCACATGCACAGATTGGGCAAAACGTGAGGCGGCAATCTTCAGACCCCAGCCGGCCGCGTCGTCGAACAATTTCGCCTGCAGTCCGACATCGTGACGTTCATGTCCGCGCCCGAGCGGGAAATGAAAGGCCTCGGCGATCAAGGTCTTATCGCTCTGTGTCGAAAGCGTTGCGATGGTCACATCATGCGAGGGCGGGCCGAAACGATAGGCATAATTCGTGTCGAAGAACGCGCCCCATAGTTCTACAGCCGAAATTTTCATCGTGCTGCGCGGCGCAAGCACTATCTCGCGAGTAGCGTTCATGACCGGTACTGCGCCATCGCGCAGGCATGTGAGCGAGAGATGCGCGGCGATTTCGTTCGCGCCCTCGTTGATGAGATGAACATCGAGGCCATTCAGTCCCTCGTCGATCAGCAGAACCTGCACGGGCCTGAATGCGCGCCGCAGCGCATACCAAGCGGCCTTGGGCTGCCTAAGGCCGTCGATGACGCCCCAGCCGGCTTCCTCGCGCAGATCCTTCAGGAACCAAACCAGTCCGCCGCGCGTGGGTGAACCTTCGCGCCGCCAGAGCGCATAGACGTTTTCCAGCAATTCAGAGCTGACTGCGCGCGACAGATCGAGAAACTGCTGCGGGTCATCAACGCGCAGTTTCGCCGGATCGATGCCGTAAAGTTCAAGCAGGTAGTGATTGCGCACGTCCTCGAAGAACCATGTGGCGCCGACGTCGCCCGGAACGCGATCCGCATATTGTGCGTGAACGATGCGCGGCGCATCGGGTTCGAGTTCGATGCGGGCGACATCCGGCACGTGGGCGTGGCCGAGACTTTCGGCCGCAAAGCGCACATTGGCGTGGCGGGCATCCTCGAGGGGACGCATGTAGGCGCTGACGCCGTAATAGTGGCAGACGCCTTCCGCAGGCAGGAACGGCAGCGCGCCGCCATGCGGGGTGTTGGGCAGGTAGATTGCGTCCGGGCGCAATCTCGAAACGATATTCGCCAGAATGTCGTCGAAGATCCTGTTCGACCAGGCCGTCGCCGGCAGGCCCATCATGGAGGCCTGCTGGGCGATCTCGCTGCCGCCGCACAAGACTGCAATTGACGGCGAGGCCTGTGTGCGAGCGACGAATTGCTGCGCCTCTTTCTCCACAAGCGCGACGAAGTTTTCGTCCGCGTGAGGATAGTCGAAATTGGCGAAGATGAAATCCTGCCAGACCAGAATGCCGAGCTCGTCGCAGAGCTGGTAAAATGCGTCGGCCTCGTAAACCATCGTGCCGCCGACGCGTAGCATGTTCATGTTGGCGTCGCGAGCCAGCTTCAGCAGCGGCTCGTAAGCCTCGCGAGCGGAGGGCAGTGCGACCAGGTCTGGCGTCGTCCAGACAGCGCCGCGACAGAAGACCGGAACGCCGTTTATGCGAAGGCCGAAACCCTTGCCGTCAGCGCCGCGATCGACTTCGATATGGCGGAAGCCTGTGCGGCCGAGCGGGAATGCTTTGCCATCGACGATGGCCGTGACGTCGTGCAGTACTGGATCGCCATGCGTATGCGGCCACCAGAGGCGCACATTCTCGATGATAAGTTCGCCTTCGTGTACGCCGGGCGCAGTTTGCGTCAGAGCGGTCTTTTCGCCCGAACATTCGATCTCGACATTCCCGGCAGTCGGCCGGGAAAGCGCGATCCGCAATTTCAGCTTTCCGTTCCGGTATTCGCAGGACGCACGGATGTCGCAATCGACGATGCGCAAGTCTTCGTTCTTTCGAATGCGCTCAATGGCGCGCCACGGCCCGACAGAGTGAACAGGCGGGCACCAGCCGGGCATATGGCCAAGGAATGTCGTTCGGAATGCGCGCAGCGTCGCTGGCGTTACCATGCGTGGACGCCAGCGGGCGCGTTTGCCGGGCTTGTCCAGCAGAGGGCCGAGGGCGCGAAAGCAGATGGCGAGTTCGTGCCTGCCGTTCAGAGAAACGTCGACGTTGCTCTCGACGAACATGCTGGTCGATTCGAGAATTTTGACATTGTCGAGGAAGACATCCGTGATGGTCGCAAGGCCGCGAAAGCGGATGGTTTCGTCGCCATAGCCTTCAATGATCGTGCGATACCAGAAGTCTTTGTCTTCCAGTGGCGACGGGTGATCGATGTCGAAACGACCCAACTTGCGCAACGCGTCGGCGACGGTTCCGGGCACGATGGCTGGAAACCAATCTTTTTCAGGCGGAATTTGATCGGGCGACGCGAATTCGTCGGGCGGGCTCGACGCAAAGACCCAGCCCGCCTGCAGATTTTGATCCACTGGCGCTTTTTGATTTGCGATGTGCGCCATGTTTCCTCTTGTCAGGCGTAGCGGCTGCGCAACGCGCCGAGAGTCTGGTCCCATGCGGCTGCGATGCCGTCGAGCATGGCCGGCAGGCCTTCCGTGCGCTTGCGATTGACGGCGCGCGCCAGTTGAAACTGCATGGTCTTGGCGCCGGACGAAATGGCGCGCGCCGTATCGCGCGGCTCCACAAGTCCGGCTTCACCCTGCGTGCTCAACCATTCGAGATGGCTGGCGAGCAGTTCGAAATTGGCACCCAGTTGCCGCAGCGTGTTGAAGGCGTATTTATGAAAGAACACCGGTTCACGCTGGACGAGCCAGTGAATGTCCTCGTCAATGCGCCCCGCAAAGGCCCGTACCGGATTGTCCTGTGGCGCAAGAGCCAGATGGCGGCGCAGCAGATCGACAGCAACTTTGCGGATGCGCTCGGGTGACCTGTCGCACGCGCCGATCTTCACGAACTCCACATAGGGAAACAGCGTATCCGGCCGCCTCGACACATGGCCGTCGCGCTGAAAGACACCGTCGAAGTCTTCTCCCTGCAGACTGAAGAAGCCCGCATTGTGGAAATAGTCGACGTTGCGATTCGCCGGATCTAGACGGTTTATGGCGATGGTGGTCTTGGAATGCTCAAGTCCGTATGACACGCCGCGCGTGTCCGGCAGATAGAAGGCGTCCACCTCGACCAGCGCCATACGTCCGCGTGCGATCTGTTCGAGCACATGGTTTTCTACATTGTCGTAGATCGCCAGTTCGGTGGCGCTCAGGCCATATAGCGCGGCCAGATCTTCAAGCGGATATTTGAAGAAGGTGAAGTGATCGCCTTCGAAATCCTGCGCGACCGTGAAGGCGAGGCCAGCCTCGGGCGCAAGCCCGAGGCTGTTGAGAACCTCGATCCACAGATCGACGTAGCAATTCGTCTCCGGCCAGTCGCGCGTCGCCTCGTGCAGCGGATGCTGACGGTAAGCTGCAGGCGAAAGGCCGGGAATGACGATGTCGTTCTTTAACCCCAGAGGGCTTTTCTGACGGGGGAGGGCCATTTGTCGACTTCGAATCCGTGATGTTTGAATAGCGCCAGAGCGACGCGTTCCATGCCAAAGCCGACGCAGGCCGTATGGGCCGTTTCGCCGTTGTGCTGGGAGATTCCCCACAGCGTTCCGAAGTGATCCTGATGGTAGTTGAAGCTCAGGCAGGCCGTGGGCTTCTCGACGCTTTCGATCGGCACGAGCAGTTCGAACTTCAAACGCTGGTCGCGCTGGTTGTTGGCCAGCATGCGACCGGCGCGACCGAAGAACGGATCGTTCGCCACATCCACGTCGAACGGCACGCCGAGCTTGCCGATCAGTTCGCGGCCGCGATCGAGCCACGTCTGGCGGAACTCTGTCACTTCTTCCGGCGATCCGATCCGCACATATTCGCGCATGCGGAAGAACTGCTGGCGCGCCGGATCTTGCGAAGGTTCGCGACGGAAACAGTAGGACTGGAGATCGTAAAGGCGACCGCCTTCCGGCAGCGGGCCGAGCTGGGCCACAGTCGGATAAAGCGGGTAGCAGGCGGCCGGCGCGAGAACGATGTCGGTGGCTTCCTGACCCTCGGTCCAGTCTTCGCCCGCAAACAGTTTTTCGAGCAGGTCCGCATGCGCCTTGTCGTTGCCGTTGAAGGCGTGGATCGTGCCGGCGAGGTTCGGGAAGCTCTTCAGATAGCCGCTCTTCTCGAACAGAGCCCGGTTCATGCCCGGAGGAAAGCGCACAACGTCCGCCCCATCGCCGCCACCGAAGGAGGTGATGAGATTGTCGAAACGCTGGATCACATCCTCGAAGACGCCGCTGCGGCCGTAGAGGCCGTCAACGCCGGTTTCGATGAGCAGGCGATGGGCGAAGAGGCCCTTGCGAAAGGTGGTGCAGTTCTCGCACATGGCTCAACCCGCCAGTC
Source organism: Beijerinckiaceae bacterium (assembly GCA_947478455.1). GTDB lineage: Bacteria > Pseudomonadota > Alphaproteobacteria > Rhizobiales > Beijerinckiaceae > Terripilifer. The sequence goes on along the minus strand of CANJWR010000053.1, from coordinate 10,137 downwards.
GTTGGTCGAGACGATGAACGAGCAGCATGTTCGACGTATTGCCGAAAATGCGGTCGTTATTGATCATGAGCGGAGCCGACATGGCGTCGCGCATGTGACGACCAAGGCTGTAGGGCCCGCCGTTCTTGTAGCCGTTGATGCCGCAAACCATCATCGACTGGTTGACGATATCGGTGAGCAGGCGCGACGTGCCGATCTTGAGATTGCACATGTCGATGGCGAAGCTCATGGAGTTGAGATCATCGTTGGCAAGCTGTGCCTTCTCGAAACGCTCCATGCCGGCGTTGAGGCTGGAACGCATGAGCTGAAGCATGTTGGAGGCTTCGGCCACACGAACGGCCCCAATCGGAACCTGACCGGGCTTCTTGCGGGCGTCGGCGCGGATATAGGCCTGTGCGCGCGAAACCGCATTGGCGGCGATGCCGTACCAGAGAGCGCCCCAGAGAAGATGGGCGGTGGCGAGCATCGAGCGGGCCGCAATCTCGGCGAAAGGCAACGGCATGATCTGGTCGACCGGCGCACGCGCGTCGAGGATGAAGCCCTCGCTGCAGGTGCCGCGCATGCCGAGCGTATCCCATTCGGCAGTCTTTTCGAGCGTGTACTGGCCTTTCAGCACAGTCGCCATGACCTGATCGGAGCCAGGTGCATCGGGTGCGCGACGGGCGGTCACCAGAATGGCATCGCACTGCGTGGCGTAGGAAATGACAGTTGCGTCCTTGCGGAGGGTGAATTCGTCGCCATCGCGCTCGACGGCGCAGATGGAATTGCCCAGATCGCCACCGATGCCGCCGCCTTCCGTGGTGGAAGAGCCGAGCAGCAATTGCTGGGATGCGATGCATGCCATGAAGGCGCGGTGCCAGGCATGGTCGGCGCCGTGCGAGACGACGCTCGACACCTTGATCTGGTGCATCGCGTAGACCATGGCGGTCGAGGCGCAGTTCTGGCCAAGCTGGGCGCAGAGATCAGCGATGTCGCGCAGGCTGGCGGATTCGCCCCCAAGCTCGCGCGGGATCATGACGCCCATCAGGCGGGCGTCCTTGAGCGCCTGCATGGACTCAGTGGGAAAACGCGACTGTCTGTCGACGTCGTCGCAGAATTTTGCGGCGACCGCACAGGCGTCCACTGCGCGTTCTAGAAGGGGGCTATTTCGGGTCATCAGGCGACGGCCTTCTGTGGCGCGATCTCGGCGATGCAGGAGGCGATCGCGTCGATGCTGGCGAATGACTTGCGGTTAAGCATACGCTCGGGAAATTCGACGTCGAATGCTTCTTCAAGGCCGAGCATCAGCTGCACGGCAGCGAATGAGGTCAGTCCCGTGGCGTAGAGATCCTGATCGTCGCTCAAAGTGGCGATGGCTACCGGAAGACGACCATGCTGTTCAATCAGCTTGCGAATGATAACTTTCACTGCCCACTCCTGTTGACGCAAAACCTGTTTCCGAGGAGGGCATTTTTCGACATCCTTCTCTCGGCAGGGTTAGTTTGATCCGCACAAATTAAAATAAGGTTTGTTGCGTCACGGAGGGTCGTCTGGTCCGGGCTTTTGACGGTAAGCCTGGGCATTCGACTGAAGGACGAGCCATCCGCTTGATGTAAATCAATGACCCTCTTTGCTGCACCCGCGAAGGTCATTTGGCAGTCGAAGCACGTCTCGAGGACCGAGTCGCGCCTGCGACTGCGACATTTTGGGGCGATCCGATATGGCTCAAACAGGTAACATCCCGGCCAAGGGCGGCTCCGGGGCGCCGGGCGGGTCCGGCAAATCAATCACCGCAGGCGAGCTTGGGCTCGGACTTGTGGCTGTTCTATTGGCATTTTTCTCGATTTTTGTAGCCTCCAAGGCCTACACGCCCGAATATGCCTTCCATGCCTATGTGTTTGCAGCGGCAAGCATTGCGGCGGTTTTTGCAATTGCGAACCGTTACATGAACCGCGCAGCCGAACCTGCGCCGCAATTCATAGACGGGAAACCAAATTACAATTATGGGCCGGTCAAATTCACGACCCTGATTTCGCTCTTCTGGGGCGTGGCGGGATTTCTCGTCGGGTTGATCATAGCTCTTGAGCTGGCTTTCCCGGCGCTCAACTTCGATCTCCCGTGGATTTCATTCGGTCGCCTGCGTCCGCTGCACACGTCTGCGGTGATTTTCGCATTCGGCGGTAACGTCCTGTTAGCCACGTCTTTCTATGTGGTGCAGCGCACCTGCCGGACGCGTCTGGCGGGCGATCTCGCGCCGTGGTTTGTGGTGCTTGGTTACAATCTGTTCATTCTCATCGCCGGCACCGGCTACCTGCTCGGCATCTCGCAGGGCAAGGAATACGCGGAACCCGAATGGTACGCCGACCTCTGGCTGACCGTTGTGTGGGTCGTGTACCTGCTGGTCTTCCTGGCGACGATCTGGAAGCGTGAAGAGCCCCATATCTATGTGGCCAACTGGTTCTACATCGCCTTCATCGTGACGATTGCGGTCCTGCATCTGGTGAACAACACCACTGTGCCGGTCTCGATCTTCTCGTCGAAGTCCTACATCGTCTGGTCGGGCGTGCAGGACGCCATGGTGCAATGGTGGTACGGCCATAACGCCGTGGGCTTCTTCCTGACCGCCGGCTTCCTCGCCATCATGTACTATTTCGTGCCGAAGCGGGCGGAACGACCGGTTTACTCCTACCGGTTGTCGATCATCCACTTCTGGGCCCTGATCTTCATGTACATCTGGGCCGGCCCGCATCATCTGCACTACACGGCTCTGCCGGACTGGGCGCAGACGCTCGGCATGGTGTTCTCCATCATGCTCTGGATGCCCTCGTGGGGCGGCATGATCAACGGTCTGATGACGCTCTCGGGCGCCTGGGACAAGCTGCGGACCGACCCCGTGCTGCGCATGCTGGTCGTGTCCGTCGCCTTCTACGGCATGTCGACCTTCGAAGGTCCGCTCATGTCCATCAAGGTCGTGAACTCACTCTCCCACTATACGGACTGGACCATCGGTCACGTGCATTCCGGCGCGCTCGGCTGGGTCGGTTTCGTGTCCTTCGGGGCGATCTACTGCCTGGTTCCGTGGCTGTGGAACGTGAAGCTCTACTCCCTGAAGCTCGTGAACTGGCACTTCTGGGTCTCGACCATCGGCATTGTGGTTTACATCACCTCAATGTGGGTTGCGGGCATCCTGCAGGGTCTCATGTGGCGCGCCTACACGGCTCTCGGCTTCCTCGAATATTCGTTCATCGAAACCGTCGAGGCCATGCATCCCTTCTACATCATCCGCGCAATCGGCGGCGGTCTCTTCCTCGTGGGGACGCTGATCATGGTGTGGAACATCTACAAGACACTCGCCTCGCCCGAACCGGCTGAATCGCCGCTCGGATCCCCCGCCCTCGTGCCGGCCGAATAAGGAGGCAGCAAATGTCACTCTGGCAAAAGCACGCGATTTTCGAAAAGAACTCGATCATTCTGATCATTGGTGTTCTCATCATGATCTCGTTCGGTGGTCTGATCGAAATCCTCCCGCTCTTCTATCTGAAGAGCACCATCGAAAAGGTCGACGGCGTACGTCCCTACACGCCGCTCGAACTGGCGGGTCGCAACATCTACCTCCGCGAAGGCTGCTACAATTGCCATTCGCAGATGATCCGCTCGCTGCGCGACGAAGTGGAGCGTTACGGCCACTACTCGCTGGCGGCGGAAAGCATGTACGACCATCCGTTCCAGTGGGGCTCGAAGCGCAACGGACCTGATCTGGCGCGCGTCGGGAACAAATACTCGGACGAATGGCAGCGTCAGCACCTCAACGATCCGCGTTCGCTGGTGCCGGGTTCGATCATGCCGGGCTATCCGTGGCTCGCAAAGACCGAACTCGACACCAACCATCTTGATCAGCACATGAGCGTTCTTGCGCTGGAAGGCGTACCGTATTCGGCAGACATGATCAGCAAGGCGGCAATCGACGCGAAGGCGCAAGCCTCCGACGAAGATCCAGGCGAACTGACCAAGCGTTATCCGAAGGCAGTCGCCCGCAATTTTGGCGGACGCCCGGGTGTGGTGACTGAAGCAGATGCGCTGATCGCCTATCTGCAGATGCTCGGCACGCAGGTCGACTTCAAGATTTACGACGACAAGGCCAACCTGCGCTGAGGAGTCTGCCATGGACCTGATGTCATTTTTCGCCAACGCAAAAATATGGAGCCTCGTGGCCATGTTCGGCACCTTCAGCCTCATCGTCGCCTATGCGATGTGGCCTGGCGCCAAGAAGGGTTTCGATGAGGCCGCCAACCTCCCGCTCAGAGAGGATTGAGAACAATGTCCAGCACAAACCCAAACGTTAAAATGGTGGATTCCCATACCGGCACGGCCACGACAGGCCATGAGTGGGACGGAATCCAGGAACTGAATACGCCGCTGCCGCGCTGGTGGCTGATCATCCTCTGGGCGTCGGTCATCTGGTCGTTCGGCTATGTGGTTGTCTATCCGGCCATCCCGCTTGTCTCGTCGTTCACGACCGGCATGTTCGGCTGGTCGTCGCGCGGCGATGTAGCTGCCGAGCTCAATTCGCTGAAGGCTCTCCGGGGCCCGATGGTGAACGCGCTCAACGGCGCGACGCTGGCCGACATCGAGAAAGATCCGAAGCTGCTGACCTTTGCACGCGCGCAGGGCAAGGCGGCGTTCGGCGACAATTGCGCACCTTGCCACGGCGCAGGCGGCGGCGGCTCGAAGGGCTTCGCCAACCTGAACGACGACGACTGGCTGTGGGGCGGCAAGCTTGAAGACATTCAGGCGACGATTTCCTTCGGCGTCCGCTCCGGTCACGGCAAGGCGCGCGACGGTTCGATGCCGGCATTCGGTCGCGACGGAATTCTCAAGACCGCCGAAATGTCCCAGGTCGCCGACTATGTGTTGTCTCTTTCCGGTCTTCCGACCGACAAGGGCTTCGACAAGGCGGCCGGCGCGAAGATCTTCGAGGAAAACTGCGCGGCCTGTCATGGCCCGGAAGGCAAGGGCGATATGGCGCTCGGTTCTCCGAACCTGACCGACAAGATCTGGCTTTTCGGAGGGGACAAGGCGAGCATCACCGAAGGTCTCACCAACGGACGTGGCAATGTGATGCCTGCCTGGGTCGATCGTCTTGATGACACCACGATCAAGGCATTGACTGTGTACGTCCACACATTGGGCGGCGGCAAATAGCCTCGAACCGAACGGTCCCGTGCGGGTAAACCCCCGCACGGTTGGGAGCATAAGTAGAAAGTTGTGACGACATGAGCGTCAAGCAAATCCAGGAACGCGAAGCCGCCCTGGAAAAGAGCGGGGTGGAAACCCCGCTCTATGCGCCTCGCCAGAAGATCTATCCGCAAAGCGTCAAGGGGCGTCTTCGCACCATCAAATGGGTGCTGCTCTTTCTGACTTTGGGCGTTTATTATTTTCTGCCGTTCGTTCGCTGGGATCGCGGTCTTGATGCGCCTTCGCAGGCAGTTCTGGTCGATCTTGAGCACCGGCGCTTCTATTTCTTCTTCATCGAAATCTGGCCGCAGGAGTTCTATTATCTGACGGGCCTGCTGATCATTGCCGCCTTGACGCTGTTTCTGATGAACGCCGTCGCGGGCCGCCTGTGGTGCGGCTATTTGTGTCCGCAGACGGTGTGGACCGACCTGTTCCTTTGGGTCGAGCGCCTGACCGAAGGCGACCGACGCGAGCGGATGCAGAACGCCAACAAGCCCTGGGATCTCGAAAGCTTTGCACGGGCGATCCTTAAACATTGGGCCTGGCTGATGATCGCCTGGTGGACCGGCGGCGCCTGGGTGCTCTATTTCACCGATGCTCCGACGCTGGTTTACGAGCTTGTTACCTACAACGCGCCGTTCACCGCCTATTTGTGGATCGGCATTCTGACGATAACGACCTATTTCTTCGCTGGTCACATGCGCGAGCAAGTCTGCACCTATATGTGCCCATGGCCACGTATTCAGGCGGCGCTGACGGACGAATGGGCGCTCAACGTCACCTATAGGTACGACCGTGGCGAACCGCGCGGATCGGTGAAAAAGGCGGCCGCTCTTAAGTCGGCCGGCAAGCCCGCAGGCGATTGCGTCGACTGCAACCAGTGTTTCAACGTGTGCCCGACCGGCGTCGATATTCGCGACGGATTGCAGATCGATTGCATCCAGTGCGGCCTTTGCATCGACGCATGCGACAATATCATGACCAAGATCGGACGCCCGACAGGCCTGATCGGCTACGACACCGACATCAACGTCAAGCTGAGGCAGGAGGGCAAGAAGTCCCTGCCGCCCAGCATCATCCGTCCGCGCACGATTCTCTATGCCGGACTGATCGCCGTGATCGGTGTGACAATGCTTTATGCGCTCGTGACGCGGAGTTCCATTGCGCTCTCGATCCTGCACGATCGCAATCCGCTTTTCGTCAAGCTATCCGACGGCTCGATTCGTAACGCCTACACATTGCGGGTCGCTAACAAGTACGGTGGCGCGCGCGAATTTTCCATCAAGCTGGAGCGTTTCGACGCCGCCCATATCGACGTTGTTGGGGCCGAACGCGACGCCGACGGCTGGCCGCGTCTGAAGGTCGGTCCTGACCAGACGCTCGAAACCCGTATTCTTGTTTCGATCTCTCCAGACGCGCATCCGCCGCGATCGCAGGATATTCGCTTCGTCTTGCGCGATATCAATGGCGGCGAGACCGCCATAGTCAAAGATCACTTCATCTCTTCCGATGAGCATAACTAGGCGTCAGGACTTGATCATGAACCGACCCGATGAAGCTACTCTTCCCGCTGGAAGGCCGTTGACCGGTCGTGTTGTGTTGTTGTCCCTGTTCGGCTTTTTCGGGACCATCATCGCCGCAAACGGCTTTCTGCTGCACTATTCGATCGCCAGTTTCAGTGGCCTCGAAACCAAGAATGCCTATACGGCGGGCCTGAACTACGACAAGGAAATCGCCGCCGAGCGCGTGCAGGATCAGCGCGGCTGGAAGGTCGACGTGGCTCTGGCGCGAGTTGCGCCCGGCGTCAGCGAAGTCACCATCCGCCAGCGGGATGCCGCCGGCGCGCCGACATCGGCCATCGAAGCGTCGGTGACGTTCATGCATCCGGCCGACCAGCGCCGCGATCTTGATGCAGTGCTACCGAAGGTCGAGCCCGGCGTCTATCGCGCCCGCGTGAATGTCGGCTCTGGCCGTTGGGATGTGGTGACAGAGCTGCAGTCGAGCGGCAATATCGTGTTCCGCTCGAAGAACCAGATCATGATCGACGACAAGGTCGCCAATTAGGCCGCAGCTATGGAAGAAACCGTCGATTTTGCACATTGGAGCAGGCGCACCGGCGCTGGCGTCGCCGAAATCGATCTGGCGATTGACGGAATCGACTGCGCGGCGTGTCTGGATGAAATCGAAGGCGCCCTGCGTCCTCTGAAAGGGATCGAGCGCGCGCGTCTCAATTTGACGAGCCGCAGACTTACGGTTGCCTGGCGCGAAGCCGAGACTAACCCGGCGAAATTTATCGACGAGCTGGCCCGCATCGGCTACGGGGCCTTTCCGTTTGAGACGGAGCGCGCCGAGGCCGCTGAAGCCGCCCAGACGAAATGGCTGCTGAAATGTCTCGCGGTTGCGGCCTTCTCGGCCATGAACATCATGCTGTTGTCGGTCTCCGTATGGTCGGGCGAAGCGACCTATATGGATGCCCCGACACGAGACTTCTTTCACTGGATGTCGGCGCTCATTGCGTTACCGGCGGCCGCCTATGCAGGACAACCGTTTTTTCGAAACGCGATGGCAGGCTTGCGAGCGCGCAGCCTCAATATGGACGTTCCGATTTCGCTCGGCATCATGCTGGCGCTCGGCATGTCGGTTTATGAAACCGCCCATCACGCCGAGCACGCCTATTTCGATTCGGCGATCATGCTGCTGCTGTTCCTGCTGTCGGGCCGCGTGTTCGACCAGCTTATGCGGCGCAAGACGCGGGCAGCTGCGGCCAATCTTACGGCGCTCAAGGGCGAGCGCGCGCATCGCTATGCGCCGGACGGTTCGCTTGTCGTGGTTCCTGTTGGGGCGCTAAGGACAGGCGACCGGGTTCTGGTGCGTCCGGGCGAACGCATTCCGGCGGACGCACGGTTGATTTCCGGCCGTTCCGAAGTGGATGAGAGCGTCATCACTGGAGAGACGTCGAGGCGTCCAGTGGAAGACGGCGCGGGGCTATATGCAGGCTCGATCAATTTTGATGGCGCGCTGACGCTGGAAGTCACCGCCGCTGGGCAAAGCTCGCTGCTGGACGAGGTGGGGCGGCTGGTCGAGAAGGCCAGCGAGGCGCGAGGCGCCTACCGGCGTCTGGCGGATCGCGCCGCGAAGATCTACGCCCCGATGGTTCACGCAACTGCCTTCGCGACGCTGGTCGGCTGGCTGCTTTACGGCTCCACGCTGCACGATGCGATCATTACGGCGATTGCAGTGCTGATCATCACTTGCCCCTGCGCACTGGCGCTTGCGGTGCCGGCCGTGCAGGTGGTCGCTTCTGGCTCGCTGTTCCGCGCGGGCGTTTATTTGAATTCGGCAGAAGCGCTGGAGCGATTGGCAGAAGCCGACTGGGTTGTGTTCGACAAGAGCGGCACGCTGACCCTGCCGACTCCGGGCGTCGCGAATGCAGCTTCCCTGCCGGCAGGCCTGCTGGATACCGCGGCGAGGCTGGCGATGGCGAGCCGTCATCCCCTCGCGGCTGCTGTGGCGCGCGCCGGCATGGCCCGCATGCCTTTCGCGAATGCCGAGGAAGTTCCGGGCGCGGGCGTGAAAGCGTATGTCGACGGCGTCGAATTGCGGCTCGGCAGCGCGGCCTTCTGCGAATGGAGCGGCGAAGCTCCTTCGCTGACGCCCGGCGCATCTGTGCTCTATTTCCGTCGCGGCGAGGATGTATGCCGTCTCGAAATCCGACAGGCGCTGCGTTCCGACGCAGTTGAAAGCATTGCTGCGCTAAAGGCCATGGGGCTGGGGGTTTCCATTCTGTCGGGTGATCTGCCGTCGGCGGTTGCGCCGGTGGCGGCAACTCTCGGCATCGACGACTGGAAGGGCGGTATGAAACCAGCTGACAAGATTGCCGCGCTGGAAGCCCTCAAGGCGCGTGGCCTACGCGTGTTGATGGTCGGCGACGGGCTCAACGATGCGCCTGCGCTAGCTGCCGCGCATGGGTCACTGTCGCCGATCTCGGCTGTCGATCTGGCGCAGGCGCAGTCTGACGCCGTGTTCCTCGGCGAGAAGCTTCAGCCGGTCGTTGAGGCGATCCGGACGTCCCGCAAGGCCCGCGTGCTGATGCGCGAAAACCTCGGGCTTGCGATCATCTACAACGCCATCGCGGTGCCGCTGGCGGTAATGGGCTTTGTGACGCCGCTGATTGCGGCCGCCGCCATGTCGGGCTCGTCAATTCTGGTGACGCTGAACGCCTTGCGCGGGCGGGCGGTTCCGGTCGATGCTCCATCCGGAAATAACGATGCGAGGCCCACGCCGGCCAGTCGGCTGGCGATGGCCGGGAAGGTTTGCCCATGAATATTCTCGTCGTGCTTGTGCCGGTCGCGCTGTTTCTCGGGCTTGCGGGGCTGGCGGCCTTCATGTGGTCGTTGCGCGCGGGCCAGTTCGACGACGCCGAGGGCGCGGGGCAGCGCATCATTTCAGACGACGATGTGCGGCGGTGATGTTTCGCCAGGGATCTCAGCATGAGCCTTGAGAATTCCGACGCGCTGGGTCGCGCCGGCCGGCTCTCGTGTTTCTGTCCACCCGGCGTCCCGGTCGAGGACGGGGCGGGCGGCGGCGCGGGTCTGCTGGCGGCAGGATTCTCGCTGGCGGTTCTGTCGCAAACCCTTCTGCTTGGCGTCCTACCTCTAGCCGGACTGCTTCTCGCGCCGCAGCCGCGATGGGCGACACTGCCCTATGTGGCGATGCTCTGCGGAGCGGCTGTGGCGACGTTTCCGGCCTCCCTGTTGCTCGATTCGTTCGGTCGCCGGGCCTCTTTCGCGCTCGGGGCGTCTCATGGTGTGGCAGGCGGTCTCGTGATGGCGTGGGCGCTGTATGCAAGCGCCTTTGCGCCATTCTGTCTGGGGGCTTTCTGGGTCGGGATCGCGCAGGGATTCGGACTTTTCTATCGACATG
>CANJWR010000052.1 GCA_947478455.1 Beijerinckiaceae bacterium | reverse complement strand
TCCGCGCCAGGCGCGGCGGCGAGCATCAGGGCGATGGGCAGTCCGTTCCGGTCAAGGCGTCCGGCTAGCGTCGCCAGCGGACCAAGAAAGGACGACCAAGGCGTCAGGTAGCTTGCATTGCCGGTCGTCGCATGACCTCGCGGCGCCGGAGCAGGCACGGGAAGCAGAAGACAGGCGTCAAACGATTCCAGTCTGGTCCACACGGCGGTAGCCGCAGACGCCAGGCGGCAAAGCGCGGCGGCGGCGGAGCTGTCGGGGACTGTCATGCCCTCGGCAAGCAGTTGCGCAATGTTGGGGCCCATGCTGGCAGCTGATATCTCGAATAATGAGTGATGGGCCCGATAGGCTTCGCGCGCCATGACGATGCGATGATCGGACAGAATCGCGGCGCGGTCGAACAAGGGTGGAATAATGGTGAGGCGTGCGCCCTGCCGGATCAGCATACCTCGGACGCAATCCAGATATTCAAGCATCGACGCATCGGCGTCCGCATACCACAGCGCAGCATCCGGGATCGCGATTTGCGCGCCGTCAACTTCCGACGCTGCCGAATGGATGTCCAGGGCCTCCAAAACCTGCGCACAATCGCGCTGACTCCTGGCGATCGGCCCGACCGTATCGAAGCTCGTAGCCAGCGGAACAATGCCGGTCAACGGAATGCGATTATGCGTCGGCTTGAAGGCTGCAGCTCCGCAATATGCAGCCGGGCGGCAGAGGGAACCGGCTGTCTGCGTGCCAAGAGCGACAGGCACGAGCCCGGCTCCCACCGCTGCGCCCGAGCCGCTGCTCGACCCGCCTGGTGTGCACGATGGATCATATGGATTGACCGTATCGGTCGGGTCCATCGTGGCGAGCTCAGTAGTCTTGGTCTTCCCCACTATGATCGCGCCTGCGCTGCGCAAACGCGCAACGATCTCTGCGTCCGCGACCGCAGGCGCAGCGCCTTCCATCGCCCGGCTGCCAGCCCGGGTCGGAATGCCGCGCACATCGATAATGTCCTTCACCCCGATCGGAATGCCCGCCAGAGGCAAATGATCTTTGGGGCCTGCATCCACCAGGCTCGCCTGCGCGAGAGCTTCAGTTGCGTCGACAGATACAAACGCCTTCAGCACGGGGTTATGCTGATTGATGCGCTCCAGGGTCAGCGCAATTGATTGCTGTGCCGTTAGGCGCCCATCCCTAACAGCGGATGCAACACGCTCTACAAGCCCCGTTGAGCGCTGCCTCATGTTTTCAACTTGAAAATTGCGTCAACTTCGACAAGGGCATTGCGCGGCAAAGTCGCAACGCCGATGGAGGTGCGCGCATGTTTGCCTGCCTCGCCGAAGGCAAGAGCGAATAGATCCGAAGCGCCGTTAATGACTGCCGGCACGAGAGCGAAGTCGGGCGCAGCGTTGACATATCCGCGCACCGAAAGGCATCGATCCACGCAGTCGAGATCGCCGTCCGTCGCTAGTTTGAGGCAGGCCAAAAGATTCAATGCACAGATGCGCGCTGCTTCCTGCGCGGCTTCAAGGCCATGATCGACAGGGACCTTGCCGCGCAAGTGCGGATCTCCGGCCACATCATTGGTCTGACCAGCTAAATAAACGACTGCACCGTCGCGGGTGAACGGAAGATAGTTTCCGGTCGCGATTGGGGCCTGCGGTAGCTGGAAGCCGTGGGCGGCCAGACGTTTTTCTACGGAAGATGTCATGGGGTCTGCTCCCTCTGCCTGCGGCCAAGCGCCTCGACAATCCCCGCGCGATGCCGCGCCTCAAGTCGCTGGAAGAGCGCAAAGCGCAAGACATCTGACTTGCTCATATGGGAATATCGCGGATGCGACGCGATACGCTCAAGGGCGGCCTGCTCATCGGGAGACATGACAACTTCGATCGTCGTAAGGCTTTCGACCGCCTGCTTCCATGGCCAGTGCGGACGAAAGTCGGTGGCGCGACGAAGTTCGCGGTCGGCTTTGATTTTAGCGTTTGCGAATTCTTCGACCTTCCGCTGGTGCCGAAAGGTGACGTCCACCAACTTCGACAAATCATCGGCGGCGGCGGCCCGAATTTCAATCTGCAATCCCTTCAGCGCGTAATTGTTAGTTGCTCCCAGATCGCCGCCACAACAGACCGTCACCGCAAGCGCATCCATCTGTGCGAGCAACTCCAGCCGTGCGCCCGGCCGCGCCAGTGAGCGGTCAATGCGCAAGCGTCCATTTTCGATGCGCGTCGTCATGAATGCGTTGAAGGAATCATGCACGTCGTCCGGCGTAAGCTCCCACTCGCGGATCGCCTCGGAAAAGGCGTCGTGGCAATTGCTGTGCGCGACATCATCCGAAAAACCGTAATGCGATTCATACAAAAACGCGCTGCAACGGGAAAAATTCACGTCATTGGCGCCGACGTCGTCACGGAGGATCGTGAACATTGGCCGTTCGCGCGGCGGCGCCGACCACAAGTGATCTCCTACAGCGGGACTCAATCCATGAAGCCCCCGCGTGCGGCCACTGTGAAACTGCTCTTTGTAGTCGTGAAGATTATAGGCGTTGAAATCGAGGCACTGACCCTCGCCGACTTGTTCGACACATAAAACTTGCCCGCGTTGCACCGGGATGGCGCGGCCGGTGGCGGGTTCGAGTGTGAAACGTTCCAGGACTTCGCTGGTCACGAGTTTTTCCCCTGAGCTTCCGCTTTCTGGAGTTCCTCGAAAAACTCCATGAGAGATCTTTTGGTCAACGCAGGCACGTCAAACGGAATTTGCTCGGCATCACACACACGACGAAGAAACTGCATCTGCTGTTGGTTTACCGTGAATGCGATGACGGCATCGTCGTCGCTTTCTGTATCCGAAATTTTGACCTTGTTATCGCCCATGCGACTAACCGCCCTGCGCCTGAAGGCCTTCTGTCGCCTGCCGGACGACCTGTCTGCAACGAAAGAGCACCATCTCGCGCCATGCAACTTCCGGCGGACAATAGGCGTCGTACATGACTTTCTTGATCCTCTGCGTTTCTTGCGTCGGCCAGTCGCAACGGCGACTGTTGTGCAACCAGTGATCTTGGGCGAGCGCGCGCTGCATTCCGCGTGGCGGCAGGGTGCCGAACTCCAGCGACACAAAGGTAAGTCCATCGCCGACAAGCCGCTTCCAGCCATATTGAGACATGCCGAGAAGCGGCACGGTGATGGAAGTTCCTTTCAACGGCTCCGTCAGGGAGGAGCCATACCAGTCGCGGCTGCGTTGCGCCGCTGTCGAGTCTGGATCATGCCCGGCGATCAGTTCCCCGTGCCCGTGGGGCCCGAGCCCCGTATGGTAGTCGATAACCGCCACCTTGCGGCCCGCGAGACCATAGTCTGCCGCAATACGCTCCGTCAGTTGGCGCGCATAGGTAGGGGCGACGCCACCGTAAAAAAGCCCGCCCGGATGATTGTACTGTCCGCTGCCGCGCGCCGTCAGGTAGGCTGCGTCGCCGTGTTGCAGACGGTAGGACTCAAGAAAAGTCTCGGCGTCCTGCAAACCCTGTTCATCGGCGTGTGCCGGCACCAGCGCGTTCGCAATTGCATCATAGCCGGGGTTTGTGGGGAGAGGCAGAGCGAAATCGACAAAATTGCGGTTGAGATCGACGCCTTCTTCCGTCGTGCGCCGCAGCCACGCGAAGCCCCATGCGTTGATGCCGTGAATGACGAGCGCCGCCATGCCGGCGGGCAGCCGCGCACTTTCACGCACCAGCCAGTCGAGTTGCGGACCCGCCCCTGCAAAACCCTCGACCCCATGCGTGCCGGATAACAGCACAAGAACACGCTCCGCATCTTGCGGGCCAATCCAGCAGCAGTCGGTTGAGATTGTCTCGCCGGTCGGGCCGGCCAGAGGATGAAGGTAATATTTTACGTCAATGCCGGCGACAGCGCATCCCGCAAGGAAACGCCTCCTGGCCTCCGGGTACGAACTCGAAAACAGATGGATAGGCAGCAATGCGAACTCCCCCGGATACATTCTTCTAAGAATGCAATGCGCCGCTGAAAATGCAATCACCTTTGCGGGGCATCCGGGCTATTTATTGTACAGGTTGAGGCATTTTCGGGCTTTTGCGGGCGGAGTTCGCGCCTTATGCTGATCCAATTGGTGCAATTCAATGCTGACGCTGGGGCGGATGTCTCTCGAACTCGAGTTCTATTTTTCGCCTACCGCGAACTGCCGTCGGGCGGCCATCATGCTGGAGGCGTGTGACGTCCCCTATCGCTTGCGCAGCGTAGATAGGGCGGCAGGCGATCAAAAGCGGCCTGAATTTCTTGCGCTCAATCCGGCGGCCGCGGTCCCGTTGATTGTTGATCCGGCGGGCGATAACGGCGCGCCGCTCGTTCTGTCTCAATCTGCGGCCATCATGGTGTATCTGGCTGAAAAGACCGGCAAGTTCTTGCCTTCGACGCCGGCCGCGCGTGCGTTGACCTACCAGTGGCTCTTTCAGGCGACCACCGATGTAAATCCCGCGGTGAGTCTGGTCTTTCTCGCCGATCACGTCTTTGCCTCAAACGAGGAAACGCGTTCTTTTCTCAGCGCGAGATTGAGAAAATTCTTTCTCGATTGCGACAACAGACTTGCAGATCGGCAATATCTGGCGGACGAATTGACTGTTGCCGATTTTGCGCTCTATCCTGCGGTTGAGGCTCAAGTTAAGCGTCTAAACGAATGGCCTGAACTCGCGCATTTGCGTCGATGGATGGGCGACCTGCAATCACGGCCGGATGTCATTCGCGCCATGGCACTAAAGTAGATTTTTGAAACAGCTTTCGTGGAGTGGTCGAATGAAGCGGAACTTGCGACTGAACGGCGCACTTGCGGCGGCTGGACTTTGCCTGATGACCGCGGGCGCCATTGCGCAACAGTCTGGCCCGATCAAAATTGCCGCCACATTGCCGCTTAGCGGAGGCGCAGCCAATTTCGGCCAAGCCGCGCGCAATGGCGCGGATATGGCGTTGGCGGAAGTCAATGGCGCGGGTGGCGTGCTGTCGCGTCAGGTCATGATGGACGTTCAGGACAATCGCTGCAATCCCACCGAGGCCGTGAAGGTCGTCACGCAAATGCTGAGCGACGGCGGATATTCCGCATTGTTCGACGGCCTGTGCAGCTCTGTCGTGCTGGCCAGTATGCCGGTCGTCGATCGCGCGCAGATTCCCTACATGGTCGCCACAGCTTCTGCGACAGCCATTTCTGAAAAATCCGGCGTCGGTGGCAGCAAGTGGACCTTTAAGTTTAATCCGACCGACGCCTCCATGGCGGCCGCCATGGTGTCGTGGCTTACCGAAAAAGGCCTCGCCGACAAGATCGCCTTCCTTGGCGAAGATACGGATTTCGGCCGCTCGGGCGGCGATGGGTTCAAGGCGGCATTGAAGGCGCGCGGCAAGGCGCTTTTGTCGGAAGACTATTACCAGCAGGGAACGGCCGACTTTTCCGCAACCCTCACCAAGTATCGCACCTCTCGTCCGGGTGTCGTCGGCATCTATGCGCTCGCCAGCGATCAACAGAATATTGTCAACCAGATGCAGGCGTTTGGCGTCAAGGTGCCTCTCAGCGGTCGCGTGCAGACCGACAGCATCGCCAAGGAATTGCTGGAAAGCGGCTTCCTCGACGGCACCAGCGCCGTGCAGCCCTATTCGCCTGAAATCGACACGCCGAAAAATCAGGCTTTCGTGGCGGCGTTCAAGGCAAAGTACGGCAGCGCTCCGAACTCTATTTCCTACTCGGCCTACGAGTCGATGCGCACATTGCTGGACGCGATCCAGCGCGCCGGCTCCACAGAACCGGAGAAAATTCGCACTGCCTTGACACAGGCAAAATTTCCGACCTTGCTGGGTGGCGAAGTGAGCTTCGACGAATATAATCTCGCCCACACCTTTGCGGTCATTTTCCAGATCGAAGGCGGCAAAGCCAAAGTCGTCGGTCTCAGCAAGACCTGACGCGTAATCAAATCCGAACGGGAAGCTGTCATGGACGCCGAATTCGCCCTGCAGCTTCTCGTCAACGGACTGACGATCGGCCTGATCTACGCACTTGTGGCATCCGGCCTGTCGCTCGTTTTCGGCATTCTCAATATAGTGAATTTCGCCCACGGCGAGTTCTACATGCTGGGCGCGATGCTGGCCTATTTTGTCGCCGGCACCCTTGGCATGTCTTACTGGGTCACAGTAGTCGTTGTGGTTTTAGCGGCGGGCGCAATCGGCGCTTTGCTTTACGACATTTTGCTCCAGCGCTTTGAAGGATCGAACGTCGAGCGCGGCGTGCTGGCGACCCTTGGCCTTTCCATGGTGCTGCAGAATGGCGCGATCTTTCTGTTCTCTACGACTCCGCGTCTTACCCGCACCGAGTACAGTTTCAAAATCTGGGAATTTGCGGGCGTCACGCTTCCGCTGACACGACTGTTTGCAGCCGTTCTTTCGGTAATTGCGTTTGCGCTGACATGGTGGGCGCTGCAAGCGACCCAGACAGGGCGCGCGATCCGGGGCGTGTCTCAGAATCGCGAAGCAGCACTTATGGTCGGGATAGACCCCAAACGAGTTTCGCGCATCGCGGTAGCAGCAGGCATCGCATTCGCAGGTCTGGCAGGCGCGGCGCTCGCCCCGGTCTATTCTGTTCACCCCACGATGGGCTTTGCTTTCGTGTTCAAGGCCTTTGCGATTGTCATCATCGGCGGCCTCGGAAACTTTCAGGGCGCCGCGCTGGCTGCGCTGCTCGTTGGCATGGTCGAAAGTTTCGTTGGCGCGCTGGCGTCTCTCGTTATCGCCGATGCGATCACCTTCGCCACCATGTTGTTGGTGCTTCTGATGCGACCGGAGGGTCTTTTCGGTCGGGGTGTGCGCCTGTGACTGCGAGCGCCGGGTGGACGATCCATTCGATACAGCCCATTCTGCGGTCGCTTCTGGCGCTTGCGCTCGCCGCGCTGGCGTTGGCGCCATTGCTGTCTGCCAATGTTTATGTGCAAACGCTCGGTGTTTCCGCCTGCCTGTTCGCCACGATGGCGATGGCCTTCAATCTTGTCTATGGATACACGGGCCTGCTGTGCTTTGCGCAGGTGGCGTTTCTGGGCATTGGAGGTTACACGGCCGCCATTCTGGTTACGCGACTGGGCTGGAGCTTCTGGGTCGCCGCGCCTGTCGGCGGTTTGCTGGCGGCAATCGCTGGACTTGTGGTGGCCTTCAGTTCGTTGAGATTGTCACGCCACTCCTTCGGCATTGCGACTTTGGCGGCGGCGCTTCTCTGCACCATTGTGGCGCGGGACTGGGTGTCGCTGACGCGGGGATCCATGGGAATTCCCGGTCTTCCTGCGCCCGAAATTCACCTTGGATCACTCGATATAGTCATCAATAATCCGTATCGGTTCTATGGCCTCTCGCTCATTTTTGCGGTTGGGGCGATCGCGTTCCTTCATCGGATTATCCATTCGCGGATCGGCCGCATCTTTGTCAGCATTCGTGAAAATGAACCTTTGGCCATTTCACAAGGCATCGACCCGCTGCGCTATAAGCTGCTCTCCGTAGGCTTATCCGCCTTCGTCACCGGTCTTTGCGGCGCGCTGATGGTTTTCAATCTCACGATTGTAGATCCGTCGATCCTCGATTTCTACTACACGGAAACCATGCTGATCATGGTGGTGATCGGTGGTCCGGGACATTTCTGGAGCGTGCTGGTCTCCAGTCTCGTCTTCTCGATTTTGCCTGAACTGCTACGCTTTTCGACGGATCTCCGACTCGTACTATACGGGCTTTTACTCATTGCGGCGATGCTGGTCTTTCCAAAAGGCATCGCAGGCCTTTTGGAAAAGCGTGGAACAGATTTCTGGCATAAGCGGCTCGCGGCGGGCCGTGGGCAGGTGTCCTGATGAGCGATATCTGCTTGTCGGTGCGTAATCTTTCCAAGCACTATCGCGGCGTGAAGGCGGTCGATGGCGTATCATTTGACGTCATGCGCGGTTCCATCACCGGCCTCATAGGGCCGAACGGTTCTGGCAAGAGCACCACGATTGATTGCATTAGTGGCTTCACGTCGGCTGACTGCGGCGAGTGGCGCGTCGACGGACGCGTGCTCACCGGCACATCCGCACACCAGCATTCGGCTGCAGGTCTGGTGCGCACATTTCAGAATGTAAGATGCTACGAATCTATGTCGGTTCTGGAGAACTTGCGCATGGCCGTAGTCGCAAAAGAAGGCGTCGGCCTATGGTCTGCATTCCTCGGTTCGCTCCGAGCGAGCGCAGCAGACGAAGCCGCGCGGCAGCACGGCCTTGAACTACTGGAGTTGATCGGGCTTTCAGCCTACGCGGAGGCGCCTTCCAGCGTCCTGTCCTATGGACAGCGCAAGTTGTTATCGATCGCCTCTACGATGATGAGCAAACCGCGTCTCGTGATCCTTGATGAGCCCGTCGCGGGCATAAATCCAACCATGATTCTGCGGGTCGAAGACGCCATCCGAAAACTGAACGCAAGCGGCGTCACAATTTTACTGTGTGAGCATAATATGGATCTGGTGATGCGCCTGTGCGACCGCATCATCGTTCTGGCCAACGGCCAGTTGCTGGCAAGCGGCACCGTTGATGAAATTCAGGCCGATAAAAACGTGCTCGAGGCCTATCTGGGTCCCGATCATATGAGACCGACCTCGTGAGCCCGCCGCTTCTGTCAGTGCGCGATTTGTCGGCAGGCTATGGCGACGAGCCGATCACCTACGACATCAATCTTGATGTCCAGTCGGGAACTATCACCACAATTGTGGGATCAAACGGAGCGGGAAAATCGACACTTCTGAAAGCAATCTACGGGCTCAACCGCAAGTTTTCCGGGACGATCGATTTCAATGGACGCAATATAGAAACGCTCGCGTCGGTCGCCCGGTTTCGCCTCGGGCTGGCGTTCGTCCCGCAGGGTCGCTGTAACTTTCCGTTGATGAGTGTGCGCGAAAACCTCCGCCTTGGCGGGTACAGCCTGCGGGCGATGGAGCGGGAAGACGCCATCGAACGTGTGACCGAAATCTTTCCCATTCTCCGTCAGCGCATGAGCGTGCTGGCCGGAAATCTTTCGGGCGGTGAGCAGCAATTGCTGGAAATGGCGATGGTGCTGATGATTTCGCCGAAACTGTTGCTTCTGGACGAACCTTCGATCGGACTCTCACCAATCAATCTGTCTCTGGTGCTGGAAAATATCCAACGCATACGCGCTCAAGGTGTAACCATCATCATGGTCGAGCAGAATGTGCGCGGCGCTCTGGCCATCTCAACTGATGCGATCGTGATGGACCTGGGCCGCATCGTCGTCACGGGTTCGCCGCAAGACATATTGCAGGATGAACGCATTGCGGCCGCTTATCTGGGAAAACGTGCTGCACGTTGAACTCCCAAAGCAAGACGAGCAATTGGCAACCGTGCGGACGAAGGTCATGTCAGGCAGTTTGGAATCGAAATCGTTGTCGCGCGATGGCCTGAGGACAATTTAACCTCCAAATAGAGCCAAGATAAAGAGTTCATACAACGGAGTCTGGCCTGACCCCGTGGGGTCAGGCTAGAGGAGCACGTACTTCTGGGGGCAGGCCCATCTTTGCAGTCGTGCTGGCGTCGACAGCATGGTCCAAGCGTTGAACGCCATCATGAGATGTCTGGTAATCCTTGACCAAGGAGCTCAACTGAATTTCCGACAATGCACTAACATCAAACTGGATCACCTCACGGAATGAGGCTGAGGCGTTGTTGTTGGATGGCGAGTGGCGCGATTCAGTTGTGCAACAAAGTGGTGTCCATTTATAGACAAGTGATCGGCATCGCTCGTCATTTGAACCAAGTCTCAGTTGTGGCAAACTGGTGCATGAATAGGGGGGCCGTCGAGTGAAGTTTGCGCATTTCAGCCATATCTGGTCAAAGCCCGGCATGACGCCGCATCAGCGCTACGAGCAATTGTGGCGTGAACTGACTCTCTGCGACGATTTGGATTTCGATTACGGATTTTGCGTCGAGCATCACTGCCGCCCCGATGAAAGCTGGATGTCGTCTCCCTCCCTCTATGCGGTCGGGGCAGGCGCGCGCACCAGGCGCATAAGACTTGGTCCCATGGGCTACGTGGTTCCCCTCTATCACCCGCTTCGCCTTGCCGAGGAAATAGCCATCGTCGACCAGATGCTGGGAGGCCGCATGGAATGCGGCCTCGTGCCAGGTATAACGCCGGATTATTTTCGGCCCTTTGGCCTTGGCTACGAATTCCGCAAGTCTCCGACGCTCGAATTCGTCAGCTACATGCGGGCCGCCTATGGCGAAAAGCAACCGTTTTCGTTTCACGGCGACAACCATCACACCGACAGCGCGCAGATTTCAGTTCAGCCCGTTCAACGTCCGCATCCGCCTCTGTGGATGATGAGCCGCGATCCTGCAACGCTGGAGTTCTGCGCACAGAACCGCATCAACAGCGGCTATTTTCTGGTTTACCCGCGTGCCGAGGCCGCCCCGAAGTACCGGACGTTTTTACAGCAATGGAACGCAGCCGGGTGGCCGGCCAAGCCTGATCTCGCCTATTGCACGCTTGTCTATGTCGACGAGAGCGACGACAAGGCGCTGGAAACCGCTCTTCTGCGCGCAAGTCGAGCCTATGAGGGCTTTTTGCCTCCAGCCGCACCGGGAGATACGTTCGCGGATCGCGTTGAGCGACACGCGTCTACCTTTATCAAACGGGGAGAAAGCGGCGCATCGGTCATGATGGCCAATATCTTCAACCCTGACTACCTGTTGAAGAACGATCTCGTATTTATAGGCTCGCCAAAGACCGTCGCCGAAAAGCTGCACAAGGCTGCGTCCGAAGGTGTGTTCAACACTTTCATGGGCGAATTCAATTTTGCCGATCTGCCGGAGGACGACTTGATGCGCTCGATCCGTCTATTCGGCGAAAAGGTTATCCCCGAGTTACGCGCATTCGAGCCCTATTGACCCTGCCGCAATCACTGAATCGTGGACTGCTTCCGGTTTGGTGGATAAATCCCGGCCTCACACAGACGACGACTTGGATCGCGTACCTTCATCGCATTGTCCATTGCCGAAAAGATGGCACTCCAGCTTCCTTTCACCTTCCAGAATTATGTCAGGCTGCTTCAAATTACATATTGGTATTCTCTTGCTGCAACGTGGATGAAAGGCACAACCGTCAGGCGGGTTCAGCGCGCTCGGAAACGCCACGCCGAGCTCCACCACCGGGATTCCCAAATCTGGATCAGGTGTCATGATGGAGGCAAGTAGGGCCTGGGTGTACGGATGCAGGGGATCGGCAAACAACGTCTCGCAATCGGCCATTTCGACGATTCGGCCGAGATACATGACGGCCACCTTGTTTGCGAGATGTTCAACAACGCCGAGATTGTGACTGATCAATACGTACGTGAGGTTGAACTCCTGCCGCATGTCCATCAGGAGATTGAGAATTTGCGATTGCACTGAAACGTCCAGCGCTGAAGTTGGCTCATCGCAAATGACAATTTCAGGCTTGAGAATCAGCGCCCTCGCGATTGCAACGCGCTGTCGCTGCCCGCCGGAAAGTTGGTTGGGATAGTTGTCGTATAGTCGGGCCGGCAGGCCCACCTTGTCCATGATCTTTAAGGTCTCGCGACGCACCGAGGCAGAATCTCTGACGCCATGGATCCGAAGCGGTAGCGATATGATGCTGCTGATCGTTTTTCTTGGATTCAGCGACGAATATGGGTCCTGGAAGATGGCCTGCAATTTACGGGAACGCTCCTCTGGAGGACGCTCGTTATCAGGCCGCCCGTCGTAGAGGATTTCTCCGGACGTCGGCTCAAGAACATTCATCAACATTCTCGCGAGAGTCGTCTTTCCGCACCCGGACTCGCCGACTATCGCGAGGACGTCGCCCCTTTCAATCGTCATCGACACGCTACGCACCGCGCGCAGGATTTTGTTCGGGCTGAAAATGCCGGTCTTGATATAAAAGTCGCGCGAGACATCTCGAAGTTCCAAAAGTGGTCGCGAACTTGTCATGGCGTTGCTCCGGCGGCGGTGCGACCACTGATGAGTTCTTCCGGACGAAACAGGCAACGAACCCGGTGCTCATTTTCCCTGTCGGCCAACGGTACTGTGGAGGTCAGACAGTCGGGAGCCACATATTCACAACGATTAGCAAATCCGCACCCCGACATATCTCCGGTGAGCGACGGGACGGAGCCCGGGATCGTGCCAAGATGGGCGCCCCGCGCGGAGCGTCCCGGCACTGGCAGACATTTCAACAAGCCGCGCGTATAAGGATGTTGAGCGCTCTTCAACACCTCCCGGGTCGCCCCATACTCTACAAACTGTCCCGCATACATCACCGCAACACGATCGGCTATTCTGGATACGACACCGAGATCATGGGTGATGAAAATCATCGTGAGCCCCAGTTCTCGCTGCAACGCCGACAAGAGTTGTAGAATCTGTGCCTGAACAGTCACATCGAGGGCGGTCGTCGGTTCGTCCGCGATGATCAGTTTCGGTTCACACATTAGCATCATGGCGATCATGACGCGTTGACGAAGCCCACCGGAAAGCTGGTGCGGGTATTGATCCAGTCGTCCGGCGGAAGACGGAATGCCGACCTTCTCGAGCCATTTAGAAGCCTGAGTCAGCGCATCACGGGCACTGATATTGCGATGTCGCCGAATTGTTTCCACCATCTGATTGCCGATGGTGAAGCATGGATTCAGCGATGTCATCGGCTCCTGAAAAATCATCGCCATGCGATTTCCCAGAAAGTCTGACTTCTCCAGAGGACTCATGGCCAAAAGGTTTCGCCCCTCCACCACCAATCGCTTGGCCTTTCTCGTCGCCATACCCGGCAAGAGGCCCATCAGACCAAGCGCGGTCATGGATTTGCCAGAACCCGACTCGCCGACGATACAAAGAACCTCTCCTTGCGGAAGCTCAAAACTGACATTCGAAACCGCATGCAAAACGCCATTGGCCGTGCGGATGTCGATCGTCAGTTCGTCGACTATCACATAGGGGGAAGACGCCATCGTCGTTTATCCCCTGCCTTGTGGCGACGTGATATCGCGGAGCCCGTCACCCAGCAGGTTGATCGATAAGACCAGGAAGAGCAGCGCAAAACCGGGAATCATCACCAGCCAGGGGCGAAAGAAAATGTGCTCCTTGCCTTCGGCGATCATGATGCCCCACGAGGGCAATGGTGGCTGGACGCCGACACCAAGAAATGACAGCGAGGCCTCGATAACGATGGCTGAAGCCATTGTCAGCGTCAGCACAACGATGATCTGGTTCAACACGTTGGGAAGCACTTCCGTTGCCAGAATACGTAGCGAAGAACAGCCAACCATTCGGGCGGAGGTGATGTAGTCCATATCCCGGATTTGCATGGTCACAGCGCGGGCGACCACTGCGAACTGATGCCACAAAAGTAGTCCTAGAACCAAAATGACAATCTGAAGCGATCCGCCGACGAGTTGTACAACAGCCAGCGCCACGAGAATTGTCGGGATGCTAAGTTTGACGGTCACAATAAACATGATGACCGCATCGACGCGGCCCCCGAAATACCCCGCCGCCAGACCCATACTGGTGCCCAGAACGCCAGAGATGATCGCGGTCGCAAGGCCAATCAGGATTGAAATTTGTGCACCAAACATGAGACGACTCAAGTAGTCGCGTCCCAGATGGTCGGTGCCCAGAGGGTACGTCCACGAGCCACCCTCCATCCAGAATGGTGGTTTGAGTCGGTTGAGCAACGCTTGCTGATAAGGATCATGTGGCGCCAGCACTGGCGCCAGCAAGGCAGCAGCGAGAACAATGACCAGCATCGTTCCGCCGAACACTACCCCGCGGTGGGACAGGAACTTGCTTCGCGAGAAGACACCCCACCATGTGCGGGGAGCGCCTCGATTGGATCCAGCCGTCTGGTCTGTCATGTCAGGACACCCTTATCCGAGGATCAAGATAGGCGTTTATGATGTCGGACAGCGCCGAGAAGATGATAAAGAAGCCTGAAAAAATCAGGATCACCGCCTGCATGGTGGGAATGTCGGAGCGCAGGATCGACTCATACGCGAGCATTCCCAGGCCGTGGAGTGCGAAGACCGATTCAACGACAATGGATCCTCCAAGCATATGCGCCGCCTGAATCGCACTGACCGAAACGACGGGAATCAAGGCATTGCGGAGGGCATGTTTGAAAAAGACCTGTCGTGGTCGCAGGCCCTTTGCCCAGGCAGTTCGGATGAAATCGGCTGACAAGGTGTCGAGCATACCTGTACGCGTCAACCGCATGATGGAAGGAATCCCGTTGGTGCCGAGGACGATCATCGGCATGACATAGGAGCTTGCTGAAGTCGCCCCGGAGACAGGGAATATCTCCAGTTGCACGGCCAATATGATGATCAGCAGAAGACTGAACCAAAAATTCGGAATCGCCTGTCCCAGGACGGCCACCGATAATGCCAAGCGATCAATCCATGTATTTGGATAGATTGCCGCAACGACCCCCAGGGGAACCCCGAGGCCGATAGCGAACAGGATTGCGAGCGCGCCAAGCTTTATAGTCACGGGCATTCGGTCAGCAATGAGATCCCGAACGTCCAATCCGAAATAGGGACTTTTTCCAAAGTCACCTTGTAAGGCGTTCACTAGCCAATTTACATACTGAACATAGAAAGGCTTATCGTACCCGAAAGCCACTCTCAATGACTGTATCTTTTCCGCAGTGGCATCCTCACCCGCGATGGCAATCGCAGGATCAATTGTCCCGCTCAGTAGCCCGAAGGTCAGCATCGACACACAAAGAGCCACAGCCAGTGCGAGGACGATTCGTTGGAGCAGAAACTTCAGCATCCCGACGTATTTCCCTTTTGGGCTATGTGTACGATGATTGTGTTTGGATCAAAACCTGAGAAGTCGAACTTGCCCTCACCCATCCCTGCCTGAATACGCAACGGAATAATTCTGAAGCATGACAGAACCGGAGCGAATTTCCCGAACGCCAGAAACTATCCCATGCAGTGTAAGGAGACATTATGAAACTTCGACACTTGCGTTGATAAGGCACTGCTTGAAAAGATCGAGAAATGGGTGAGGCTTGCCGAACTTGTTGAGAAAATATCCTACCTGGATGTAGGTCACGGGCTTCCAGGGAACGAGCACGACTTCTTCACACAGTTGAGGGTCGAGCATCAGCCTGTCAGTCAGCATGAAGCCCAGGCCGCTCCTGACGATGCCAAGCGCTACGGAAGCGCTCGACACCTCATGAGCTGTGGCAATGGACCTACCAGACTTGGCCAATTCAAGGTCTGTGAGCTGCCTCAACAAAGTCGTTTCGTCCAGTGCGATATAGGGCACCTCGCGAAGATCGTCGACATTGAGAGATGCGCGCGTGGCGAGAGGATGAGACTTGGGGAGCAAGACCTGTATTTCGGATTTCGAAATCGCGTGAACCTCAAAATTCTCGACCGGCAGCGGCAAATTGGAAACGCCTATATCGTAACTGTCATGGAGAATTCGCTGTCCCAGATAGCGACGCGGATGCACCTCAAGTTTCAACTTCACGCCTGGAGCATCCTTGATAAAACTGATGATCGCGGGAAGTATGAATCCGTTGATGAGACGCGGGTGACAAATGATACGTAAGGGCGCCACTGCCTCGGAGTTGATCTGATCGAATAGTGCAGGAATGGCCTTTACGGAGGATAGAATTCGCAGTGCCTCCGGATAAAACATCTCTCCGGCGCGAGTTGCGGTCAATCGCTTGTTATCGCGAAAAAACAGTTTGGTTTGATATTCGTCCTCCAGTATCTGGATCAGTCGGCTTGCCGCCGACTGACTGAGATTCATCTTCGCCGCCGCTTTGACGAGCGTTCCCTCTTCCAGAACGCTGACGAACACCTGGAGGGACTTGAGGTTCATCGCAGCGTTGCCAATTGGATATGATCAATCGCAAAGCCTAGGGTCATCGCGTTTCTGCGTCCAGAGCTCGACATTGAGGTTGAACTACTTTCATTCTCGATGGTGCTGGATCAAGGGTGTTCAATCTTTGTGACGTAGATTGGACTCGTCCATGCCATGTGGCCGTCCTCAAAGACGATCCGGGCGAAGAGGCGGCGCTCGGTTGTAGAATCGAACGTGATCGTTCGGGTCAGTTCCAAGCTGGATGGAAGAGGCTCGTCAGGCAAGCGCGTAATGCGAACGGCCTTTTTCAGTCCACCACACGAGACGACGTAATCTTCATCCGTCAAAGAAGAAAGATTGAGCTCGAAGCTGGTCACGTCGCTGGAGAAGTTCAAGCTGCCTGAACTGGCGTCGTCGAGCCAGATGTCGACTGCGTGCGCCCCTCCCGTCGTTGCGTTCGACCACGACACGCTGCTTCCTTCTTGTCGAACCTTACGATCAGGATTCCAGAAATTGATCGGATTGACCGAAAGCACCTCTGGGCCGTTCAGCGTCACCTGCACATCCCAATTCACCAAACGGCCACGTCCTTTATATTCTGCGCCCTCACACTGCACGCGAAGCCTATTCCCCTGCCGTCGCCTGTCTGCCAAGGGCTTGACCACTTCAAGTGTTTGAAGACCGTCACGAATGTCAACGCGTTCGATCCCGCGATGCGCGGCAATTCGCAAGGAAAGAAGTGCACTTGATCCTTCGCATTGAATAATGTCGCCAATTAGAGCTTCATTCGTGGATACGATGTCCGAAGACCATTCTCTTGTCGCCCCTTCAAGACCAGATAGTCTGAAGTCGATATAGGGGCGGCAACCAGTCGTAGCGTAATGCCTGCGTTGGCGGAAAGCGCTGAACAGCGCATCTCGGCTTAGTTCAGGTAGAAGATGGCAGGTCAATCCACCGTAGGAACCGAATTTGGTCGCGCCCGGATAGCTCGCACCGGGGCGGCCTTTGTGATCATCCGATCCGCCCACGATGCCGATGCGGTAGCCCGCGGTGAGTGCTTCCTCGAAAATCCATTCGAAAGTTCCCCACGCGGAATGGACCTCAACCGAAGGTTCGAGTTTCGCGTCATGCGCGTATCCGACATCCGCATAGCGCCCGCCAACATGCGCGACTACGAGCGCGTCCTCGTCCTGAAGCCGTTCGAAGAGCTTCGATGCGTCGAGAGCGTCACTCTCGGGCTGGCTGTCTTCCATCACGAGCGCACGGTGGGAACGATAGATGGGTCGCCCTTCCTGTCGATACCAGACGTTGTGATCGCCGCCGACGGATGTATTGCCGGACCATTCATAGCCGGGGAGTGCCAGAAAACGTCCCGGTTGCTCAAAGGCAGCTGTGGTCTCGTTCAACTCACGCCAAAAAGCATCGGTAACCTGAAAGTCGTTGCCCTGATGGCCGCATATGTCGACCAAAGCTTTGTCGCGGGCGAATGTGAAATAGTCCCTCGCAGAGTTCGTGCCGATTGTCTCCTCACTCTGGCCATGCATATCGGACCAGAAATGACGAAACTCCGATTTGGAGACCGACACGAGCGTATTTGAAACAGCGACAGTCGCGCCATGAGTATCCTTTACGGTGACTGCCAGTTCGCCCGGCGAGTCCACCGAGAGTCCTTCAATCCGAACAACTCCACCCGACCCCGACATGTTCACGGTCGGCGGCAAACCCTTTACCGGACGGGAAGAGTGCAGAGTCAGGGTCGTGGGGTTCCGATCCGTAGGATTGCCCCAACGATCTTCAGCCTTGATCCCGAGCGAAAATTGATCCGCCACAGTTCGCAGCGTTGGCAATATTGCGAAGAAGGAGGCAGGAGGACCTGCAACAAGCTCGATCTTCGGCTGCTTGTCCTCGGGAAGGACGACGTAATCATAAGTTGCGAACGCATCGATATGCACACGAAACTCGAGCGTCTTCTCCGCAAAGGTTTGAGTACGATAGCCCGGCCCGCCCTGGCTTCTGTCACCGAAACAAACAATAATCTTGTCGCCTTCGGCCAGAAACCGTTTGCATTGAATATACAACGTATGGTGCCAGGGGCGAATGTTGCGATTGCTCTCGTACCAGGTGTTGACGCCTGCGCCGTTGGACGTTTTTACGCTGACGTAGCCAATAGCCTGAGGCTTCTCCATCTGAAAGCGCGTTTGATCGGAAGCCGAACGGAAGGAGATCTTGATGCTGCCGCTATCATCGATTCCGAAATGGCCCGCGGTATAGGTGAGGGTTATCGTATTCAGCTCACCGCACGTCAGAGGACCGGACGCATCAATCTCGGCGCTGCCCATCAGGTCTGGACGGAACGTATTATGTGGCAACGGATTTTCCTTTCAGAAGCCTTTTCGTAATTCCAGATCGGCCCAGCCGGTCAGCGCGGAATGATCGGAAGCACCAGATGAGAGGGATAGGTCTCGTCGTGGAATACGGTTTGGTGCGCGGGACGAAGCTCTGGATCCGACCAGAAGTTTCGTCCTGTATTGTGGTTTCGATCGAAGTTGGGAAAATCGCTGCTTGAAATATCAAGCCTGATCCTGTGGCCCTTCTTGAAGGCGATGCCAGTCGGGTTTAGGGCGATCTCAAGCGGATAGATCTGTCCCGGCTTCATGTGTTCCGCTTTTTCAGCATATCCGTTTCGATTTTCGCAGCGGATGATTCCGTAAGTCACATTGACTGCAGATCCGTCCGGGAAGACATCGATCAGTTTGGCGGTGAAGTCAGTGTCCGGGGCATCGGTTGACACCCAGATTTTCAAGGTCACCGGCCCAATAACAAGAAGGTCATCCGCCAAACCGTCTGTCTGGAAGACCAGAATGTCCAGCCGTTCGTCCAGCGGCTCCTGGAATCTTGGTTCCATCTGGACATCTTTGCCCATGAGACTCATCACTGGATCTTTGGGATCATAGACGTATTTGTCAGGGCTTTCCGCCAGGGGCTTGATTGGAGACAGTTTCCCATCGCCGAAAGCCGAATTCGCATGTCCGCCGCTGTGAAGATAGAACTCTGTGTACTGAGTGCGCGCAAGCGGCCACTCATTTTCGTTTTGCCAGCGGTTATCGCCCATGATGAACAGGCGAACCGGTGCTGGGTTTGGAGACAGCTGACCCTTCAGTTGCAAGTTGCACCAGTCGAGCAGCAGTTCTTCATAAAGAGCATCTGCATCGGGCCCGAAGTCCATTGGCCCCTGGTTGCGCTTGAGTTTCTCGATGCCGTGTCCCCAAGGACCAATGATGAGACGGTGCTTCCCTCTCAATTCCACCGGGCCATTTTGTTCCATTCCCTCATACTGCTCGATTGCGCCGATGATGCGATCATACCATCCGGTCACCGAGCAGGTCGGAACAGTGACATCTGGATGCACCTCATCAAAGGCCCAGGACTCGAGGTTCTGGATCTGCATATATTGCTTCAACATAGGCGTCAGAGACGAGAATGCGCTATCCGGAATATCGCCCAGCGGGAGATACCAGACCCATTTATAGCGTTCCACGTCATACCAGCGTGCATCGATTTCTGTGCGGGAAATCGCCACTCCTCCGGAGCGATGTCGGGAGTCAGCGGCCTGCTGATACATCCAGTGCAACCTCCGCCCGGTCTCAAAGATGCCCCTCGTGTTGTTCAGTATTTTTGCCGCCATTCCCGAGCCGAAAAGCGCGGTGAGATGAGGAGGCTGCGTGGGGGCCGCTACCCAGGCTGACCATGATGAATACGAATGTCCCCAAATGCACAGCTTTCCGTTCGAGCCGGGCAAACCCGCTGCCCACTCGACGGATGCGTAACCATCTTCGGCGTCGGTTGTGAACTGACGTCCATTTCTCGCCAGGTGATACTCTCCGTCGGACCGATGTGTTCCACGGATATCCTGAAGGACACAAATGTACCCGTTCTGCGCCATGAAACGCGCGATGCGCTGGTAGCCTGGTCGTTGCTTGTCGTACGGCGTCCTGCTCAGTAGGACCGGAAAGGATCCCTCTGCCTCGGGCCGGAAGATATCGGAACGCAGAATAGTTCCATCCGCCATAATGGCTTCTGCGTTTTCTTCGAAAAGGACTTTCATTCCGCTTCCCAGCTTTCAGTGCCGCGAGCTCGACGCGCAACAAGAATGCGCAATGTGGTCCAGCCTTTCTTATGGCCGAACAGGGGGCCTTATTTCCACTTGGCGCGGTAGAAATGGGGCGCTCCGCCGCTGTCTGTAACGACGCTCAGGCTCTGTGACATCACAAAATTCATGTTGTCCGAAAAGAGCGGCAGAGCGTAAGCCTCCGATGCGACTTTCCTGAGAGCCTTGTAATCGTATTCGCGTCTAACTGCTTCATCGGACGAGCGATTGGCCAGTCTCAGCCACTCTGCAACCTCATCGTCACGTGCAAGGTCTCGTTCTGACTTGCCGAAGAACTCAGGTGTGAAGTTTCCAACATCGTCGACCTGCGATCCGATCGAACCATAGACGAGAGGAAGCTCACCCTTGTTCCAGCGTTCGCGCAAAGGCGTAAGGTTTGAATAGTTAAGCGTGGTCTTGATGCCAACCGCATTCAGATTGCCCATGATGGCTTCGACATATGATCTGTCGCGCCAAGCCGAGACCGTGATGGAAAACCCGTTCGGGTATCCGGCTTCAGTCAGCAGGGTTTTGGCCAGCTTTGGATCGTAGTTGTATTTCACCACGTCGCTGGGGCAACCAAAATCCTGCGGAAAGCAGAAGGCGTTCAGGACCTTGGCTCCGCCCTGCACGAGCGCCGAGACAATCCCCTGTCGGTCGATCGCGTGAGAGACCGCCTTTCTCACAAGCAGCTTCTTGAACGGCGAGTTTTCTCCCGTGCGGCCTGCAGCATCCATAACCATATACATCATGCGGGAAGTCGGTTTGCTCTCGACAGCCAGGTTCTTGTTGCGCTTCAGTTGCTCGGCCTGGTCCGAACTCACCATATAGATCCAGTCGAGTCCGCCGCTCATCATTTCTGCAATCTGCGTTCCGGCTTCCGGAACAATTCGCACAATAAGATTTTCGATGGATGCCTGGCCCTTGGGACTTTGTGCGTAGTGTTCATTGAAGCGCTTCAGCACGTATCTCTTGCCTGCTTCTATCGTTGCGACACGATATGGGCCGGTGCCGATGGGGTTAAGGTTCATCGCCGCTACACCATTCTTGTCGTAGGTGCCGGCGGGATAGATGGGAAATACGCTCAGAAACCGGAGCGCCAGCGCCGTTGGCTCGGCCATATTGATCCTGACCTTGTATTGGTCGAGCTTTTCAACGGGGCCTATCCAATCAGTCGAAGTGATCGTTCTGACCTTGTTTTGGGGATTTCTGATCCAGTTCAACGTGTAGACTACATCGTCGGCAGTCAGTTCATGACCATCGTGGAACTTCACGCCTTTTCGCAAGTCGATCTCAAGGGTGGATTCATCGATAAACTTGTGTGCTTCGGCCAGCGCGGGGCGAAGTTCGCTGGTCTCCGGGTCAATGTAGTAAAGGGCGTCCCAGATATGGCGGGTCATGACGACGACTGAGCCCGCGCTGTCGTAGTAGGTGTCCAGATTGGCGATTTCTATCTGCAGGGCTGCCCGCAAAGTATCATCGGATTTGCCAGCCTGCGCAGGAGCACAAAGTCCCGCACAAGCCATGCCCAGCAGGACGCCCGCCAATTTGCCCAGCGATCTCATCATCAATCTAGCCTCCAGCCTCGGCTCACTCCACCTGGTCGACATTGGCGCCAGTCGGATTTGGAAACGATATTCTTGGTTTTGCATTCTGGATATTCGAATAATTCGATCAATCGTTGCGTAATTCGCAACCTAAGGCAAGAGAGAGTCCTATCGCGCCCACGATGGGTGGAGTTCGTTTGGCGCTCGGACTCGTCGGGGATGCGGGAGTTGACCCAGCGACACAAACTTTGCGCCGAGACGCTCAGACGGATCGCTACTTCCGGCACGCCATAGCCGCGATCCCTAACCTGCTTGACGGCCTCTTCTTTAAATTCGGGCGTAAATCTTCGTGTACTCACAAGCTGCCCCCTATGCACAAAGGATAGGCGGGGCTTGTCTACCGGAGCAGACGCAGTCCAAATCCCACCTTCTTTTCGAACTCAACAGGGCTTAGGTCGCGTCCACCGGAGGGCCTTCATTGGCGTAATCGGCGTCAGCGCCCCTCGTGGTGCGCATGTCGTGGGTGTCGATGATGTCCTTGATGCTCGTCACCGTGCCGTGGAGAGGGCCGACGAGCTTGCCGGTCGCCTGAAACTGCCTGTCCTGTTCGGCTGCAAGTTCCAGTGCGTCCGGCAAAGTTGTGCTGTTGTCTGCAGCATCCGTCATGCTGCGCGCCTTGCAGTCGTCGAAACCCCATTCCTTGCGGGTGGCGGGCCGGAGGTTGAGGGGCATCAACGCATTCAGGCTGCGCACACCGGGAATCGGCGACACGGGACCCGGCACGCCCTGCGGTTCGTTCACCCAGCGGCCGTTGTAGGCCTTTATGCGGGTCAAATAGGCCTTCACCACATCAAAGGTGGTGATCTCCTTGCTGGAGATTGCGGTCTGAATCGAGCCGATTGTGGCTTCGATGATTTCGAACTTCGTGCCGCTTTGTTGTGCAGATGATGGCGAAGCACAAAGCACTGCCGCCACGAGGACAAAAACTCTACCTCTGACTATCTCCATACGCATTTGGCGCACCTCCGTTTATGATAGATGCGAAATCCCGCAAAGGCTTTGCCAGCCGAAAATATCTTAAGGTCGGCATGGGGTTTGCGTGAGGCCTGC
This sequence comes from Beijerinckiaceae bacterium, assembly GCA_947478455.1. Classification (GTDB taxonomy): domain Bacteria; phylum Pseudomonadota; class Alphaproteobacteria; order Rhizobiales; family Beijerinckiaceae; genus Terripilifer. The sequence continues at coordinate 3,191 of CANJWR010000052.1, read as the reverse complement.
ACAGGTCGAGACATTGCTCGCGGCCTAAAAAGCAGGAGAATGCCGAATGAACCGAATGCACAAAGGGGCCTTGGCCCTGATGTTCCTGGGAGGAACGATTTTGTCACCAACAGCGATTGCCGCAGACAAGATATTCAAACTTGAAGAAGCGACCATCGCCGACATTCAGCAGGCAGTCGCGTCGGGCTCGATCACCAGCGCTGCCGTTGTACAGCTCTATCTTGATCGCATCGCTGCATACGACAAGGCTGGACCGAAAATCAATTCTATCATCACTGTCAATCCCAAGGCGAAGGAACAAGCTGCCGCCCTCGACCAGGAGCGCGCCCAGAAGGGGCCGCGCGGACCGCTTCACGGAATTCCCGTACTGCTCAAGGATAATGTCGACACGTTTGACATGCCGACATCGAACGGCTCCGCAATCATGAAAGAAGCGATTGCGCCCAAGGATGCTCCGATTACAAAAGCATTGCGCGATGCGGGCGCAATCATTCTCGGCAAGGCCGCGATGGGCGAGTTTGCAGGCGGTAGCTACAACTCCGTCACTGGACAGACAATCAATCCGTTTCACCTGAAGCGCAACACCGGCGGCTCCAGCGCAGGCTCCGGCGCGGCGATTTCTGCCAACTTCGCCGTGCTGGCAATCGGCACCGACACGAGCACATCCGTGCGTGGCCCGTCGAGCTACACCGGAATCGTCGGCATGCGACCCACGACGGGATTGATTCCACGCTCCGGCATAGCGCCGAAAAACCTGAACTTCGACAGCGCTGGCCCCATGGCGCGCACAGTGACAGACCTTGCCCTGATGCTCAACGTCGTCGCGATGCGCGATGCCGAAGATCCGCTTAACGTTCAGGTGTGGGCAGAAGTCGAAAAGCGTGATCCATCCGCGAAGAATGGAATCGATTACACGAAGGCGCTGGATCCCAACGCCATCAAGGGAAAGAAATTCGGCATTGCGCGTGATCTGTTTGCGGGCGATCCTGAAATTGTCGCGCTGGCCGAGAAGGCTGTCGAAGACATTCGCAGGCTCGGCGGCGAGACAGTCGACATCAAGTTCGATGAAAACTTCATCGAAAACCATCTGCGCGGCGGCGTTCGCAAGATGCGCGATTTGTCGGACTATCGTTTCCGCGAAGACTGGGAAAAATATCTGGCGACATTCACAAGCGCGAAGGTGCCGAAGACTGTTGCGGAATTCATCCGCATCTATGAAACGGAAGTGATGAAGTCCCCGCTGCCGGTTGAAGACAGCGTGATGCGTCTGCTGAAGACGTCTATGACGAAATCAACCTCGGCGCCGGAATACAAGGAGTTCCTTGAAAAGCTGATGCCGCAGTGGACCGCCGAGAAGCTGGCGGTCTTCGAGCGCTACGGCATCGACGCGCTTGTGTTCCCCTATGTGCCGACCTTCGCGCAGCCGATCAGCAATCCGGCTTACAAGATCGAAGATCCGACCTTCGTGAAATCCGAAGCGCCTGTGCCCGCCACCATGGGCGGCTACAGTTCGGTCGGCTTTCCGTCCATTGTCGTGCCAATGGGATATGGCACACAGGGCCTGCCGATGACGATCACGTTCTTCGGCAAGCCTTACGAGGATACAAAGGTGCTCGGCTTCGCCTACGCCTACGAGCAGGCGACGAAACACCGCAAGCCTTCGCCCATCGTGCCGCCGCTGAGTGGCGAAGCGGTCGTGCTGAAGTAGCAGCGAAAGAAAGCAGCGCACGGAGACCGTGCGCTGCTGATTTATTCCAGTTGTTTCAAACGCTCAGATTTTATTCTCGCAATGAGGCAATGTCCGCTCATGGCGCATCGCGGACGATAATAGCGGGCCTGAAGGCCGCCGGTCGCGTCCGCTGTCATTGGTATCGCGAACCTCCGCGACCGTGTGATTCATGGAAATAGCCCGCTCAAGAATAAGGGATCTGGACGAGCGAGAAAACCTTATTGGATAAGGCTTCAGCGCCACTCACCTTCATAAAACACTTTTGAGAAGCTGTAGTCGAGAATGGTTTTGAGAACCGCTTTGACGTTTAGTCGGGGTTGCCGATACAGCGGACGACGGCCGCGCCGACATCGTCGGCTTCGCTCAACCGGCGTGCAGATCGTGCTGGCGTGACTTGTCTTTCGGCCCAATGAAGGCTTGCGCCGCAGGGTCACGCATTTGCGCGACGGGTGATTTTCGCGCAGACTCGCGCCAAAATGCGGATTAACGTCTTGTCAGGGCTCAGGTTGCCCCAAAAATATTGTCGGTTCAGTCAGCTATTTTCAGTCTTGCGGTCGAGTAGCGCGCCGCCGTGAGAAAAAAACATCCAGCGATTCGGCGCTCATCCGGAGGATGCTTTTATGGCCAATGTTATCGAGACCACAGACGCCCCCGCCAGTATAACGACCCCCTACACGCTTTTGGTCGGCCAGACTGCGGCAGGCGCGATCGGCGTGGCGTTCAATTCAGATTTCTATCGCATCGATCTGACGGCGGGGCATCAATATGTCTTTGCTCTGCTGGGCGCCGGCGGAAGCGCTTCATTGCCGGACTCATTGCTGACGCTTGAGAAGCTCGACGGGGCGTCGGGGGGCACGCTCACGGTTGCATCGAACGATGACAGTCTCGGAGATGGCAATTCGGTCATCCGGTTCACGGCTCCGGAAACCGCAACCTACTATCTCAATGCCCAAGGTTATTGGGACTTCGTCGGAACTTACTTGCTGGCGGCGAACGAAGGGACGCGCCTCAATGTCGGCGCCGAGCTGGCCCGAAACCTTCTCGATAATAATGATACCGGCGCACAATGGACAACCAATGAGGGAACCTCCGGAAATGTCACGATTGGATTTCGCAAGACATTAGCAGGCGTGGGCGCCACTCAGTTCACGGACGCCCAGAAGGCCGCCACGCAACAGATTACCGCTATGATCAGCGAAGTCTGCGGGTTGACGTTCACCTATGTGGACCCCACTGGCTTTACGGACTCCGCGACAATCCTCCTGCAAAACATCAACGACCCATTTTTTCCGGACCGTATGGGCAGTAGCTTCTCGGCTCGTCGCTGTTTCATGTGGGTAGCGTGTCCAGCACCCCTCCGGCGATGAGGTAGACCATCAACTTGAGGTTGCGCTTGCTGCGATAGCCTTTTGCCTTGCGTTTGGCGGCCTGGACGTTTCCGTTGATGGCCTCCAGAAGTCCG
>CANJWR010000051.1 GCA_947478455.1 Beijerinckiaceae bacterium | reverse complement strand
GACTTCTGGAGGCCATCAACGGAAACGTCCAGGCCGCCAAACGCAAGGCAAAAGGCTATCGCAGCAAGCGCAACCTCAAGTTGATGGTCTACCTCATCGCCGGAGGGGTGCTGGACACGCTACCCACATGAAACAGCGACGAGCCTTTCAGAAAGGGTCATGGTTAAGATTTACCTAATCATATTTTCAGACGCCTTGTGGGAGCCGGTCAGGCTCCCTTGTTCACGTGCTGTTTGGTGAAGCCCGCAATCTGCTTGTAGCGATTGGCGATGTCCTCCAGCTCCTGCCGGCTAATCACGTCCTCGACATGCCGGAAACCATCAGGGGCGCGTTCTTCAGCCATCTGCATCACCTGCTCCGGGCCGTTCTGGCGATTGGCCAGCACGATGGCCGACGTTGGCGGGCGGCGCTCTGCGTCGTAGGCGGCCAGCGCCGCATGGGTTTCGCCAAGCTTTTCAATGCAATTGGCCAGTGCTTCTGCGTCCAGAATGGCCTGCGAGGCGCCATTGGAGCCGATCGGATACATCGGGTGCGCGGCGTCGCCCAGAAGCGTCATGGGCCCGAAGCTCCAGCGCTCGACTGGATTGCGGTCGACTAGGGGGTATTCCCAGATCTGCTCGGTCGCCTCGATCATGGCAGGCACATCGAGCCAGTCGAACTTCCAGGAGGCGAAACGCGGCGCAAAGTCAGCCAGCACGCCGGTTCGGTTGTAGTCTTCGCGCCTCCAGCCTTTGGAGGGATCGAAACTCAATTCGGCGATCCAGTTCACGTCCGAGAAGCCGTTCTTTTCGGCTTCGCGGGAAATCGGATAGCAGACGAATTTCTGGTCCTGATAGCCGGCCATGATCATGGTGCGGCCAGTAAGGTAGGGCTTCTGGTTTTTGCTGACCGCGCGCCACAGCACGCGTCCATTCCAGATTGGCGGGCCTTCATTAGGGTACATCTGGGCGCGCGCCACGGAATGGATGCCGTCAGCCGCGATCAGCAGATCGGCCTCGATGGTTTCGGGGTTTTCGCCGCGCGGATCGACGAAGAACGCTTTCACCCGGCCGGACGCTGTTTCCTCGAACCGAACGAGCTTGCGGCCCTTGCGGATGCGGTCCTTGCCCAGCACCTTTTCCGCCTCGTCCAGCAGGATCATCTGCAGGTCGCCGCGATGGATCGAGAATTGCGGAAAATTGTAACCGGCTGCCTCGCCACGCGGCTCTTTCCAGACTTCCTGACCGTGCCGGTTGAAATAGGCGAGTTCGGCAGTGGTGATCGCCGTATCGGCCAGCTTGCCGAGCAGCCCGTGAGCGGCCAGCACCCGCACGGCGTGCGGCAGCACATTGATGCCGACGCCCAGCGGCCGGATTTCCTCAACCGCTTCGAACACCCGGACGTCGAGGCCCTTTCGGTGCAGTTCGAGAGCCGTGATCAGGCCGCCTATGCCGCCACCCGCCACCAGAATTGTCATGTCAGCCGCCCGCTTGTTCTTGTCGAAGTGGGCGTTGAACTCGCACAGGCGGTCGGGGTCTGTCCATAGCGTCGCCGGGACAGTTCGCCGCTGGTCAAAACCGGTAGTTCAACCCTATGCGGAGCAGGGACAGGTCCATTCCGGTGTTGGTCGCATAGGCGCCGTTGAAAATGCTACGCGACCGCAGGTTGATGTACATGTACTCGCCCTTGGCGGAGACATTGTTGGTGATGGCGTATTCGAGGCCGAGGCCGGCCGCATAGCCGTTGCGCCAGCGTTGGTGCGAATAGAGCGGACCGCCTGCCGGCACCGGCAGAGATCCGTCGTAGAGCGAGGCCTTGACGCTGCCGCCCGCGAAACCGACAGTCGCATAGGCGAGCAGCCGGTCGAACAGATAGCCGGCCTTGAGACGGGCAGTCATGACGCTTTCGAGCCGCGCGCTGGTCATCACCGGGCCGGGCTGCGAGCGGAAGTTGCTGATATTGGCCCAGAGATAATCGCCCTCGATGCCAGCCACGACGTTGCCGGACTGGAATGTGAAGCCGCCGTTCAATCCGAAATCGCCGCCCGACACCTGCCCGAACAGGCCGCCCTGACCGCGATTGAACCGGCCCACGCCATAGCCGCCCATGACGCCGACATAGAAGCCGGTCCAGGTGGAGGCTGGATTTGGTGAATAAAAGTCGGAGGCAGGAGCCGAAGGGGGCGAATAGGGCCGGGCGAGATCGGCCGCGAAGGCCGGAGCTGTCGCCAGAGCGGCGAGCGTCACGCCGGTGCGAAGAAACGTCTTCATGAAACCTGTCCGCGTTAGTCAAAGCAAACGGTCGGGCCGGATGCTCGAGGTGAACGTGCAGGCAAATATAAAGGATGAATTGTGGCAATTCGGTTAGCGATAACGGTGTATGAACGCGCAAATTTATTCGTGCTTTATAAAAAGTTAAACAGTTTTTTTGTAGAAATTTGCGCTTTAATCCGGATTTTAGTGGGCGAATATGATGGTAAATAAATCGATAAACGAATTATTTATTCGATAAAGCGATATCTATTCAGTCGAATTCGCCGTCCGGTGACTGCCGTAACCGGGCCTTTTCATTTTACGCTGGCCGAAACCCGGCGGAAGTGTCGCAACCGACCTGTGCTTGTCAATTTCTCCCGGGCAGCGCAAAGAGTTGAGCGCAGCAGGCGCATTCAGCCAATGCGCGCCTGTCGTCCGCAGGCGTTAACCGCGCTGGCGGCGCCCGTTATTTTGATCCGGAAGAGGCAGTCCCATGTCTGCAGCCACCCCGTCTGACGCGACGCCGTCCATGACGGGGTCGTGGGCGCGGGCGTTCATTGATCCGGCCGCCTTCAGCCACGAGCAAAACCGTCTCGCCCGATACTGGACCGTTCTGGGCCTCACTACCGATATTCCGAAGGACAATGACTGGATTCGCTCGACGCTCGGCGACCGCTCGGTCTTCGTTCAGCGCCTCGGCGATACGATCCGCGCTTTCGAGAACCGCTGCGCTCATCGCCATTTCCCGCTGCGAAATGCCGACCGGGGCAACGGCGTCATGCGTTGTGCGTTCCACCATTGGCAATATGACAAGCAGGGCAGGGCGGTCGGCATTCCGCGCTGCCCGGAACTTTTCGACAAGACGCCGCGCGAACTGGGCGCGACGCTCAATCCGGTCGAGATCGCCACTTGCGGCATTCTGATTTTCGGACGTTTTGCGACGCCGGAGTCGAACCAGTCGCTCGAGGAATACCTTGGCGACGGCTTCCCGATCCTCAAGGCCTTCACGTCGCTCGACAAGGCTCCGCGCCGCATGACCCGCAAGGTCAAGGCCAACTGGCGATTGCCGCTGCACATCAGCATGGACGACTATCATCTCGTCGCCGTGCATCCCTCGACCTTCGGCAAGAACGGCTATCTGACGACGGGCGTGACCTATTTCCGCTTCGGCGATCACTGCGCCTATTTCCCCGGCGCGGAACGCGACGCTTTCGACAAGATGGTCGCCGAATGCCGCGACGGAACCTACGATCCTCACCGCTTCCGCATCTTCCATTTCTTCCCGAACCTGTCCGCCGTGATGTTTCAGGCGCCGGGCTGCTGGATCGTCATGCTGATGCAATATCGCGCAGTAGCGATGGACAAGTCGGAAATCCGCATCTGGTACTATCCGGCGCCATTTCAGGCCCACAAGCAATCGAAGTCCTTTCGTCGCTATACGGAATATGTCGCTCTGGGCGCCTCGTACTACATGACGCGCGTGCTGGGAGAGGACAATGTCGTCAACGAACAGCAGCAGGCCATCGCGGTCCAGATCGCAGAGCCGCCGCTGCTGGGTCACCATGAAGAGCGCATCGGTTGGTTCGAGGAAGCCTATCGGCGCGCCATGAATCTGCCGCCGACGCCTGTCGACAGCCGCGTGCGCGAAAACGTCGAAAAGCCCGCAGAAGTTTGAAGCGCAGATTGTATCGCCATTCGAGCCCGAACATGGTCAAATGCCGATCCGAATTTCAAGGGTCGAAGGCCGCCGCGTGACCGCAGTTTCAATTACGCAGACAGATCCGGGCGTTGCGCTTGTCACCGGCGCGGCGCGGCGCATCGGGCGCGCGATTGCCTTGCGGCTGGCGCGGGACGGCTATCGTTTGGCGCTTCACGTCAGGGAAAGGTCGGCGCCTGAAGCTCAATCAGTTGCAGACGAGATTGCCTGCACGGGCGGCATCGCACAAGTATTCACAGCCGATCTGGCGCGTGAGGATGATGTCGCGCATCTTGTGCCTGCCGTAACGAAAGCGCTCGGCGCGCCGCGTCTACTGGTCAACAATGCCTCGCTATTCGAGGCGGATTCCGCTGCGAAATTCGACCCCGGCTTTTTCGATCGCATGATGGCTGTGAATCTCCGCGCGCCTGCGCAACTTGCTGCTGCCTTTGCTCAAGCTTTGCCGGGCGATGCGCAGGGCTGCATCGTGAATCTGCTGGACCAGCGCGTCTGGCGGCTCAATCCGCAATTTTATTCCTATACGCTCACCAAGGCTGCGCTCTGGACCGCAACGCAGACGATGGCGCAGAGTTTTGCGCCGCGCATCCGGGTCAACGGAGTTGGTCCGGGCCCGGTGCTACCTAATGGCCCGCAGGGCGAAGCCGCCTTTGCCAGAGAGGTTGCCGGCATTCCATTGGGGCATTCGGTTTCGCCGGAAGAAATCGCCGATGCGGTGGCGTATCTGGCGGCTGCGAAAAGCGTGACGGGTCAGATGATTGCCGTCGACGGCGGCCAGCATATCGGCTGGCGCACGCCCGATATTGTCGAATGAAAATCAGAATCGCGACGATCAATCTGCGGTCGGCAGACGTCTGATCGTGAATTCAATTTCGTTATCAGGTAGTTCGCGCCAGAACTCGATTTCCGTCATATAGGCGGCTTTCGGAAAGCGGTCGAACCATTCCCGCGCCTTGGCGCGCGCCTCAAGGCGCGGCAACCGGAATGTCTCGCGCCGCCATGCGCTCGCTTCCTGCGCGCGAGCGCGCGATTGCGCGCGGCTTCGATCGCCAAGTCTTTGCGCAATATCGCGCGGTCGCCTCTGCTGGCTGTCCATACGCAACTCCGGACCCTCAACAATTACATTATAGCGGAAGTCGGGCCGGGGCGTGAATCGTTTTGAATTGCTCCCGGTCACTCTTCGAAACGCGGGGCGACCACCCTGACTATGTCGAAGAAGCTAAGCTCGCCCCAATTAAAAGTTCGATCTCCCCGTCTTCAACCGGAAAGCCTGCCCCCACCCAGCGCTGCTCGATCTCTGCCAGAGCCTTGCCGATGGCTGGCCCGGGAGGTATGCCGCGCGCGATCAGATCGGCGCCGCGCACGGGCAACTTTTTCTCGGGCTCGTTTGTGACGAACGCTAGCACTGCGCGCCAGTGCGAAGCCGCAAGTCCCGCGCGGCCATCCGACCACGCCAGACGCACGGCATCCATCGCGGCCTGCCGTCCGTGACGATAGTGAAAAACCCGCAAGGCCTTTTCATCCAGTGCAGGCGCACCGTGCAGAACAGCAAGCGCCTTCGCGGCGTTCGCCAGTCTGTCGCGTTCTGCAACGGAGAGGCGCAGATGATCGAGCAGTCGATCAGCATCCTCCTCCACCAGCACAGCCAGCGCCGCGAGCCGCAGAATGGGGTCTGCCGCGCCGCCTGTTTCGATTTCAATTCGCACAAGCGCCGCAAGACGTGCCGGAATCGCAACGCCGGCAAGAATTGGCCCGAGAATGCCCGCATCCGCCACATCGCCGATGACTTCGGCGCAGCGCTTCGCGGCGAGTAACTTCAGCAGTTCCGACCGGACGCGCTCGCGCGACAGACGTTCAAGACCCGCATGTTCTGAAATCACAGCCGCAAAGGCTTCCGGGTTCATCGCGCCTTCGCCGAAGGCCGCATGAAATCGGAAGAATCGCAAAATGCGCAGATAGTCTTCGCGTATGCGTTGGCGCGCCTCGCCGATGAACCGCACATGGCGTTTGTCGATGTCCGCAAGACCGTCAACATAGTCGTAAATGGCCCCGTGGCGATCCACCGACAGGGCGTTCATCGTAAAGTCACGTCGCAGAGCATCTTCCTCGAAACTGCTGCCGAAGCGGACTGTCGCCCGGCGGCCATCGGTCTCGACATCGTGCCGCAGGGTCGTGACTTCGAACGTCTCGCCCTCGACCAGAATTGTCACCGTGCCGTGCTCAATGCCGGTCGGGATCGTGCGAAGTTTCGCGGACTTCGCGCGCAGGATGATTTCGTCAGGATGGGCCGTGGTGCAGAAATCCACTTCGTGCACCGGCAGTCCCATCAGCGCATTGCGGATGGCGCCGCCGACGATGCGCGCTTCTTCACCATTACCGTCGATGGCGTCGAAGATCCTCTGCGCGCGCGGGTCTTGCAGAAAATCTGCGCCGACCAGCCGACCGTCGATGATGCGCGCGGCGCTCACACGTAGAGTCTTTCATAGAGATGGCGCAACATTCCCGCCGTCGCACCCCAGATGTAGCGTTCGCCGAACGGCATCGCCAGAAACGAGCGACCGTCTTCCTTGCGGTTGATGCGCTGGTGATTGCCGGGTTGCATGAGGAAATCCAGCGGAACCTCGAATGCCTCGTCAACCTCGTGCGGATTGATCGCGAGGTTAAACGGTGGCGTCAAGATCGCCACCACCGGCGCGATGCGATAGCCCGTGCCGGTGAAATAATAGTCCATGAAACCGATGGGCTCGATATGCCGTGCTGTAAGTCCGATTTCCTCTTCGGCCTCGCGCAGGGCGGCTTGCAGGGCGGTCTCGTCCGCATCGATGCGCCCGCCCGGAAAGGCGATCTGGCCGGAATGATTGCGCAACTTGCTGGAGCGTTGCGTGAGCAGGATGGTAGGACGGTCCGCATGAGCCACAACCGGCACCAGCACAGCGGCGCCGGCGGCGGAGACCATTCGCTCTGTCGAAAGTGGCCTGCTCCACAGAGCATGGTCGCCATTGTGTTGGAGGGCGGTCGGATCAAACAAAGGCTGCTGGCGATGCAGGCGCGCCTCCGCACGCCGGCGGAACTCGCTGGCGCTGAAGTCCGGCTGCCCCGGAAACACGTTGATTTCGGGCTGCGACGTCAAGCCAGACCCTCGATGTCAGCGGCGGGCGCCATGACGAAAAATTCTCCCGCCGAAGCCACTCCATACATAAGTTGCCCGCCGATGTCGCGCGTCTCGCCAAGCTCGACGAGATCGTAGAACAGGGCGCGCTTCACCAGCGCCCGCAACCCGGCGCGCACCTCGAAATAGGGTTTCAGGCCGCCGGATTCGCCCGGTTCGAAACTCAGCGGATGGGCCGAATCGGCAATCACCCAATCGTCCACATTTGTCCGGAATTTGAGCACGCGTCCGGCGGGCGACTCATCCACCACCAGTTCCACCGCCATAAAGGGCGCGTCCTCCACCTCGATGGCGATCATTTCCACCGGCGTCACTAGCACATAGCGGTCGGGATCGCGGCGCAGGATAGTCGAGAAAAGCTTGACCAGAGCCGGGCGGCCAATCGGGCTGTTCTGGTGGAACCAAGTGCCGTCGCGGGCGATCTTCAGGCCGATTTCGCCGCAATGAGGCGGATGCCAGAGGTGCACCGGGGGTAGTCCGCGCATTTTTTTTGTGGCGTCTCCGGCCAATTTGGCCACCTGACCGAGCCCGTCGAGACCGGATTTTCCCGTTTCGCCGCTGGTTTGCGTCTTTTCCACCATAATCCGGGTCCAGTTTGTCTTTCAGGGTGGGGATGTTCGGAAATGTGAAGGCCCCCGGATCGACAAAGCCGCCGGTCACACTAAACTGTAGAATAAGTCATCGACGCCGACGAGGAAGATCGCCTGGGATCTTTTCGGCGTTACGGGAGCGGGTTACCCGAAAAACGGGGAGCCGGTCCGGTTTGGGTCAGGCGAGGAGGTTCGATGAGCGTCAACCATGACACCAGTGCGACATCGCTCGAAGCAGCGATCATGCGCAATGCAGAAGTAGCGCTGGAAAAGGTCGCCGCCGCGCGCACCGCGATCCGCACGGTCATCTTCGGTCAGGAGCAGGTGGTCGAGGAAGCGCTCGTCACGCTCATCGCCGGCGGCCACGGATTGCTGGTCGGCGTGCCGGGTCTCGCCAAGACGAAGCTGGTTGAAACGCTCGGCACCGTTCTGGGCCTTGACGCCCGCCGCGTGCAGTTCACGCCCGACCTGATGCCCGCCGATATTCTCGGCTCCGAAATCATGGAAGAGGCGATTGATCGCTCGCGCGCCTTCCGCTTCGTGCGCGGCCCGATTTTCGCGCAGCTGCTGATGGCCGACGAAATCAACCGCGCCAGTCCGCGCACACAGTCCGCACTGTTGCAGGCGATGCAGGAATATCACGTCACTGTCGCGGGAGAACGTCACGATCTTCCGCGTCCGTTCCATGTGTTGGCAACCCAGAACCCGCTGGAGCAGGAGGGCACCTATCCGCTGCCGGAAGCCCAGCTCGACCGCTTCCTGATGCAGATCGACGTGCTTTATCCCGATCGCGACGCCGAGCGCCGCATCCTGATCGAGACCACGGGCGAATCGACCAGCCACGCCAAACAGGCGATGACCGCTGATGACCTCATGGCCACGCAGCGCCTTGTGCGCCGCCTGCCGGTCGGTGAAAGCATTGTCGAAGCGATTCTCGACATCGTCCGCTCGGCTCGTCCAGGCGAAGGCGACGCCACCATCACCCGCCATATCGCATGGGGTCCAGGTCCGCGCGCCGCGCAGGCGCTGATGCTGGCCTCCCGCGCCCGCGCGCTGGTCGACGGCCGCCTTTCGCCGTCACTGGATGATGTCGTGGCTCTGGCGACGCCGGTCCTTAAACACCGTATGGCGCTGACATTCGCAGCCCGCGCCGAGGGCGAAACCCTGCAGGGCGTGATTGCGCGGCTGACGGAGAGGTTCCGCTAAAACATGGTCGACGCCCGTCTCCTCGACGAAGACGAACTGCGCGCCGACGGTCGCCATGAACTTGGCGCGCTGGACCTTGCGCGCCGGCTGCCCAGTCTGATCGTCGCCGCAAAGGATGTGGCGGCGACAGTCATGTATGGCGTTCATGGTCGACGCCGGGCCGGCGTGGGCGAAACCTTCTGGCAGTTTCGCCCCTTCGTGATGGGCGAGGACACAGGCCGCATCGACTGGCGTCGTTCGGCCCGCGACGACAAGGTCTATGTGCGCGAACGCGAGTGGGAAGCCGCACATACAGTATGGCTGTGGATCGACCGTTCCCCCTCGATGGCTTATGTCTCGACGCTCGCGATGCAATCGAAAATCGATCGCGCCGTGACGCTCGGTCTTGCGACTGCCGATCTTCTCGTGCGAGGCGGCGAGCGCGTCGGTCTGACAGGCCTGACGCGTGCACTGGCGTCTCGCAATATTGTCGAGCGTCTGGCGGAGTCCATGGTTCAGGAAACCATCCGGCCAGGTTATGCGCCTGCCGAATTGCCGGCTGCGATTGCGCTCGCGCCACGCACGCAGGCCGTCATTGTCAGTGATCTATTGAGCGAGCCAGCGAAGATCGCCGAAACCATTCACGCAATGTCGTCGCGAGGCGCGTTGGGTCATGTGGTGATGATCGCAGATCCGGTCGAAGAGACATTTCCGTTCTCCGGCCATACTGAATTTCTCGATGTCGACAGTAACGCCACGTTGCGCGTCGGCGAGGCGGAAAGCTTCAAGGCCGATTACATCAAGCGTCTCGCTATCCATCGCGATTCAATTCGCTCTGTGTGCATGTCGCGCGGATGGAGTTTCGCCATACACCGTACGGATCGTCCTGCCTCCGAGGCGCTGCTGGCGTTGCGAATGCAGATCGAGGCCGGGCAGTCGTCGGGCTCATACAGGGAAGCCGTTTGATGTTCGGACTTCCACTCGCCTTTTCGGTCCCGATGGTGCTGTCAGCGTTGGCGCTGCTGCCCGCGCTTTACTATCTGCTGCGCATTACGCCGCCGCGCCCGCGCCAGATTTCCTTTCCGCCGCTGAAGCTAATTCTCGATCTGAAGCCAAAGGAAGAAACGCCGGCGCGTACGCCGTGGTGGCTGCTGCTCATGCGCCTTGGCCTCGCGGCGCTCATCATTTTCGCAATGGCCGGCCCGATCTGGAATCCGCTGCCAGTGAGCGACGGCGCACGTGGTCCGTTACTGGTGATTCTGGACGATGGCTGGCCCGCCGCCCCGCAATGGGATCAGCGCGTCATCGCCATCAACGAGCGCATTACATCGGCCACTCGCGATGGCCGGCCGAGCGCCCTCATGGCGATTTCGGAAGGCGCGCGCGATGTCGCCATGTCGGATTCTTCGCGTGCTCTGGATCGCCTGCGCGCCATCAAACCTGTGCCGTTTCTGCCGGATCGGCTGGCGGCGTTGCAATCGGTCAACAAGTTCCTCGCTGCCAACAAGTCGACCGAGATTGTCTGGTTCGCGGATGGCGTCGCGGGCGGCAATGCGCGCGCCTTCGCCGAAGGTCTCGTGAAGGCGGCTGGCGACAATCCCGTGCGCATCGTCACCGGCAATCGAAGCGCGCTGGCGCTGGGCGGGGCTGAAAACGCCGCCGGCGGACTGGAAGTCCGCGTCCTGCGCGCCGATTCCGCTGGTACGCCGCAGGGCCAGTTACGCGCTTACGATCTGAAAGGCCTCGTTGTCGGCGAAGCGAATTATGCATTCGGCCTCAGCAACGAGATCAAGGCGAAGTTTGATCTGCCGATTGAATTGCGTAACGAAATTGCCCGTATCGAAATCGCCAATGAGCATTCGGCTGGCGCGGTTACGCTGCTGGATGCGCGCTACAAGCGCCGCCGCGTCGGCATTGTGACCGGCGCCAGCGCCGATCTTGCCCAGCCACTGCTGGCGCCCAATTATTATCTGGCGCGGGCGCTCGGCCCCTTCGCGGACGTGCGCGAACCCCGGCCCGGCGTGCGCGATCCGGTCTCGTCGATCCTCGGCGACCAGGTGGCGGTGCTGATGCTGGCCGATGTCGGTGTCGTCGCCGGCCCTGCGCACGATGCGGTTGCAAAATTCGTCGACAATGGCGGCGTTCTGGTGCGTTTCGCCGGCACGCGGCTTGCGGGCTCATCCGATGATCTGGTGCCGGTGCGGTTGCGGCGCGGCGGTCGCGTTCTGGGCGGCTCACTGTCGTGGGACAAGCCGAAGCCGCTTGCGCCATTCGAGCGCGAAAGTCCGTTCTTCGGCCTCAGCGTCTCGGAGGAAGTCAGCGTCACCCGTCAGGTTCTGGCCGAACCTGAAGTGGGACTTGCCTCTCGGACATGGGCGCAACTTGCAGACGGCACGCCGCTCGTGACGGCGGCGCGGCGCGGCAAGGGCCTGATCGTGCTGTTCCATCTGACGGCTGACACCACTTGGTCGAACCTGCCGCTGTCAGGACTGTTCGTCGACATGCTTCGCCGCGTTGTGGCGATGGCGGGCGAATCCGGCGCTGGCGTGCAGGACCAGACCGCTGCAGACGCCAATCGAGTCGAGACCGTCGGCCCGACCCGCACGCTCGACGGCTTCGGCGTGCTGGGCGCGCCGCCCGTCACCGCCAAGCCGATCCCGGTGAATTTCGAGGGCGCAGCGACTGCCGATCATCCGCCGGGCTTTTACGGACCGGTAGATTCAATGACCGCCGTCAACACGCTCTCGCTGACCGATAAACTAGAAGCAGCAAACTTCGATGGATTGAGGCTCGATATGCAGGCCCTTCGCCCCGCCGAACCCGTGGATCTTCGTCCGTCGATTGTGACGGCTGCTTTCCTGTTGCTATTGGCCGACGGTCTGGCGTCGCTCTGGCTTGCCGGTGGCTTCGGCCGACGCCGCGCCGCCCGTGGCGCCGCCGCCGTTCTGGCGCTCGGCATCCTGTTCGGCATGGGGCAGTTCGTCCCGCAATCCGCGCAGGCGCAAAACGCCCCGCAGACCGCGCCCGCAAAGCCCCAGATGAGCCCGCGCGACATGGAAGCCGCGCTGAAAACGCGCCTCGCCTATGTGATCACGGGTGACAAGACCGTCGACGAGGGAAGCCGCGTCGGCCTCGAAGCCCTGTCGCGCGAACTGGGCCGCCGCACCTCGCTCAATCCGGGTGAGCCCAACGGCGTCGATCCGGCGCGCGACGAACTCGTCTTCTATCCGCTGCTCTACTGGCCGATAGTCGCCGGCCGTCCGCAGCCGACCGTCGACGCCGTCAACCGCATCAGCAATTTCATGAAGCAGGGCGGCACCATAGTGTTCGATACGCGCGACGCGCTGCTGTCGCGCCCGGGCGGCCCGCCGACGCCGGAAGCCCTCTGGCTGCGGCAATTGCTGGCCGGCGTCGATGTGCCCGAGCTGGAGCCGATCCCGCGCGATCACGTTGTCACCAAGACCTATTATCTGCTCGACAATTTCGTCGGCCGCACGACCATCGGGCAGACCTGGATTGAGGCCCTGCCGCCCGAGCAGGGCGATATTTCGACACGGCCCGCGCGCGCCGGCGACAGCGTGTCGCCTGTGGTGATCACCTCGAACGATTTCGCCGCCGCCTGGGCGGTGGACCGCGCAGGCAACGCCATGTTCCCGCTGATTCCGGGCGGCAATCGCCAGCGCGAAATGGCGCTGCGGGCCGGCATCAATCTCGTGATGTACACTCTGACCGGCAACTACAAGGCCGATCAGGTGCATGTGCGCGATCTGCTCGAACGTCTGGCGCATTGAGTTGGGACGCGACACTGGATCTGATGTGAAATGACCAATTTCAACGTCGCCATCTCTCCGCTTCTGCCGCCTTGGCTGCTGATCGCGCTTGCAGTCGGCGCGATCATTGTGGTCGGACTGGCCATTTACGCGCGTCGTCGCGGCGCATGGCTGCGTGCGCTCGGCATGGGTCTGATTCTGTTCTCGCTCGTCGATCCCTCACTGGTGCGCGAAGACCGCGAACCGTTGAAAGACGTCGTGGCCGTGGTGCTTGATCGAAGCGCCAGTCAGGACATCGGCAACCGCAAGGCGCAGACCGACGCCGCCCGCGCGCAGATCGAAAAGGATCTGGCGCAGATCGGCAATATCGAGCCGCGCTTCGTTGAAGCAGGTCAGGAAGATGCGGAACGCGACGGCACCAAGCTTTTCGCCGCGCTGAATTCCGCGCTGGCTGATGTGCCGCCGGATCGTGTCGGCGGCGCAATTATCGTGACCGACGGCATCGTGCACGACATTCCGGCGACCGCCGAAGGCCTCGGCTTCCGCGCGCCTCTCCACGCCTTCATCACTGGCCGCGAGGGCGAGCGTGACCGCCGCATCGAACTGATCGAGGCGCCGCGCTTCGGTATTGTAGGCAAGGACCAGACGATCACGGCCCGCGTGCTCGACACCAACGACCGGGGCGAGACCGTCAACATCACCGTGCGTCGCGACGGCAATCCGCTCGGCACGATCCGCACGCGCGCCGGCACAGCGACGCGAATTCCGGTGCGCATCGATCACGGCGGCCCCAATGTGATCGAACTCGAAGTCGCCGCCCTGCCGGAAGAGCTCACCGGAATCAACAACAAGGCCGTGCTGACCATCGACGGCGTGCGCGACAAGTTGAAAGTCCTGCTCGTCTCAGGTGAGCCGCATGCGGGCGAACGCACCTGGCGCAACCTGCTCAAGGCCGACGCCAACGTGGACCTCGTTCACTTCACCATTCTGCGTCCGCCGGAAAAGCAGGGGCAAGACGGCGCGCAGATCAACGAACTCTCGCTGATCGCCTTCCCGACAGCTGACCTCTTCGGTCGCAAGATCAACGAATTCGATCTGATCATCTTCGACCGCTATTCGAACCAGACCATTCTGCCGTCGGTCTATTTTGAGAACATCGTTCGCTATGTCCGGGACGGTGGCGCGCTGATGATGGCGGTCGGGCCGGACTTTTCGGGCCGCGACGGCCTCTATTATTCCGCGCTCGGCGGCATTGCGCCAGCGAGGCCAACAGGTCGCGTGCTTGAGCGCGCGTTCCGCCCCGAAGTCACCGAGAACGGCGCGAAACATCCTGTGACGCGCGATTTGCCAGGTAGCGAAGTTTCTCCCCCGAACTGGAGCGAATGGTATCGGCAGGTCGCCTCCGAACAGGCGCGCGGCGTGGCCGTGATGTCGGGCG
Source organism: Beijerinckiaceae bacterium (assembly GCA_947478455.1). Taxonomy (GTDB): domain Bacteria; phylum Pseudomonadota; class Alphaproteobacteria; order Rhizobiales; family Beijerinckiaceae; genus Terripilifer. The sequence goes on along the minus strand of CANJWR010000051.1, from coordinate 11,789 downwards.
CTGACAAGTCGCCCCTGCTTCTGCTGTCGCGCGAGAACAAGGGTCGCGTGGCGCTTCTGCTCAGCGACCAGATATGGCTCTGGGCGCGCAATTACGACAATGGTGGACCCTATCTCGACCTGCTGCGCCGCTCGGCTCACTGGCTCATGAAAGAGCCCGAACTTGAGGAAGAGGCGCTACGCGCTACCGCCCGCGGTCGCGAGATCAGCATCGAGCGTCAGAGCCTCAAGAACGAGGTTCCGCCGATCACCATCACGTCGCCCAAAGGCGTCGCGCAGATCGTCGCCATGACGCCGGCGCAGCCAGGCCTGTCGCGCGGCAAGATCACCGTCGATGAACTGGGCCTCTACAAGCTCGGCGACGGAACGCTCTCGGCGTTGGTCAGTGTCGGGACGGAAAATCCACGCGAGTTTCAGGAAGTGGTTTCGACCACCGAGAAGTTGCGTCCGCTTGCGGAAGCGACCGGAGGCACCGTGCGCCGCATCACCAGTACGGGCGACGCCATCAATATCCCGCGCTTCGTCACCATGCGCGACAGCCCGCTCTATGGCGGCTCGGATTATGTCGCCTTCCGCCGCACCGGTGCCAGCGTCGTCACCGGCATCGGAGTTGCTCCACTGGCCATCGGGTTCATCGGTCTGATCGTGCTGCTCGGCGGCATTCTGGCCGGCTGGCTATGGGAAGGCCGCAAGCCGCGTGTGGCGGCATGACGCAGGCTGCTTAGTCCAAATCCCGCCCATTGCGACATTGGCCCATCTTGAGTGGGCCTTCGCTTCTGTGGTCTTGTCTTTTCAGATCATCCAGACGGGAGCGGAACATGGCAGAGTCGACAGGCGCGATCGCCGAGAAACCCCAATGGCAGGAATGGCAGTCCCGCTCGCTTGGCGACCTTCCGAAACTGGACGCCGCAACCATCGCAGCCATGCCAGCTCTGATCTCGACCGACTCCCATGTGGCCGAACCCGGCGATCTGTGGAAAAAGAACCTGCCCGAGCGGCTTTCGAAGAACATCCCGACCGTGAAGATTGGTCTGCCGATTCCGGGCGCAACCAATCCGAAGGACCGTCTGGGCGATATGGACATCGACGGTCTTGAGGCAGAGGTCCTTTTCCCCAACAATGGCATGGCGCTGTTCGGTCTCGACGACATCGAGACGCAGGTCGAGGGCTTCCGGGTCTACAACGACTGGCTCGCTGATTATTGCAAGGAAGACCCCAAACGTCTGTTCGGCATTCCCTGCGTCTCGGTTTACGACATTGACGGCGCCATCAAGGAAATGCATCGCGGGCTCGATATGGGCCTCAAGGGCGTGATGGTCTGGCAGGTGCCGGACCCGAAACTTCCCTTCATGTCGGATCATTACGATCGCCTGTGGGCCGCCGCCGCCGAGGCGAATGCGCCGGTCGTCTGCCACATCCTGACCGGCCATTCCTACGCCAAGGATTTCCACGCGCGCCCCAAGGGCAACGAGCGCGTGCGCAACGCCGTCAACCGCAAGACGGACGACACCGTCAACACGCTGTTCGACTTCATCTTCTCGGGCGCGTTCGACCGTCATCCCAATCTGAAGCTGCTATTGTCGGAAAGCGAAGTCGGCTTCGTGCCCTTCATGCTGCAGCAGTGGGATTATTATTTCGAACGCTTCCGCGGCACCGATCCGTTCAAGATCAAGCGCCTGCCCAGCGAGATTTTCGCCGAACACGTCTACTGCACGTTCCTTGAGGATTTCGCCGGCACGCGTTCGTTCTCGTGGTGGGGCGAGAACAACTGCATGTGGTCGAGCGACTATCCGCACTTCAACATGAGCTTCCCGCACTCGCGCGCGAATGTCGAAAAGCACCTGCACGGACTGTCCGCCGAGCGCCGCAAGAAACTCGTGCGCGACAACGCCATCAAGCTGTTCGATCTGGGAATTTAAGGTCGGCATCAAATCCCTCCCCGAAATGGGGAGGGACTTTTGAATCAGCCTTACGCTGACATTTTTACGCCCGCACTTCCTGACGCTGGAACGCGATATACGCGATGGTGAACAGCACGATCACCGACGCGATCATCCCGGTCATCTGCGGCCAGACCAGCATCAGGCTCTGATCGAACGGCAAAGGCGCGCCGCGATCAGCGCCTTGCATTTGCGACGCCAGCACAGGCCCGAGAGAGCGCGTTTCGGGATTGAGAAATGCCTGCGTGGCCTCGCCGAACAAGGTGTTCGGTGAAAAACGCGCGATCCCCATCCCGACATTGATTGTCGCCAGTTGCGACATCGGATCGAACATGTCCGGCGGCGCAATCGCGAGCGTGATCAGCGGCACCAGCATCTGCCAGAAGAACGCGAACAGCAGCCAGACCGCCAGAGACGCCAGCGCCGCCGTCGCCGACGAGCGGAAGACGATCGAGAACAGCATGGCCATCGCGAGCCACACAGCCCCGTACGCGATGGCGGCGATCAGGAACGCGAAGCCGCGCACAACTTCGTTCGTGCCGGGCGGCAGGCCCAGCATCAGAATGCCGAGCCCGACCACGAAGATCCAAAGCGCTGCCAGCACGACCGCCAGCGTCACCAGCCCCGACATGAACTTTCCGAACAGCAGCGCATCGCGATAAATCGGCTGCGCCAGAATGCGGCTCATGGTGCGATTGTTGAACTCGCTGTTGACGGAATCGAAGCCGAGCGCAATCGACACGATCGGAATCAAAAAGCCCAGAAACGCCACGAAGGACGGCAGCGGTTCCTTGGCGGTGGTGAAAATGCGCAGGAAAATGAACTGATCCTCGCCGACCAGCCCCGCCAGATCCTTCACGCTGCCGATGGTTGCGTAAACCGCGCCAGCGCCGGTCACGAAGATCAGCAGTTCCAGCAGCCGCATGCGGGTGCTGGTGAGATTGTCCGCAAGTTCCTTCGCCATCACGGTGGCGGCGCCGCTGAGCGCAGAGCCTTCACGCCGCATGTGCAACTCCCTCGAAATAACGTGTGTAGACATCTTCGAGACTGGCGTGCCCGGCGGCGATCATCGTCAGGTTGCCGCCCGCATGAACAACCGCGCGCGCAATGTCGGCGCGCAGATCGCCTGTCGCCTCGACGCGCAACGCCGCGCCATCGCGCGTCACGCGCGTGACGCCCGGAACGCGCGCAACGGCGGCCTCCAGATTGTCGCCTGTGGCTTCGACGCGAATCCAGTGCGAGCCGCCGAGAACATCCTGCAACAGGGATTCGACGCGGCCCGTGAGGCCGATCTTGCCGTTGTTGAAAAGCGCCACGCGGTCGCAAACAGATTGCACGAGTTCGAGCAGATGCGACGACAGCAGGATCGTCATGCCGTCTTTCTTCAGCGAGCGGATGAGTTCGAGAAACTCGCGCGTCGATTGCGGGTCAAGCCCGCCAGTCGGCTCGTCGAGGATCGCGATGCTTGCGCCCTTCATGAGGATTTCGGCAATCGCCAGACGCTGCCGCATGCCGCGTGAATAGGTGCCGACAGGCTTTGCGCCTGCGTGGGAGAGGTGGACGCGCTCAAGCGATTTCGCGATAGCTTCGTCGGCCTCGCGCCTGTCGAGGCCTGCGAGCCGCGCCGTGTAGCGCAAGTTCACGATGCCGCTGAGATTGTCATAGAAGCCGACCTGATCGGGCATGTAGCCGACGCGGCGCTTCACTTCGAGCGGTTGCCGCAGCGGATCGAAACCCGCTACCCTGGCTGTGCCGGAAGTGGGCTCGGTGAGGCCGAGCAGCATCAGGATCGTGGTGGTCTTGCCTGCGCCGTTCGGGCCCAGAAGCCCGAACACCTCGCCCGCCTCGACATCGAAATCAAGCCGGTCCACCGCGATCTTGCTGCCATATGCCTTCGTGAGCCCTTCCGTATGGATGATGGGCCCGCTCATCTGCGTCCAAACCTCCCGACAGCGCCGACGAGGATCAGCAAAGCCGCGCCGATCACCGCAATGCCGGTAACGCCCCAGAGCGTCGAGGTCATCACCGTGACGCGATAGGTGGCGGATTCGGAAATGCCGTCGCCGGATGCGCGCATCGTCAGCATGTAATCGCCGTTGATCGCCTTGGCGGGCGGCGTCAGCAGCGCCGTCACCTGCTTTTCCTCGCCGGCGCCGATTTCAGGAATTTCCTTGGGCTGGAAGTCGATCTTCCAGCCGGTCGGTGGCGACGACGACACCGCGACGCCGCGCGCCGGCGCGGTGCCGTTGTTGCGAACGATGAGCTGCACGCTGCGTTCTTCGCCCGCATAGGCTTCGCCGCTGAGGCGCTCGCCCTGGCCGGTGAGGGTGATGGACGGTTGACCGCTCACATCCATGGTGAGTTTGGCGGAAGCGTTCGCCTTGTCGCCATTGAAGGTCACATTGATCGGATAGATCGCAGCGGATGCGCCCGGCGCGGGTTTGATCGAAACCGCCACTTCCTTGCTGTCGCCGGCCTTGAACGGCAGGCTGGTGATTTCCTGCGTGCCGTAGCCTTCCTTGAAGGTCACCTGAAAGCCGCGCGGCGCATCGGTGGCGAGATTGACAAGCAGGTCTGACGAGGATTCGTTCTTCACCGTCACGTTGAAATCGAAGTTTGATTTCGGCGTGCCCTTCAGCACCGGAAATTTCGGCGCGGCTGTGAGTTTCGCCGCCAGCGGCGCTGCAAGATCGACCGCAATCTGCAATGTGGAATTGGCCGCGTCGCCGACTGCGTTCAGCGTCAGCTTGTACGGGCCGGGCTTCGCGTCGGCCGGAATGTTCAGTTTGAGGTTGAGGTTGGCCTTGCCGTTGTAATCCACAAAGGCGGCGTTCACCGGCTTGTTGGAGCCGACGATCTCAGCCGTCCAGCCGGCGGGCTTGTCGGCGATGGTGAGCGTCGTGCGCTGCGGCGGCAGGCCGTAATTGTAGAGGGTCAGCGGCAGGCTGGCGTCCTCGCCCGCGCGCAATTGCAGGGCGGGATAATCGGTGGCGAGCCACATGCCCTTGACGGCGCCGCCGTCCTGCGCGGTCAGCGGCGCAACCGACGCCGGACCAATCGCCAATGCCAAACAAAGTGCAGCCATACGCAAGTGCATCAACGAACTCCTCCTCACGCGATGGGTCTCTGGGGACCGAACTTGAACCGCGAACGTCATTTGGGCGTCCTTTGCGGCGCGCGCAACATCTATCGGAGGAAGCGGGCGAAAATTTTGAAAGGGCAACGACAAGGTTTGATTTAGAACAATCTATATTAGCAAAAACTAAAATATAAAAGATCACAGGAGCTTCTGGTTATCCCCCCCACAAAGAGGCTTCGTTTAAGGAGTGACACATGCTGAAGAAACTTCTGATGAGCGTCGCAATCTTCGCTGTTGCAACGTCGGCGATCGCCCAGACCCCGAAGCCGGCCGCAAAGGCGAAAGTTTCGAAGCCTGCCATTACGCAGGCCTCTAACGACACGCTTGGAATGACCTGCGCGGCGGCAATTTCGGCCGTAAAGTCGAAGCCTGAAGGCGTTGTGCTCAAGACCGGCGCTAACCGCTGGGATCTTTATGTTCACGACGGCGAAGCTTGCCTCAAGAGTGGCGGTCATGACAATTCGCCGGCCTTCGTCCGCACCAAGGACAACAAGGCCTGCCATATCGGCTACACATGCGAAGACCTGTCGGACGGCGACGGCGGCGAATGATCGCTTTCGTCCAGGTCGGAAGGCCGCTCCTTTGGGGCGGCCTTTTTCGTTTCAAAAACTGAGCAGCCTTTTCCTTGCAATCGACACGTTAGTGCGCAAAGTCTTGCGGCCTGAGCGTCTAGAGCGCCCGGGTGACAGAGCCGCTCACACCTTCAAATGCGCCCTCGACCAGCTCGCAATAGAGTAGCCGCGCCGGATCGACCGGACCCGGCATGGTCAGGCGGCCAGCCGGAACGCGCCTGAAGCCAAGTCGCTTGTAATAGGGCTCGTCCCCAACCAGCAGCGCCAGCCGATGGCCGGAGGCGCGCGCCGCATCGAGCGATTTCTGCGCCAGCGCTTCGCCGATGCCGCGGGACCGGAAGGCTGGCTCCACCGTCAGTGGCCCGAGCAGCAACGCGGGCGTTGCGCCGCAGCGGATCGACGTCATTATGTTGGAGCCGATCAGCATGCCGCCGATGGTGGCAACGCAAGAGAGCTTCATGTCGGGCGAAACGCCCTCGCGCAGCCGGTAGGCAGTCTTGGTGAAACGTCCCGGCCCGAAGGCGCGTTCGTCGAGTTTCAGGATTGCCGGAAAATCGCCGGGCGCGAGGGGCCGCATGGTGAGCGCGGGCAAATCGACCGCTCTGGGCGGCTGCGAGGGTGTATCGTTCATGGAAATTGGTTCCGCCGGAAGGAAAACGAACGCACGGGGCCGCTGGCGCGGCAGATCAGTGGTGGCGTCGTCGCAGGCGGAGGCTCATGGGCGCTTCATTATCACGCAGGGCAGGCGGCGCAAGAGCGATGGCGCAAGCGCGTTATGCCTCACCACTCTGGTGCGGGCGGGATGCCCACCAGAATTTCTGCCAGCCGTTCGCGGGTGCCGCGCGTCACGCCTTCAGGCAGAGCATCGACCGGGAAAAACCCGCTCTCCTGAATTTCCCAGTCTGCAGGACGGTTGTCGCCGACCTTGAACTCGCGCACCACGTAGACAGCCACATGATCCCGGCGGGACGCCTCGCGATTGAAGTGCAATCCGTGAAGCTGTGCCGGGCCCGTAACCTCGATATTGCCTTCCTCGGCCAGTTCCCGCGCCATGGCGGCGAGGCAGCTTTCGCCCGTATCGACGCCGCCGCCGGGGAAATGCCAACCCGGCACATAGCCATGCCGCACCAGAAACACCCGGTTTTGCGGGTCCAGCACCACGGCCCGCACGCCCAGCGTCATCGGCCGCTGCAACAGGAAGGTGAAGTGAAAGAATTGCCGCATCAGCTTCCGGGAAAGTCTGCGGCTGGAGGCGAGGATAGACATGCAGGCTCCGGATGCGCTGACGACTCGCGCCAGCATAAGTGTTGTGACGAAAACCCTATGGATGCGGCGAAGATTCACAAGTGCAGGGGTGGAAATACATGCCGGCAGGGGTGGAAATACCCGCCCCTCCAGCTTAGAACAGTTCTAATGAACGACGCGCGTCAGGCCCGGAGCACGGAATGAAATCCTTTGCCGAACTCACGGAACGCGAGATCCTTGCGGTCGCGATTTCGTCCGAGGAAGAGGACGCGCTGATCTACCTCGCTTTCGCCGAAGATCTGTCGGGCCGCTATCCGGCCTCGGCGAAAGTCTTCGAGGAAATGGCCGAGGAGGAGACCCAGCACCGCCACATGCTGCTGACCATGTACGAGCAGCGTTTCGGCAAGGTTCTGCCGCCCATCCGCCGCGACGACGTGAAGGGCTTTCTCAAGCGCCGCCCAATCTGGCTGACCAAGAACCTGTCGCTCCAGACCATCCGGGCCGAAGCCGAGCATATGGAATTTCAGGCCTCGCGCTTCTACGCCAAGGCCGCCGACCGCGCCACGGACGTTGGCATACGCAAGTTACTTGGGGACCTGTCGGAGATCGAGAAGGGCCACGAGCGCCACGCCGGCGAACTCGAAGCCTCCCACCTGACCGACGAGGCGCGCGGCGAGGAGGACACCACCCGCCATCGCATGTTCGTGCTGCAATATGTGCAGCCGGGCCTTGCGGGCCTGATGGACGGTTCGGTTTCAACTCTCGCGCCGCTGTTCGCGGCAGCTTTCGCCACCCATAGCAACTGGCAGACCTTTCTGGTCGGTCTGGCGGCCTCCATCGGCGCCGGCATCAGCATGGGCTTTGCGGAGGCGCTCTCGGACGACGGTGCCCTCACCGGGCGCGGTTCGCCCTGGCTGCGCGGCGGTATCTGCGGATTGATGACCACACTGGGCGGCCTTGGTCACACACTCCCGTATCTGGTGCCGGATTCGCTGCCCAACGCGTTCTGGTACGCCACCGCCATTGCGGGGCTGGTGGTGTTCATCGAACTCTGGCTGATCGCCTGGATTCGCACCCGCTACATGGACACGCCCTTCCTGCAGGCTGTGTTCCAGATCGTGCTCGGCGGCGTGATTGTGCTGGCGGCAGGTATTCTGATCGGCGGCGCTTGACGCCGCGCCGTTCGGGCGCGACATCGACGCGGTGACATTCCTCCTCGCCCATCTCTCCGATCCTCACATCGGCCCGCTTCCGCAGCCCGCCTTGCGCGAACTCGTCGGCAAACGCCTGACGGGCTTCCTCAACTGGCAGCGCCGCTCGCAATTGCAGGACATGGAGGTGCTGGCGCGGCTTGTAGACGACATGCGCGCACACAAGCCCGACCATGTGGTGATGACCGGCGACATCATGAATCTCGGCCTGCCGGCCGAGTTTCCCATTGCAAAGGCCTGGCTGGAAACACTGGGCCCTCCGCATGACGTGAGTTTCGTGCCCGGCAATCACGACGCCTATGTCAAAGGCTCGATGCCGTGGCTCACCGAAACATTTCGGCCATGGACGACAGACGACGACGATCGCCACACGCACTATCCCTACATGCGCGTGCGTGGCGATATTGCGGTGATAGGCCTGTCATCGGGCGTTCCGACTGCGCCGTTCATCGCCTCGGGCCGATTAGGTCACGCGCAGCGCGCCGAATTCGTCAAACTGCTCGACGCTGCCAAGGCGCGCGGGCTCATGCGCGTCGTGCTGATCCATCATCCGCCATACCGCAAGGGTGCCACTCCAGGGCGAGGATTGTCTGACTCCCGCCATTTCGCAGCGGTCATTGCGCGCCACGGAGCTGATCTGATTTTGCACGGCCATAACCATCGCACCATGGTGGCCCACATGACCGGGCCTGATGGCAATGTGCCTGTGGTGGGCGTCGGCTCTGCCTCGGCTGTGCCGGGTACGCCGCATCATCGCGCCGTCTATCATCTTTACAGAATTGCACGGTCGCAGAAGGGCTGGACGATCAGCGGACAGTCTCGCGGCCTTCTATCTGGCTCGCGCGAGATTGGCCACGTGGGAGACGTCAGTCTGGATCGGGTCGGCTGAAACTCAGCCGCCGATCCACCACATCTGCAGGGCCTTGAAGACGAAATAGAACCCCGCCGCAGCAATGACGAACAACACGATGGAGCCCAGTAATTCGATCGTGAACAGGAAGGCTGTCGCAAACCAGCTGCGTTTTTCGACTGGCGTTTCGGGCGTGGCGGAAACGACCGCTACAGGCGCGCCGGCGGCCGGTTCCACATCGTTGGCCGGGGTCATTACCGGCATTCGGTTATCTTTTTCGATCAACGCGCGCGCGGCCTGCTCGATGGTGCGGTCCGACGCCAAAGCCTTTTCGCGCTCGACCAGACGTCGCGCGATATAGCCGGTGATCGCCTCGATGGCCGTCTCCTGCCGCTCGGTCTCGGCAATCGTCACTCGCCCGTGGCGTGTGTCCTGAATGAACCTGTAGGTGCGGCGATCATGGCCCATCTCGACGAAGGCGATCATGTCGATAAACAGTCGCGGCCGCTCGCCCGGCACGATGCCGGTATCGAACAGATCGACGCCCTGTGGCACCTGCGCCAGAATGGGCTCGATAGCGTCGCGCAACATTTCGAGGCGCGCCAGTTCCGCGCCGCGCAATTCCGCAACGACTTCAGACCGCTCGGCGTCCTCGACGCGGGCGCGCCGGATAGCGGCGGTCAGGTTGGGCGCGGGCCTGGGGGCGTCGCGTTTCTGGTCTTCCACAACAATCTCCGACTTAACGCTTCTTTAAGCATAGAACGGATCGTCGTGAAACGCGACTCCTGCTCAGGTTCGATTGATGGTTAAGGGCTATTTCTTCAGCTGGCGGCCGAGCGAGACCGCCTTTTCGAGCAATTGCCGGACCAGATCCTGCCCGGTCTTGTCGGTGTAGTTCAGGTCGGCGTCGAACTTGTCTTTCGCGCCGCCGATGAACACCTGCGGATTGTTGATCGCCACACAGTCGCAGGACACCATGATCTGGCGAAGCTGCAACTGACCGCGCGATCCGCCCAGAGTGCCGCCCGAGACGCTGATCATCGCATAGGGCTTGCCAGCGACGGGTTGGTTGGGCGCGCGCGACGCCCAGTCGATGGCGTTCTTCAGAACCGCCGTGACTGAATAATTATATTCCGGGACGGCGAACAGGATCGCGTCCGCGGCGGCCAGCTTGTCGCGGAACGCCTGCACCACATCCGGAAAGCCTGTGCCGGGGCGCAGATCCTCGTTGTAGAAGGGCAGGTGGCCGATTTCGACGATCTCAATGGTCGCGTCGGCAGGCGCAAGTTTCTGCGCCGCGCGCAGGATGGCGGAATTGTAGGAGCCCTTGCGCAGGCTGCCCGACATGGCGACGAACTTGAAAGGCGACGCGCTCATTTGAAAGTTCCCGGCTGAATTGCGATGGACGACTCATAGGCGCTCGCCCGGGCTCCGGCAACGGCGCAGCGCAAACGAAAGCCCCGCTCCGGAGGCCGGAGCGGGGCTCGTATTCAATCAAAAACAACCGGTTGTTTCGGCGAAGTCAGGCTACGCCTGCTGGATGGCCGAGAGCTTCCAGTCGCGGGGCTTGGTTCCGGTCGGGCGCACGAACGTCCAGATTTCGGTCACTTCCGCCGGTTCGCTTGTGTCGCCGGAGATGATCTTGCCGGTGACGCGGTCGACGGTCGTGTCGACGATCGAGAACTTCATCGCGACAGTCGCGTAGTCTTCTCCCGCCTCGCGCCAGGCTTCGGACAGGTCGCCCTGCACGAGCTTCACGCCCGAGATCCGGCTCGCCTGACCCTTGCGGACCATTTCGGCGATGTCGTCGGCGAAGTAGGTCGCCATTTCGTCGGTCGTCAGCGTGCGCAGACGCGTGAGGTTTTCCTCCGCATAGGCGTTCTGGACATCGGCCAGCAGGCGCTCGAACGCCGCATAGTCCTCACCCTGAACTTCCAGCGGACCAGCCGGCGGAGGCGCTGCTGCGCCGCCCGCAAGACCGCCTGCGGCAGCGCCGCCCGCAAGACCACCAAGTCCCGAGCCGCCCTGAAGGCCGCCGAAGGAGCTGCGCTGGGCGCCAGCGCCCGCCATAGCGGGCTGCTGCTGGCGACGGCTGGCGAACCAGTTCATCGCGAGGCGAACGAGCAGGAAGATGATGCCGATCTGCAGCACGAGGCCGAGGATCGACATGATCGAGCCGAGGCCACCGGTCAGGCCGCCGCCCATCAGCAGACCCATAAGGCCTGCGCCGAGCAGGCCGCCCATCAGGCCCTTGCCGAGCGCCGAGCCGAAGAAGCCTCCAGCCGCCGGAGCCGCCGCCGGAGTGGCGGGACGGTTCGTGGCTGCGCCAGGCTGGCCGGGCTGCGCCTGAGTGCGCTGCATGGGCTGGCCGGCGCTGGGCGCGGTCGGGGTGGCCGAAGGCTGGGAAAATGTGCGCGAGCCGCGGCTGCCCGAAGATCCGCCCGTATTGGCGCGGGCCTCGGCTAGTGCGGGCGCGAATGCAATGGCGGCAGCGAGCGCAAGAGCGAACACGTTGCGAGCCTTACGAAGTCCAGACAATGTAGTCTCCCTCTGTTGCGCCGGATTTTGAGGCCCGGGCCAACATCATATGGTGGTGCGCCACACGATTTGCCAAGCCCTGTTTCCGGTGTAGCCCGCTGTCGGGAAAAAATCCCGAAGCGTGACGGCGAAAGCCTGCCGAATGAGTAACCGGGGCAAATTTCCGGGCGGCGGGGGAGTCACGGTGGAGAAAACATGATTCAAGCTTTGGATGGCTCCACCCGACCCTGATTCGCTGGAACGTTTGACGTCTGCCGAACTGATCGGCGTGGTGCGTGAGTTGATTAGCGAAGTG
>CANJWR010000050.1 GCA_947478455.1 Beijerinckiaceae bacterium | reverse complement strand
GAATGACGCATGAAATCATCAGTATTTCCAAACCTTTGGGCATTACACTCCATGATCACATCATCGTTGGGCGCAACGGTCATTCAAGTTTTCGCGGTTTGAAGCTGATCTGACGCGCGACTCCAACGGCGTATTAACTCTCCGGCCTTAATATGCCGGAAGGTTCGCGTGGAAGTTGTGCCGGATGCGTCTGTTATCCTTCGGGGGGTTTGGCGACGTCGCTGATTCAAAGCGGCTCGCCCGGCTGTCTCTGCTCACCTCCCTCGTCCTGATGACAATGGTCCTGATTCTGACCTGGTCGCGCGATACCGATAACGCTTCTGTCGTCGAAAGCGACACCGCCCGCATCACAACTGCGGTCCATCAGCGATTGAATCACCTGACCGACGAGCTGACCGACTGGCTGATCGAACGCTCCGGCCTGGCTGTGGTCAGCGCACTCCCCAAGTCCGGCATTCGACCGGACGCCGGACACGAATTTAACAACGTATTCCTCGTCGATATGGTGAGCGGCAAGCCGGTCACATCCATCGCGACCTTTGGCGGCGCTTCAGACTTTGCGCATTTTTCCGCTGCCCTGAAGGACGTCCTCGCTCAGGCGCGCGCCCGGTCGGGCGATATTTTGCGCGGCCCGGTCGATGGCGATCCGGTCATGTATTCTGCTGCGAACGCCATCATCCGCCGCGAGCAATCGATCACTGGATTTATCAGCAACCTCGGCCGCCCGTTCGCCATCACGATATTGCCGATAGAATTGCCGGTCGGGTCTACGGGCGCGGCGAAGCCGGATATGCACCCCTTTGTGGCCATAGCACTTGAGGAGGCCGGTGAGGACTTTCGCGGCCGCGTTTCCCAAAGTGCGGGCGTAGGGTCCATCGAAATCCTCGACCAGCCGTCCGGATCCAAATGGCGCGGACTGGCGCCATTCGCCTTTGGACCGAACGAGACATTCGTCGAATGGAGCCCGGACCGCCCCGGCGACCGGACATTCGGCAACATAGGATCGCTTCTAGTGAGTTTTGCAGCCCTCTTTGCGGGGCTGATTGCGGTTCATACGACTTCGCGACTGGCCGACAATGAAGCGCTCGCCGCCAAAATGGCCGGCCATGACCTGCTCACCGGAATGCCCAACCGGCTGCTGTTTACTCAGTTGCTCGAAGCCGAACTTGCCCGGGCGCGCCGCCATTCGGGCAAGCTTGGACTTCTGTTCCTCGATCTCGATCGCTTCAAGGAAATCAACGATACCCACGGCCACGAAGCGGGCGACTGCCTGATCATTCTGGCTACCAAGCGCATTGCGGCGGTCTTGCGTCAGGGCGACATTCTGGCGCGCTTTGGCGGCGATGAATTTGCAGTTCTATTGCCGGAAATCAGTTCGCCCCACCATTGCGAACTGGTCGCCCGCCGCATTCTCGAGGCCATTCGCGAGCCTTTCGACCTGGGGTCGCAGAAGGGCAATGTGGGCGTTTCCATCGGCATCACGTTGTTTCCGCACAATGCCAGCGACGGCTCGGAACTCATGCGCCTTGCGGATCTGGCGCTCTATCGCGCCAAGAACGGCGGCCGTAACCGCTTCTGCTTCTTCGAAGACCAGATGGGCGAAGACCTGCGCGTGAGAAAATCCGCCGAGGACGAACTGCGCACGGCCATCGACCACAACAAGCTCGACATTTTTTATCAGCCGATCATGGCTATCGAAAGCAACGAGATTGTTGGCCTTGAGGCGCTGGCCCGTTGGCCGCATCCGCTGAAGGGCATGATTCCGCCGGAGAGCTTTGTGCGACTGGCGGAAGATCGCGGTCTGGCGCTGCAGCTCGGCGACTGGGTGCTGCGGCGCGTCTGCCGCGACATGGAAGCCTGGCCGACCATGACGGTATCTTACAATGTATCCCCGGTTCAGTTCCGGCAGACGGACTTTGCGGCAACCACGCTGCGCACATTGCGCGAGATGAAGGTCGATCCGCGTCGCGTCGAAATCGAGATCACCGAAAGCGCCATTCTGGACGATCCGGACCTCGCCGAAAACACCATGATCGAGCTGCGCTCGCACGGCATCCGTTTCGCACTCGATGACTTCGGCACCGGCCACATGAGTCTGATCTATCTGCGCCGTTTCGCTTTCGACAGGATCAAGATCGACGAGTGCTTCCTGCAGACGCTGGAGAGCAGCGGCGAGAGCGCCATCATCATCCAGGCCATCGCGCAATTGTCGCGCGCACTGGGTCTCACGGTCGTGGCCGAGGGCATCGAGACAGAAGAGCAATACCTGCTCGTCCGCGCCACCGGATGCACACAGATGCAAGGCTTCTACTTCAGCGAAGCAGTCCCGGCGGACAAGATCAGAACCATGCTGGCCAACGGATTATCCTGCGCAGCCTGATTGTATTTTTGCATATTAAGACCCGCATAAAATGCAGATGTTTTTCGTAAATCGATACGCCATGTTGCGTCCATCCTGACAGAAACACGACATGGAGCTCTAGATGAACCCCGCAACCATTCGCAACCCCGCCGCCTTTGCCGGCCGCGTCCTGCTGGCTGCGATCTTCCTGTTCTCGGGCGTCGGCAAGATCGCCGATTATGCCGGCACCGTGGGCTACATGGCCTCGGCTGGCCTCCCGGCCCTCCTGCTTCCGCCAACCATCGCGCTCGAAATCGTGGGCGGCCTTGCCATCGTGGCCGGCTGGCAAACCCGCGCGACCGCCTTCCTGCTGGCCGGCTTCACGCTGGTCTCTGCGATCATCTTTCATCGGGACTTTGCCGACCAGAACCAGATGGTTCATTTCTGGAAGAATGTGGCGATCGCGGGCGGTTTCCTGATGCTGGTCGCCAATGGGGCAGCCGGCTGGTCGCTTGATGCGCGCAAGAAGGGCTGAACTCAGCCTTTCCGAAGTTCCTCCAGCGCCGCCGGCGTATCGACATCGAGCGTGACCGAGGCATCGTCCACGGCCACCTCGACAATTCCCTCCCCGCTCAACAATTTGCGTGCGCCCTGATCGCCGGTGAGCTTCGGGATTTCAGGAAACATAAGCCGCGATAGCAGGACCGGATTGCCCCGCTCGCCCGCATAGACCGGCACGATGGCGCGCGCGAGCGGGTGAGCCGCCAGTGTATCGATCAACAGATTAAGCAGTTTCGGCGTGACGCGCGGCATGTCGCCCAGCAGGATCAGCGCGCCCTGAATATCATGACCGAGCGACCCGACGCCCACACGCAACGATGACGCCATGCCTGACTCATAATCAGGATTGTAGAGCACCAGAACCGGCGTTCCGATCAGGGCGTTCTCGACGGCGTCGCGCGCGTGTCCCGTCACAACAAAAAAAGCTTCTGCCTGAGACTTCAGCGCCGCATTGACCACATGGCGCACGATGGGCTTGCCGTCTACCTCAGCCACAAGTTTCGTCGGCACAGACGCGCCGGTCTCTGCCCGAAACCGGCTGGAACTGCCGGCCGCCAGAATGATGGCGGCAATGCGCGGCCCGAAATCATTCATGTCCGTCTCCGCCGCCCTCGCGCGGCTGACCGCGCGAAACGATTTCCATCAGCAGTCCGCCGACGCCCATCCGGCGGATATCGGCCGCCGTCACCGGAATGCCCGCCAGCAAGCGCTGCAAGACCCAGTCGAACCCGTTTTCCTTCGGCGAACGCGCGCAACCCGGCGCCCCCAGCAACGGCTTGCCATCAAGGCTTGCGATGAGCAGCAGATTGCCTGGATCAACCGGCATGCCGAGTTGCTCGATACGCCCGCCAGCGGATTCGACCGCAGCAGGAATCACATCGCGCCGATCCGTTATGGCGGAGGCGCCGAACACCACGACGATGTCCGAAGCGGGAGCAACATCCACAATCGCCTTGCGTAATGAATCCGGATCGTGCGGCACACGCACATCAGCGACAATCGTCGCTCCAGCAGGCTCAAGTCGCTCGCCCATCACCCGCAATGTCTTGTCGACCACAGACGTCTTGAGACCCGGCAAAAGCGTCGAAATGACTCCCACCTTCAAGGCCAGAAACGGCGCGATGCGGATGCGGGAGGCTGTCGCCCTGGCGATTGCCTGCTCGAGCACGCTCGACGGCGCCGCAAAAGGAATGATCTTCACCGTGCCGATCATTTCGCCCTGCACAACAGCGCGATAGTTCGGCAAGGTCGCAACCGTCACACGTTCGTCGATGGAATTGATAGCGTCGATGGCGCTCCCGTCCACGACCAGAACGCCCGCGCATTCGGCGAACAGATTGGATCGACCCGTGAAGGGCTTTTCGACGCGAACATGATCGCCGGAAGCCGCACGCGCCAGTCGTCCTGCAGCTTCATCCTCGCCAATGTCGCCGCCCTCAAGCTGCGCCACCACGATTGCCGATACGCCGGCTGATCGCAGAGCCGCCAAATGCGCCGACCCAACCGTCTCGCCTTTCTTCAGAACGAGACCGTCGCGCTTCACCGCATGAGCGACAATGCCGCCTATACTCTCATCAATCGGGACCGATCCGAATTTCACGCCGCCTTGCTCCCTGCAGGCGCGGCATTCGGCGCCCGCAACGGCTTCTTGCGCAGGGCCAGAATGATTTCGCCCAGCACAGACACGGCGATTTCGGACGGCGTCACCGAGCCGATATCGAGACCGATGGGCGCGCGAATGCGCGATAATTGCTCATCGTTGAAACCCGCCGCCTTCATACGCTCGACGCGCTTGGCGTGCGTTTTCCGCGACCCGAGCGCGCCGATGTAAAAACACTCGGCATGCAGAGCCTGAATCAGGCCCGGATCATCGATCTTCGGATCATGTGTGAAGAAAGCCATCGCCGTGTAACGGTCGGGTTTCAAGGGCGGCAGCGCCACATCGGGCCATTCGGCCAGCAGCTTTACATCGGGAAAGCGATCCGGCGTCGCGAAGGCCGTGCGCGGGTCGATGATCGTCATATCGAATCCCGCGAGCTTCGCCATCGGAGCCATGGCCTGCGAAATATGCACTGCGCCGATCACGATGATCCGCACCGGCGGAACCTGCACGGTGAGAAAGTACGACTTTCCCTCGTGCTCGACCGTGGCGCTCTTGCCCGCGCGCAACGCCGCATCAAGCTGTTCGGACAGCGCATCGCCCGCAATATTTTCGCCGCGCACGAGACGCTGCGAGCCGTCAGCCACATCGGTGATCAGCACGACTGCGCGGCGCTCGGCCCGCGCCTTGTTCAGTTCCTGCAAATGTTCGAGACGCATCAGTCCACCTTCTCGACATAAACCCGGATACGGCCGCCGCACGACAGGCCGACGCGCCAGGCGGTTTCATCAGCCACGCCAAATTCGATGGTGCGCGCCTTGCCTTCGCCGATCACGTCGAGAGCAGTCGTCACCACATCTCCCTCGACGCAGCCGCCCGAGACTGAGCCCAGAAAATGCCCCTCGTCGTCGATCACCAGATGGCTGCCGACCGGACGGGGCGCCGATCCCCATGTCTCGATCACGGTGGCAATGGCAACCCCGCGTCCCGCCTTCCGCCATTCCTCGGCGCGGGCAAGGATATCGTCGTCGGATGCAAGCATGGCTTTCTCCAGAGCGAAATGTTTCGCAGAATATAGCGCTATCGACCGGAATTTCAAAGCACGACCGCGCGAGCCGTCACATTCCGCCGATGATCGAAGCCTGCGCGACGGTCCATGTCTGGCCAGCGCGACTGAAACGGCCCTTCATCTGCACGATCTTGTAGTCCGGCCGAAGATCCCCGACATACCCAGGTACATAGCCCGCCACGATGGAGGCGGAATACTGGCAGTCGTAGGCGTCTGCGCCCGCAGACGTGCACGAGACGCCCTCAATGTTGAAGGGCTGTTCGGGCATGGCCTTGATGGCGTTGTAAATATCGTTCTGCGACGGGGGCGTTTCGACAAGCCCGCAGGCTGCCATCAACAGACAGCAGCCAAATCCGATTGTGATCCGCAGCCAGCCAGCGCCCTTCATGTCAATTCGTGGTCGGCGGATCGTTGAGCGCCGCGACCTGCGCCTGCGACCACTTTTCGCCGGTCTTGGTGAAACGACCAGACATGCGCACGCGCTTGAAGTCCGGCCGCCTGTCGGCCACGCCCGTGGTCTGATAGCCGGTGATGACGGTCGCATCGAACTGGCAATCGTAGGCCTCGCCCGCAGATTTGCAGGTCACGCCGTCGACACCGAACGGTTGACCTTCCAGATTTTTGATGGCGTCGTAAATGTCGTTCTTGGCCGGTGAGCGGTCGAACAGACTGCATCCAGACGCCAATAGCAAAACCGCCAGACTGATCCCGATCCGCACGTCGAATTCCCCCAGAATTTGGCCCAAGCTAACCGGTTGCGCAGCTTTCGTCACGCTTCAGGCGGCGCGCCGCAACCATTCGCGCGGATCGACCGCCTTTCCGGGCTCCGCGCCGGACAGCGCCCGGCACAGGTCTTCGATCGACGCCAGATTATGCACAGGCCGAAATTCGTGCACATGCGGCAGCATGGCCCGGATGCCGAGCGCCCGCGCCTCGAACCTGTCGTAACGCAGGAGCGGATTGAGCCAGATGAGACGACGGCAGGACTTTTTCAGCCGCTCCATCTCGCGCGCCAGATTGCCATCGGGATCGCGTTCAAGCCCGTCGCTGAACAGGATCACGATGGCGCCCTGCCCCAGCACCCGCCGCGACCATTGCTGGTTGAACAAATGCAGCGACGACGCGATGCGCGTGCCGCCCGACCAGTCTTCGACGCCGGACGAACATTGCGCCAGCGCCTCGTCCACGTCCTTGTGGCGCAGCGCCCGCGTCACGTTCGACAGACGCGTGCCGAACAGAAATGTATGCACGCGCTTTCGTTTCGCGGTCAGCGCATGCAGAAAATGGAGGAACACCCGCGTATAGTCCGACATCGAACCCGAAATGTCGCAGATCGCCACGATGGGCGGATGCCGCTCGGCGGGCGATCTGAACGCCAACTCGATGCCTGCGCCTCCAGCCCGCAGCGAGCGACGAAACGAGCGGCGCGGATCAATGCGATCGCCACGCGCATCCGCCACATAGCGGCGGATTTTACGGGCATCGTCGCGCATCTCGAATTTTTCGATCTGGGTCTGCGCGCGCGAAATTTCCTCCGCCGTCATCTGGGCAAAGTCCTTCTTCTGAAGCACTTCGCTGGCCGACATCGTAAAGCGCGCATCAAGTTCGACGGCGGCTTCAACTTGCTGTTTTTCAGGCTTCTTGAACAAAGCTTCGGCCACGCGCGTGGCGCCCGCCTGCGGCTTCTGCGGATCGGCCTTCTGTGGCTCCGCAATAGGCGACAGCATAGCCAGCAACTTGTCCATGAAGCCACGCTTGCGCCAGAAGATGCGAAACGCCTGATCGAAAATGATTGTGTGTTCGTGCTTCTTCACAAACACCGAATGCAGCGTGGCGCGAAAATCCTCGCGATTGTCGACGCCTGCGACCTCGACGGCCCGTACGGCGTCAATGGCGCTGCCTGGCCCCACCGGCAGCCCGGCGTCGCGCAAAGCGCGCGCGAAGTAGACAATGTTTTGCGCGAGCGCGCCTTCGCCATCATCGACGCGCGCTTCGCTCATGCTCAACCGGCAGTCTGGCGATTGAACTTCTGAACGCCCGCGCTGAACGTGCCCTTGTCGTTAAAGATGTTGATCTGGTCGCCCGGCTCCAGCACGCCAAGATCGGCGTCTGCCGTCGGCAGCACGATCGTCACCCGCGATCCGTTCATCACCATCACGTATGAGCCATTCACCAGCGCCGTGCGCGCCCATTGCTTGATGAAGCCGTAGTAGGGTTCCTTGCGCCACGCGGTCGGCGCGCCTGGATCGAGAATGATCGCCAGCGCATTGGTGCCCGGATAGGTTCCCATCACGAAGCGGGCGCGATCCGGCTTCCATTCCGGCGTGAGGCCGCCATTCAGCATCCACTCGCAATGAAACGCCCGGCACGTCTCGGGGCGTTCCGAATGAATTTTGCAGCCGCGCCCCTGATCCACATGCTGGCACCATTTGCCGGCCGGTTTCGGCACATCAGGAAACGCCACGAGCTTGCAGCAAAGATTGCATGCGCCGCATTCGCGGCCCGGGGCCGGCCCGGAAAGAATGGTGGCAGCAGTTTCGCTCATCGTTCAGCTCACTCGGATATCGGAGAGAATTTCAGCCGCTTTCGAACCCTCGATACGGGCGATGTCGTCCTGATATTTCAGCAGCACGCCAAGCGTATCAGACACCATGGACGGATCGAGCGCCACCGCGTCGAGCTCCGATAAGGCGGTCGCCCAGTCGAGCGTTTCGGCCACGCCTGGCTGCTTGAACAAATCCTGTTTACGCAGGGCCTGCACGAAAGCCACGATCTCCTGCGTCAGCCGCGCAGGCGCGCCCGGCACGCGCGTTTTGACGATCTTCATCTCGCGTTCAGCGTTCGGATAATCGACCCAGTGATACAGGCAGCGGCGCTTGAGCGCATCATGCACCTCGCGCGTGCGATTGGAGGTGATAATCACGATGGGCGGATATTCGGCCTTGATCGTGCCGAGTTCCGGCACCGTGACCTGAAAGTCCGACAGCACTTCGAGCAGAAAGGCCTCAAAGGCCTCGTCGGTGCGATCAAGTTCGTCGATCAGCAAAACCGGCGGGCCCTCCGGTCGCGTCTCCAGAGCTTGCAGCAGCGCGCGCTTGACCAGATAACGCTCCGAAAAAACATCGCTCTCCAGCCGCGCGCGATCAGTTTCGCCCGAGACTTCCGCAAGCCGGATCGCCATCATCTGCGCGGCGTAATTCCATTCGTAGACGGCCGACGACACGTCGAGCCCCTCGAAACATTGTAGCCGGATGAGCTTGCGGCCCAGCGTCTGCGCCAGCACCTTGGCTATTTCGGTCTTGCCGACCCCGGCCTCGCCTTCGAGAAACAGCGGACGACCCATGCGCAGCGACAGGAACAGCACCGTGGCCAGCGAACGGTCGCCGACATAATCAGCGCTCTCCAGAAGTTTCAGGGTCGCATCGATGGAGTCGGGCAGACCTGCCCTGGATACGCTCGTCATACTCCACCTATATCGCGCTTCTGACAGTGCAGAAGCCTCATTCTGAGGAGCAGCCAAAGGCTGCGTCTCGAAGCACGAAGCGTCGTGCTTCGTAGGGTGCTCTACGCCTCACAAATATTTCACGACGCGCCCTCATCCCTCCAGACGCCGCTGATGCGGGCTCCGCAGGATGAGGGTTGATGCGCAGCGGCCTACTTGGCCTTGTCGGTCGCGCGCTTGGCCATCACGGTGATGAGATGGGCGCGATATTCGGCGTCCGCGTGAATGTCGCTATTCAGGCCTTCCGCCGGCATTTTCACGCCCTCGAGCGACTTGGACGAGAACTTCGCCGTCAGCGCCGCCTCAATCTTGGTGGCGCGGAACACGCCGCCCGAACCAGCGCCGGTGACGGCGACGCGAACTTCCGAGCCCTTCTTGGCGACAAACACGCCGACAATCGCGTAGCGCGAGGCCGGATTGCGGAACTTCTCGTAGCCGGCCTTGGCGGGAATCGGGAAGGTGATCTTGGTGATGACTTCGCCTTCTTCCAGCGCGGTTTCGAACAGGCCGGTGAAATAGTCCTCAGCCTCGATCTTGCGCTTGTTGGTCACAATGGTCGCGCCCAGCGCCAAAGCCGCTGCCGGATAGTCAGCCGCCGGATCGTTGTTGGCGAGCGAACCGCCGATGGTGCCGCGATTGCGCACCGCCGGATCGCCGATCATGCCGGCGAGATCGGCTAGAGCCGGAATGGCTTCCTGAAGCTCCTTCGAATTCGCCACATCCACGTGACGGGTCATCGCCCCGATGGTGACGCTGCGGCCTTTAATCTCGATGCCGCGCATGTCGTCGCACTTGGCCAGATCGATCAGATTGGCGGGCGATGCAAGGCGCTGCTTCATGGTCGGCAGAAGCGTCATGCCGCCGGCCAGAAACTTCGCATCTTCGGCCTTGCCGGCGACGCTGGCTGCTTTGCGGGCGCTGTCGGGCTGGTGGTAGGTGAACGGATACATTCTCGTCTCCTCTGAACTGACGCCCTGGACCTTTCGAAAAGTCCCGGCTGAAAATTATTCGGCGGCTTGTCGCGTGATGGCTTTCTGGGCGGCGCGCCACACCGCGATGGGCGTTGCAGGCATCGCGACATTCTCGTGTCCGACCGCATCGGTGAGCGCGTTGATGACAGCCGGCGGCGCCGCAATTGCGCCCGCCTCGCCGCAGCCCTTGATACCGAGCGGATTGGACGGACAGCGTGTTTGCGTCATGCCGACATTATAGGACGGGACATCGTCGGCGCGCGGCATGGTGTAATCCATGTAGCTCGCCGTCAGCAGCTGGCCGTCCTTGTTATAGATCGCGCCCTCGTGCATGGCCTGACCGATACCCTGCGCGATGCCGCCGTGCACCTGGCCCTCGACGATCATCGGATTGATGACTTCGCCGAAATCGTCCACCGCCGTCCAGCGATCGATGCGGGTGACGCCGGTCTGCGGATCAACCTCAAGTTCGCAAATGTGCACGCCAGCCGGGAACGTGAAATTCGTCGGATCCCAGAAGGCACTTTCCTTCAGGCCCGGTTCAAGTTCCTGCCCGGAGAATTTGTGCGCGATATAGGCCTGCAGAGCGACCGACGGGAAGTCGATGGACTTGTCCGTGCCCTTCACGCTGAACTTGCCGTCCTTGAACTCGATGTCCTTGTCGGAGGCTTCGAGCACATAGGCAGCGACCTTCTTGGCCTTCGCCTCGATCTTGTCGAGCGCCTTGACGATGGCAGACATGCCGACGGCGCCGGAGCGCGACCCGTAGGTGCCCATGCCCATCTGCACCTTGTCGGTGTCGCCATGGACGATGGACACATTGTCGATGGAAATACCGAGGCGGGACGAAACAAGCTGCGCAAAGGTCGTCTCGTGACCCTGACCATGCGAATGTGAACCGGTGAGCACTTCCACTGTGCCGATCGGGTTCACCCGCACTTCCGCCGATTCCCACAGACCAACGCCCGCGCCGAGCGATCCGACTGCCGCTGAGGGAGCAATGCCGCACGCCTCGATATAGGCCGAGATTCCGACGCCGCGCAGAAGGCCTTTCTTCGCCGATTCGCGCTTGCGCTTGCCGACATTCTTGTAGTCGGCCATTTCCAGCGCTTTTTCGAGAGCGGCATTATAGTTACCGGCGTCGTAACACATGATCACCGGCGTCTGGTGCGGGAAGCTGGTGACGAAATTCTTGCGACGGAACTGGGCGGGATCCACACCGGTCTCGCGCGCTGCAACTTCCATCAGACGCTCGATCACGAAGGTCGCCTCGGGACGACCTGCGCCCCGATAGGCGTCGACCGGCGCTGTCGTCGTGTAGATGCCGTCGACCTCGCAATAGATCGCCGGGATATTGTACTGGCCCGACAGCAGAGGCGCGTAAAGATAGGTCGGCACCGACGACGAGAAGGTCGACAGATAGGCTCCCAGATTGGCCTTGGTGTTCACCCGAAGGCCGAGGATCTTGCCCTTGTCGTCGAGCGCCATTTCGGCGTGGGTGATGTGATCTCGGCCATGCGCGTCGGACAGGAAAGCCTCGGTGCGATCCGCCGTCCACTTCACCGGACGTCCGACTTTCTTCGCCGCCCAGACGCAAATGGTTTCTTCCGCGTAGATGAAAATCTTCGAACCGAATCCACCGCCCACATCCGGCGCGATCACGCGCAGCTTGTGTTCGGGCGCGATGCCAATGAAGGCCGACAGAACAAGCCGCGCCACATGTGGATTTTGGCTCGTCGTGTAAAGCGTGAAACAGTCCGAACCGAAATCGTAGTCGCCCACAGCCGCGCGCGGCTCCATGGCGTTCGGCACGAGGCGATTGTTGACGATATCGAGTTTCGTGACGTGTTTTGCTTTGGCGAAAGCCGCTTCGGTAGCGGCCTTGTCGCCGAGATGCCAGTTATAGACCGTATTGTCGGACGCCACGTCGTGAACGACGGGCGCGCCCTTTTTTACGGCTGCTTCCATGTCGACGACCGCCGGCAGAACGCCGTAATCGACGACCACCTTTTCGGCAGCTTCGCGCGCCTGAGCGTAGGTGTCGGCGATCACTACCGCCACATGATCGCCTACATAGCGAACCTTGCCCTGAGCCAGCGCCGGATGCGCGCCCGCCTTCATGGGCGAGCCATCCTTCGAGTGGATCATCCAGCCGCAGATCAGGCCGCCAATCTTGTCGGCCGCCAGATCGTCGCCAGTGTAGATTGCCAGAACGCCCGGCATCTTCAGCGCGGCGACCACATCGATCTTTTTGATCGTCGCATGCGCGTGGGGCGAGCGGACGAACACCGCATGGGCCTGACCCGGACGATTGATGTCGTCGGTGTAATGGCCATTGCCGGTGATGAAGCGGAAATCTTCCTTGCGTCGAACCGATGCGCCGATGCCGGTCTCACTCATCGCTGACTCCTGAGTCGCCGAAGCGAAATACATTTTGTCTGGCTGCTCGATCAGCCGGACAAATGCTCGACCGCCAGCCTACTGGCCGGCCATGCCTTCCGCGCCGGCCGCAATAGCCTTCACGATATTGTGGTAGCCCGTGCAGCGGCAGATATTGCCTTCGAGCTCTTCACGAATGAGCTTCTCTTCGAGCTTGTTGCCCTTGCGGTTCACGATGTCGACCGCCGACATGATCATGCCCGGGGTGCAAAAGCCGCACTGAAGGCCGTGATTTTCCCGGAAGGCTTCCTGCATCGGATGCAGTTTGCCGTCCTTCGCAAGACCCTCGATCGTGACGACGTCAGCGCCTTCCAGCGCAACCGCGAGCGCCGTGCAGGACTTGAGGGCGTCACCGTTCACATGAACCACGCAGGCCCCGCACTGGCTGGTGTCGCAGCCCACATGAGTTCCGGTCAGGCGCAGGTTTTCGCGAAGATACTGGACGAGCAGCGTGCGCGAATCGACATCGGCGCTCACTGCCTTTCCGTTTACCGTCATGGAAACGACGGGCATGGGCATTCCTCCAGACAGGCCGTTGTCCTTGCAATGCAGGACGCCACGGCATTGACCACGAATATTCGGACCACGAAACTTGAACCGAACCGGCATACGCCCGAGAGGCGTCAGCGGTTTTCGGCGACGAACCAGATATGCCCTTTTTCCTCGACCAAGCAAAGGGGCGTCGACGAAAGTCGAACCTGTTGCCGGAACCGGCCGGGACTTGCTAGCCGCCCACTTCCTTGACGAAGTTGGCGAAGAACGTATCGGCGTTCTTTTTGGCGACGCCGTCGATGAGACGCGCGCCGAGCTGGGCGATTTTACCACCCACATTGGCTTCCACATCGTAGCGCAGAACCGTCCCGCCGCCCTCGGCGTCGGTCAGCGAAACCTTGGCGCCGCCTTTGGCGAAACCGGCCACGCCGCCCTCGCCCTGACCGGCAATCTTGTACCCGTTCGGAGGATCGAGATCCTGCAGTTCGACACTGCCCTTGAAGGTGGCGCTGACCGGGCCGACCTTGAGCTTGACCACAGCCGTATAGCCATTGTCACCTGTGCGATCGAGCGACTGACAGCCCGGAATGCAGGCCTTCAGCACTTCCGGATCGTTGAGCTTGTCCCAGACCGTCTGCCGGCTGGCCGGAAGGGTGATCTCACCCGTCATCGTCATCGCCATGTGTCGTCCTCACCCAAATGCCCGACCGCCGCCCGGCAATCGGCCGAAATCATCCCTGCTCTCTTCGCAGCAGGCGCAACCCGATGCAAGTCTCTGCCGGGCTGGCATGACGCCCCCGCGACAAAGCGACCAAACGTAAGGCATGAGCTTCACAACAGTTGCGCATGGCGGGCGGTCATCGTATTCGCAATCAAAGGCGCAATGAACGCCCGGCATCGACGCATTCGGGAGATGCGGTATGGCTCGCATAAGAGTCGGCGAAGAATCCTTCAACGTCGTCGTTGAGGGCGGCGAGGCCAGTCCGGCCTTGCTGATTTCCAATTCGCTGGGCACGAATTTGTATCTCTGGGACGCCCTGATGCCTGCCCTGAGCCGGCATTTCCGGGTCATCCGTTATGATTCTCGCGGTCATGGACAGAGCGATGCGCCCCGCAGCCCCTATTCGATCTGGCGGCTTGGCCGCGACGCGCTAGCCATTCTGGACGCCCTGGGCGTCGAAAAGGCTCATTTCCTCGGCCTGTCCATGGGTGGAATGGTGGGCCAGTGGCTGCTCGCCAATGCGCCGGACCGGATCGGCCGCGCCGTGCTGGCCAATACGGCCGCCGTGATGCCGCCGCCGGACCATTGGAACATGCGCATCCGGATGGCGCGCGAAAACGGCATGGCGGCCATCGCCCCGATGGTGGCGAACCTCTGGTTTCCAAAGGCATTTCAGGATCGCGACCCCGCCGCCGTTGCGCGCATTCAGGCCATGCTGGCCGCTACGCCGGCCCATGGCTACGCCGCCTGTTGCGCCGCCCTGCGCGACATGGACCAGCGTGAAACCATCCGATCCATCGTCAACCCGGTGCTGGTGATCGGCGGACGCCACGATCAGTCGACCCCGCCCGAGCGCAGCCGCGCCATCGCAGACGCCATTCCGGGCGCGAAATTCCTGCTGCTCGAAACCGGGCATCTGTCGAACGTCGAGGCCCCGGACGAATTTGCCAAAGCGGTCATAGGCTTCCTGACGACGAAAGAGCCTGCCGCCAAAAAACCAAAGCCCAAACCGCCGGAACCAGCGCCGGCCATAGTCTCCACAGAACCACCAGAACCTGCCCCGGCGCCCGAACCGCCAGCGACGCCAGTCCCGAAAAAGCGCAAGCCGGCGAAAAAGGCTGCCGCCAAAAAGGCCCGGAAGGCCGCAAAGCCCAAAGCCGCAGCCAAAAAGCCCAAGAAGTCCACCAATGCCGGCAGTTCCAAATCGGCAGGCAAAAAGAAGGCTGCTGGTAAAAAAGCTGGCAGGAGGCCGACCGGCAAGACGGCCGCGAAAAAGCCAGCCAAGAAGGCTGTAGCGAAGAAAGCGGCGAGGAAGTCGTCCAAAAAGCCTGCAAAGAAGCCCGTCAAGAAAACCGGCAAGCGCCGCTGATGCGCCGCCTGCCCGGCCATAGCCCTGCTCGCACCGGTTCAGTCTGCGCGTTTGCCCCCCGGCATATCGCTTGCTAGCTTGGGGAGCGATGAATCTCCGTCAGCATCCATGCCATGAACTCCCGAGGGCCCTGAGCAACGCATGGAAAATTTCCTTCAGCAGCTGATCAACGGGCTGACGCTCGGGTCGATCTACGGCCTCATCGCCATCGGTTACACAATGGTCTTCGGCATCATCGGCATGGTGAACTTCGCCCATGGCGACGTCTTTATGGTCTCTGCCTTCATAGCGCTGTTGATCTTTTTGGCCGTCACCCAGATCCTCGGAATTGCCTCGCTGCCGCTGGCGTTCGTGCTCGTACTGGTCGCAGCGATGATTCTGACCGCGCTATGGGCCTGGGTAATCGAACGCATCGCCTACAGGCCATTGCGCGGATCGTTCCGACTGGCACCGCTGATCTCGGCCATCGGCATGTCGATCCTTCTGTCGAATTTCGTGCAGGTGGCGCAGGGCCCGCGCAACAAACCTGTGCCGCCGATGTTCACCGATGTCATCGCCGTCACAGACGGCGCCTACAGGGTAACGCTGTCCTACAAACAGATCCTCATCATGCTGGTGACGGCTCTGCTGCTGGTCGGCTTCTGGTGGTTGGTGCAAAAGACACCATTGGGCCGCGCCCAGCGCGCCTGCGAGCAGGACCGCAAGATGGCGGCGCTTTTGGGCATCGACGTGGACCGAACCATTGCGCTGACCTTCGTGATCGGCGCAGCGCTCGCCGCCGTCGCGGGCGTCCTCTACATGATGTATTATGGCGTCGTGAATTTTTACGACGGCTTTGTGCCCGGCGTAAAAGCCTTCACGGCGGCGGTGCTGGGCGGCATCGGCTCTCTGCCAGGCGCAGTACTGGGCGGATTGCTGATCGGGTTGATCGAGACCTTCTGGTCCGCCTATTTCTCCACCGACTACAAGGATGTCGCCGCCTTCTCGATCCTCGCCATCGTGCTGATCTTCATGCCGTCGGGAATTCTCGGCAGGCCGGAAGTCGAGAAAGTCTAGCGCATGGGGGCGAAACCAACCGACGCCGCGCCGGCCTTCTTCTCGGCGGAAGCCATTGGCGGAGCCTTCCGGGCTGCGCTCGTGGCGGCGGGTCTCGCATTTCCGATTCTGGCTTTGCGGGCCGAACCCGATCTCAACAACCAGTTGGTTCTGCTCAACCGCTGGCCGCTGCTGCTCTGGGCTGCGGGGATTGTTTTCGTTGGCCATCTGGCGGCGCAAATTCCCCATGTGGGGCGCATTCTGAAATGGGCGCTGTTCGCCGGCTGCACGCTGGTTCTGGTCTGGATTCTGGCCGGCGTTGCGAATTCCAACCTGCCCCTGCGGGGGAAAATCGCGCTGTTCACGCTGATCGCCGCATCCGGCTTTTTCGGGCTCTTGATTGCGGCGCCCTGCGCGCCCGGCACGCCATTTCATGATTTCCAGAAAAGGGCTCGCGCGTTCGCGGGAAAGATAGTTGGTCCAATTGGAATTGTGGCGCTGTTCGCCTTTCCGCTCGTCATGCTGTGGACGCTGGGGCCCGGCGGGTCGCTGAAATGGATTAACAACTACGGCGTGCAGATCCTGATTTATGTGATGCTCGGCTGGGGCCTCAATATCGTCGTCGGTCTCGCGGGCCTGCTGGATCTGGGCTACGTCGCCTTTTATGCGGTCGGCGCATACGCATATGCGCTTCTCTCGACACATTTTGGACTCTCGTTCTGGCTTTGCCTGCCGCTGGCGGGCATTCTGGCGGCTTTCTGGGGCATCATTCTGGGTTTCCCGGTGTTACGTTTGCGGGGCGACTATCTGGCCATCGTGACGCTGGCATTCGGCGAAATCATTCGTCTGGTGCTGATCAACTGGACTGACGTGACCAACGGCAATGCGGGCCTGTCGTCCATTCCGCGCATCACCTTTTTCGGCCTGCCGTTCACCGCCGCCGACAATGGTTTTGCGGCGTCGTTCGGACTCGAATTCAGCCCGATCCACCGCAACATTTTCCTGTTCTATCTGATCCTGTGTCTCGCGCTTCTGACCAATGTGGCGACGCTACGCCTGCGCCGGCTGCCGATCGGACGCGCGTGGGAAGCCCTGCGCGAAGACGAAATCGCCTGCCGGTCGCTCGGCATCAACACGACGAGCACAAAGCTCACGGCCTTTGCGCTGGGGGCGATGTTCGGCGGATTTGCGGGTTCGTTCTTCGCCGTGCGTCAGGGCTTCGTGAATCCCGACAGTTTCACCTTCCTCGAGTCGGCGACAATCCTCGCCGTTGTGGTGCTCGGCGGAATGGGCTCGCAGATCGGTGTGGCGCTGGCGGCGGCCGCCATGATCGGCGGTACGGAAATCCTGCGCGAGCTCGATCTTCTGAAGGCCATCTTCGGACCTGATTTCGACCCAGCCCAGTACCGTATGCTGATTTTCGGATTCGCCATGGTGGCGATGATGATCTGGAAACCGCGCGGACTCGTGTCGTCGCGCGAACCCTCGATCTTTCTGAAAACCCGAAAATCCGTTTCTGCATCCCACGTCCGCGAGGGCCACGGCTGATGCGCTGGCGGACCAATCCACTCCTCGGCGTCGAACATTTGACGATGCGCTTCGGCGGTCTCGTGGCGATCAACGATCTGTCGTTCGATGTGGGGCGCGGCGACATCACGGCACTCATCGGCCCCAACGGCGCGGGTAAGACCACCGTCTTCAATTGTATCACGGGTTTCTACAAGCCAACCGAAGGCCGCATGGCCTTCGCCCGCACAGGCCTTGCCGATTCAAATGCAGTTGCGCGCCTCACGGCGTCCGGGGGGCGTTTTGCCGGTACGCCAGCGGGCGATCTCTACATGCTGGAACGCATGCCAGATCACGAGATCGCCTGGCGGGCTCGCGTGGCCCGCACATTTCAAAACATCCGGCTGTTCTCCGGCATGACGGTTCTGGAAAATCTGATTGTGGCGCAGCACAATCCACTGATGCGCGCGTCCGGCTATTCGCTGCTCGGCGTTCTCGGAATAGGTGGATACAAGACGCGCGAACGCGAGGCCGTCGCTAAAGCCGAAATGTGGCTGGAACGCATCGGCCTGATCGATCGAGCGGACGATCCGGCCGGCGAATTGCCATACGGAGCCCAGCGCCGTCTGGAAATCGCCCGCGCCATGTGCACAGATCCCGTCCTGCTCTGTCTCGATGAACCCGCCGCAGGCCTCAACCCGCGAGAATCCGCCGAGCTGAACAAACTGCTGCGCGCCATCCGCGACGAGGACAAGACCTCTGTGCTCCTGATCGAACACGATATGTCGGTCGTGATGGAAATCTCGGATCACGTCGTGGTGCTCGACTACGGAGTGAAAATTTCCGACGGCACGCCCACGCAGGTTCGCAACGATCCGAAAGTGATCGCAGCCTATCTGGGCGCTGACGACGAGACGGAAAACGCGGAGCCGTCCGCATGAGCGAGCCGCTCCTCACCGTCCGTGGCGTCGAAACCTGGTACGGCAATATCGTCGCCCTGAAAGGCGTCGATCTCGATGTGCGCGAAGGCGAAATCGTCACCCTCATCGGGGCGAACGGCGCCGGCAAATCGACGATGATGATGACCATTTGCGGCGCTCCGCGCGCACGCAGCGGTTCAATCCGCTTTGCGGGCCTCGAGATTTCGCAAATGCCGACCCATGAAATTGCCCGGTTGCGCATTGCCCAGTCGCCCGAGGGACGTCGCATTTTCCCACGCATGACCGTGTACGAAAATCTCCAGATGGGCGCAGCCATCGATAAATTCGCCCATTTCGACGACGATCTGGAGCGCATGTTCACGCTGTTTCCACGCCTGAAGGACCGCGCCCGGCAACGCGGCGGCACGCTTTCGGGCGGCGAGCAGCAGATGCTCGCCATCGCGCGCGCCCTGATGAGTCGCCCGCGCCTATTGTTGCTGGACGAACCCTCGTTGGGCCTCGCGCCGATCATCGTGCGGCAGATTTTCCAGATCATCCGAGAACTCAACCACCGCGAGGGACTGACGGTGTTTCTGGTCGAACAGAACGCTTTCCATGCCCTGCGGCTCGCCCATCGCGGCTACGTGATGGTCAACGGCCTTATCACCATGTCGGGCTCGGGCGAGGACTTGCTGGCGCGGCCGGAAGTGCGCGCCGCCTATCTGGAAGGAGGCCATTGATGCGCGGCATCCTGTTCGAAGGCGGACCTAACGCCGGTTGGGTGTTTCTGCTGGTGACGATAGTACTCGGCGGCGCAGCTGCGCTGGCGACCGGCAGGGCGATTGCGCGCACCTGGCGAACCTTCGCGCAAGCTCCCTTCGCGATGTTCGCCCTCGCCGCCGCCGTCTGCTTTCTCCATTATGCGTTGTTTGCCGAATCGGCGATCCCGCTCGGCAAGCTCGGCGCGGCGCTTTCTCTTGCAAGAACCGACGCCGCAGGCGGCCTCGCGGCACTGCTCGCATCCCTGCACTATCTGTTTGTGACCTTCGTGATTCTGCTCACTATTGCCTGGGCGGGATTCAGGTTTACCCGCGCCCGCCAGATGGAAACACAATATCCGTGGGCGATGCGGAGGCTGGGGCCGTTCGGCTGGGCTTTGCGGGAACCGTCGGCGACTGAAATTCGCCCAAACTGACCGCCGAAAAGCGGATGACTTGCGGTCAAAAAACGGCAATCATCGACCCTGAGGCGGTCGCCGCCGCCGTCCCGGCGCCTGAGGGGCCGGGGCAAACCCACGGGAGATTTCGATGAAAAAATTCTGGTTGTCAGGCGTATTGCTTGCAACGGGTCTGGCTTTCGCCGGCACGGCGCAGGCGCAGATCAAGCTCGGCGTCGGCGGCCCGATCACCGGCCCGAACGCAGCTTTCGGCGCGCAGCTGAAGAACGGCGCCGAACAGGCCGTTGAGGACATCAACGCAGCCGGCGGCATTCTGGGCCAGAAGATCACCGTGTCGGTAGGCGACGACGTGTCGCGTCCCGAACAGGGCGTCTCGGTCGCCAACCGTTTCGTCGGCGACGGCGTGAAGTTCGTGGTCGGCCACTTCAACTCGGGCGTGTCGATTCCGACTTCGAAAGAAGTTTACGAGGAAAACGGCATCCTGCAGATCACCCCGGCCTCGACCAATCCGGTCTTCACCGAACGCGGCTTGTGGAATGTGTTCCGCACCTGCGGCCGCGACGACCAGCAGGGCGCAGTGGCGGCGAACTACATCGTCACCAAGATGGCCGGCAAGAAGGTCGCCATCGTTCATGACAAGACCCCCTACGGCAAGGGGCTTGCTGACGAGACCAAGAAGGCCATGAACGCCAAGAGCGTTACCGAAGTTTTGTATGAAGGCATCAATCCCGGCGAGCCGGACTATTCGGCCACCGTTTCAAAGATCAAGGCTTCGGGAGCCGACATTCTTTACTGGGGCGGCCTGCACACCGAAGGCGGCAAGCTCGTGCGCCAGATGCGCGAACAGGGCATCAACGCAGTTCTGATGGGCGGCGACGGCATCGCCTCCGCCGAATACGCCGCCATCGCCGGCCCAGGCGCGGAAGGCACCCTGATGACCTTCGGTCCCGACCCGACCAAGCGCACCGCCGGCGCGGAAGTCGTCAAGAAGCTCGAAGCCAAGAAGATCAACCCGGAAGCCTATACGCTCTACAGCTACGCAGCCGTGCAGGTGATCAAGCAGGCCGCCGAACAGGCCAAGTCGCTCGACACCAAGAAGGTCGCGGAAGCCATGCATTCTGGCATGACCTTCGACACGGTGATCGGCAAGTTCTCCTTCGACAAGAAGGGCGACCGCAACGACGCCGACTATGTGATGTATGTCTGGAAGAAGGGCGCTGACGGAAAGCTCACCTACGTCGAGCAATAAGCCGCAGTCTTAGTCCGTTACAGCTAAATTGGAAAAGCCCGCGCATCCCGCGGGCTTTTTCATGTCGTCAAAGTTGCAACGATTTCGAGCGGTAAACCACGACGCCCAACGCCACGCAGCCGCTGCACAACAGAACTCCCATCACCGCAAAGCCAATGGTGAGACCGAACCATTGCACGATGAGGCCCATCAGAATGGGCGTGACAATGGAGGCCAGACGATTGTTGGTGACGCGCAACCCGACGATCGAGCCTTGCACATTGCGCGGCACAGCGCGCGCCTGAAGCGAAAACATCAGCGGCTGCACAAGGCCTTCGAACATACGTCGCAGCGCATGCGCGCCAGCCAGCAACACGAATGATCCGCCCATGAAGGGCGTCAACGCCAGCAGGATGATCGACGCCGCCGTGAACGCGATCATCACGAAGGTCATCGGCAACAGCCGCGCAATGCGCCCGCTGAAAAGCGAGCCGACGCCGTTGACGACTTCCGCCATAGAGAACATGGCGCCGATCATCGTGCCAGCAAAGCCGACTTCCTTGAGATAGACAATCACAAAGGAATTCTCTGCCGCATTGGTGGCGTGGCGTGTAAAGGAAATCGCCAGCGTGAACGCCACCACCGGCATGACGACGAGATTGAGCGAGCCCGTATAGTCGCTGAGCTTGGGCAGTATGTCGCGCAAGCTCACCTTGCCGGTATTGGTCGGCGTCTGCAGCGCCGGATTGATCTGCCAGACCGCCAGAAACATCACCGTCGACCAGCATGTCACGCCGAGAAACGAAATGCGCGGACCCGCATAGTCCCACAGAAAGCCCATCAGCAAGGGCGCAATCACATTGCCGATGCGCGCGTAAAAGCTGAACTGGCCAATCTGGCCCGGATCGCCTTTTGCGACCTGCGCCACCAAAGTCTGCGCGCCCATCCATGTCATGTTGCTGGTGAAGCCGATCATCATCTGCAGGAAGATCATGACCGGCAGCCATGGCAGAAACGGATAGAACGCCGCCAGCAGCCCCGTAAAGGCCGTGAAGAACAGCATCACCCGCCGCGTGCCGAGACGATCCATCAACGCGCCGCCATGGATCGCCAGAAAAAACGTCAGCGCCGATCGCGCCCCGACTATCGCGCCGATTTCCGCGGGCGAAGCGCCCTGCAGAACCGCCCACATGGGGATCACCATGGTCAGCAGTTCGGACTGCCCCATGCTGAACAGCCCCGACGCATAGGAGGCGTAGAGATCGCGGCGCGAGATGTGTGGGTCGGCAGATGGATTTTTGTTGTCGTTCTTGGGCGCTTGCATGGGCAGACTTAAAACCATCCCGCGAGGGGATTGGCAATATCGGCCCCGCTACCCCAGCTTCGCCAGCGCCGGAAATGTCTCCAGCAACCAGAAGCTGGCAGTCTGCATCATGCCGCTCATGAAGCCGATTCCGGTCAACACCAGCAGGACTCCGACGACTTTCTCGACTGTGCCGAAATGGCCCCTGAATCTTTTGATGAAGCGGAAGAACGGTTCAATCGCCAGGGCCGCGCCCAGAAACGGCACGCCGAGTCCGGCCGAATAAACCGCCAGCAGGCCAGCGCCCTTCAGCACCGTGTCTTCCGAACTCGCCACAGCCAGAATGGCCGCCAGAATCGGCCCGATGCAGGGCGTCCAGCCGAACGCGAAGGCCAGACCCATCACATACGCGCCCCAGAGCCCGACGGGCTTTTCCACCTGCACGCGCGCCTCGCGATACAGAAACGCAAAGCGCCAGACGCCCAGAAAGTGCAGCCCCATGGCGATGATCGCAACGCCTGCAGCCAGCGACAGCACATCGATATATTGGCGGATCACTTGCCCGAAAGCCGACGCTGTCGCCCCCAGCGCCACGAACACGGTCGAGAACCCGGCAACGAACAGCAAGGCCGCAAACGTCACGTCGCGCTGCGCGCGCTTTTCGCCCTCGGCGGCCAGATCCTCGATGGTCGTGCCGGCGATGAACGTCAGATAGGGCGGCACCAGCGGCAGCACGCAGGGGCTGAGAAAGGACAGAAGCCCCGCCAGGGCTGCAGCCGGAAGTGTGACGTCGGTTGCCATGTGGCCCCGTGGGAGTGAAACTGGATCGCCAGATCGGTCCCCTACCTACAGCCAGAACGAAGGCCGATCAAAGGCCGCTCAGGCAGTCTCTCGCACCCGTGACGCGGAATGATACATCGTGATTAACCTCATCACCGACGTTCCCGGCCTCAAGGTCGGAAATGCCGACGATTCCCGCCTCGCATCCGGCGTCACCTGCGTGCTGTTCGACGAACCTGCGACCGCCTCCCTCGCCATCCACGGCGGCGCGCCGGGCCTACGCGACGGAGCCTTGCTCGAACCCGACATGAGCGTCGAAAAGATCAACGCGCTCGTTTTGTCGGGCGGTTCAGCCTTCGGGCTCGACGCCATGGGCGGCGTGCAGGGATTTCTGCGCGAACAGGGCGTTGGCTTCCGCATCCGCGACGCATTGATCCCGATTGTGCCGGGCGCCATCATTTTCGATCTGCTCAACGGCGGCGACAAGAACTGGGGCCGCCGCCCGCCCTATTGGGATCTGGGCTACGCCGCCGCCCGCAACGCCGCAGAAGGCGTCTTTCCGCTCGGGACGGTCGGAGCCGGTTTTGGCGCGACCACCGCGACACTCAAGGGCGGCCTCGGCTCCGCCAGCGCCTGCACCGCAGCGGGATTCACGGTCGGGACGATCGTAGCAGTCAACGCGGTCGGCAGCGCCAATATCGGCGACGGCCCTCACTTCTGGGCCGCGCCCTATGAGCAGAATTCGGAATTCGGCGGGCTGGGCTTTCCTGCCGGCATCTCCCCCGAAGCCCTGCGCGCCCGCGTGAAAAGCCCCGATCCTGAAAACACCAACATCGCCATCGTGGCGACCGATGCACGCATCACCAAGGGTCAGGCCAAACGCCTCGCGGTCATGGCCCATGACGGCATGGCCCGCGCGCTCCGCCCCGCCCATGCGCCGATGGATGGCGACATTGTTTTCGCCGCCGGAACCGGCCTGAACGATACGCCCGTCGACATGGCGGCGCTGGCCGACATTGGCCTCGCCATGGCCGATTGTCTCGCCCGCGCCATTGCACGTGGCGTTTACGAGGCGACCGCCCTGCCCTTCCCGAATGCTTTGCCGGCGTGGCGCGACAGGTTCGGACGCTGACGATTCAATCTTCCTGAAGAATTTGCAGCCCATACTGGCCGACCTCAATGACCGAGAGACGCCCGTGACCGATCAGGCCTTCGTGACTGCCGCGCTTGACAGCGCCCAGATGAAATCCGCCCCCATCAACCCGGACTGGATTGTCGAAGGTTCGCCGGTCGCCCGCATGGCCGAGCTTTCGCGGTCCCGCGACGGCACCACGGTCTCGGTGGCCTGGGATTGCACCGCCGGAACCTTCAAATGGTATTTCGGCATCGACGAGACGGTGCACATTCTGGCCGGCTCGGTCGTGGTTTCCGGCGAGGACGGCGTGGAGCGCCGCCTGAACCCGGGCGATGTCGCCCTGTTTCACTCGGGATCGTGGACCACCTGGCGGGTAGACTCCTATGTCCGAAAGCTCGCGTTCTGCCGCCACGCCATGCCGGTTCCGCTCGGCTTCATGTTGCGCGCCGTGCACAAACTGCAGGCGCTCGTAACCGGCAAGGGCGGCAACGCCATCGCGGCTGCGCCCGACGAAAAGCCCGCCCGGGCCGCCTGAACCGGGGAAGAAACGCCGCCCGCGATGGACTCAAGGGTCCGTCGCGTGTTACCGCCCGCTCGAATTCGCGAAACGAGCGAGCCATGTCCCCCAGAAAATTGCGACCGCTGAAAATCCTGCCCTCCATCCTGTCCGCCGATTTCTCGCGGCTGGGCGAGGATGTGCGCGCCGTCATGGAGGCGGGCGGCGATATGGTCCATGTGGACATCATGGACGGGCATTTTGTGCCCAACATCACCTTCGGGCCTGACGTGATGCGCGCCATCCGCCCCGTCACCGACAAGCCGTTCGACGTTCACCTGATGATCTCGCCCGTCGATCCGTATTTGAAGGCCTTCGCGGATGCTGGCGCAGACATCATCAGCGTCCATGCCGAGGCCGGGCCTCATGTGCACCGCACGCTCCAGTCGATCCGGGCCCTCGGCAAAAAGGCCGGCATCGTCATCAATCCCGGCACGCCCGAAAGCGTCGTCGAGCCGGTGCTGGATGACATCGACATGGTGCTGTTCATGACCGTCAACCCCGGTTTCGGCGGGCAGAAGTTCCTGCGCCCCGTGCTCGAAAAAGTCCGCCGCGTCAGCGCCATGATCGGCGACCGCGATATCGACATTGAGGTCGACGGCGGCGTCACCGCCGACAATGCCGCCGAATGCGTCAGCGCCGGCATCAACTGGATGGTCGCCGGCTCCGCCGTCTTCAAGGGCGGCAAGGACCATTACGCAGCCAACATCGCCGCCATTCGCCGCGCCGCCGAGAGCGCACGCGGCGAGATGGTGTGAAAGCCAATCGTCATTGCGAGGAGCGCAGCGACGAACCAATCCATAATCACAGCAGCGGTGCGGTGGATTGCTTCGCTTCGCTCGCGATGACGCAGACACGAAGGTTGAGCCAATGATTCCCCGCTATTCCCGCCCCGAAATGGTCGCCATCTGGGACGCCCAGACCCGGTTCCGCATCTGGTTCGAGATCGAGGCGCACGCCTGCGATGCGCTGGCCGAGATCGGCGTCATCCCGAAGGAGAGCGCGAAGAACATCTGGGAGCGCGCCGGCGGCGTCACCTTCGACGTGGAGCGCATCGACGAAATCGAACGCGTCACCAAACATGACGTGATCGCCTTCCTCACCCATCTGGGCGAATTCATCGGCCCCGACTCGCGTTTCGTCCATCAGGGCATGACGTCGTCGGACGTGCTCGACACCTGCCTCGCCGT
>CANJWR010000049.1 GCA_947478455.1 Beijerinckiaceae bacterium | reverse complement strand
TACACGGCTGCCGAGGTTGTCAATAAAATTACACCGGCGGATATTTCAGATCCTCAGGAGCTAACGGCGCGGGCAAGAACGCTCAGCGTCGAACTGGAAACCTCAATCACGCAGGGTTTTGAGGCGCTCGTCTTCAAGGCTTCACGCGGGATCGAGGACATCTATGAGCTGACCTATATCCGCAAAGATGGCACTCGATTTCCGGCTGTCGTATCCGTCACGGCGCTGCGAGACGCCCAAGAGGTCATCATCGGTTACCTGTTGATCGGCACCGATAACACTGCCAGAAAGCATGCAGAAGAGGCGCTCCGCAAGGCCGGGGCCCTGCAGCGGGCAATTTTCAACAGCGCCAATTTTTCAAGCATTGCCACTGACGCCAAAGGCGTCATTCAAATCTTTAATGTCGGCGCGGAACGCATGCTTGGCTACACGGCTGCGGAAGTGATGAACAAAATAACGCCCGCCGATATTTCCGATTCACAGGAAGTGATCGCGCGCGCGCAAGCTTTGAGCGTCGAACTTGGAACATCGATCACACCAGGCTTCGAAGCCCTCGTGTTCAAGGCTTCGCGCGGGATTGAGGATATCTATGAGCTGACCTATATTCGCAAAGATGGCAGCCGGTTTCCGGCGGTGGTGTCCGTCACGGCGCTGCGCGATGCCCAAGAAATCATCATCGGCTACCTGCTGATTGGCACTGATAACACTGCGCGAAAGCTGGTGGAAGCCGAGCAAAAAAAGCTCGATCAGCGCCTTCGCGATCAGCAATTCTACACTCGGTCTCTGATCGAATCCAATATTGACGCGTTGATGACCACTGATCCCTCCGGCATCATCACGGACGTTAATAAGCAGATGGAGGCGCTCACCGGCAGTACGCGGGACGAATTGATCGGCGCGCCGTTCAAGGACTTCTTTACCGATCCAGAGCGCGCCGAAGCTGGTATCAAACGCGTACTGAGCGAGAAAAAGGTTACCGACTACGAATTGACCGCCTGCGCCCGCAACGGCAAGGAAACGGTCGTTTCTTACAATGCGACGACTTTCTATGACCGTAGCCGCACGCTACAAGGTGTCTTCGCCGCTGCGCGCGACGTCACGGACCGCAAGCAACGCGAACAAGATGCGCTGAGCCTGACAAACGAAATCTCACACCGTATCAAGAATAATTTGCAGGTCATCGTCGGCCTGATCAGCTTCGAAGCCAAATCGACCGCAGCCCCATGTGTTCAAGGCTATAGGACAATGCAGGCGCGTATCGGCGCGATCGCCCAGCTTTATGATTTAATTTCTCAGTCCAGCCGTGGCCGCACTGTCGCGGTAGACGCATATTTGCGCGAAATCGCCAGGGCGATGTCGGCGAGCCTGCTTGGAAATATGTCCAGCATCCTGATTGAGGTTGAGGGCGAGCCGTTAGACATTGATTCTGACCGTGCGGTCCCATTCGGCCTTCTGGTCAATGAGTTGACAACAAATGCCATCAAGCATGCCTTTCCGCATGGCCATGGACGTATCATGCTGCGTATCGAGAAGGTCGGCGATCAGATTGAGTTGATCGTTGCCGATGATGGTGTGGGAATGAAGGACAAAGATTTGATGGCGAGCTCCGAGAAGCGCGGTTCAAGCTATGTCGCAATCTTCGTGCGGCAACTGGGGGGAAACATCATTCCGTCGGAACAAAAAGCCACTGGGACGACCGTTAGAGTACGGCTCCCCTTGCTGCTGGTCGCATCGGGCGACCTCAAGCCGATAGCTGCATAGATCGATTTCTGAAGGCTCAACGAGGAATTGAGGCTCGCCTGCTTGGCGAGATGTGGCGTGGCTGGCGGAGCCGCTGGCGTGTCGAAAGCGCCTTGTGGAAAGAGCCGGGCGCTGGGCCATTTGCACGCGCCGTGTCCAACAATGTGACGGCGACAGGCGGACGGTGATGCCGAAACAACTTGCCGTCCGGCCGCACGCACGTTGGTAAAACTACGGAGTTATGCGGTGCTTGGGATAGGCAACCAGACGATAACGAGCAATGGCGATTGGCAAATTCGCCTTCAGCGGGGTTCCCATGCCCTTAGCCGAGATTACAAATAAGACAATATCGTTCTTATGCCCAATATAACGCAGATTCAGGCTTTCCGTCCGAATTTCATTTTCTTTCTCAAAAACAGATGCCTGAAAGGACCCGGGGAGGCTTTCCTGCTCCGGTTCGAGTCGCCGAACACGAGTTCACTCAATGGATCCGCAAATGAGCTTCTTCGCGGACCCACGAGCAAGCTTTGGACCGTCAGCAAGTTTGCGAGCCAAAGCTTGCCGCTCCTCCGCGACGGATCAGCTGATGCGTTGCTTCAGGAGTCACTCAATCCGTCGGCCACACACAAAGGAAACGAAGCCTCAGACCACGCCGTCCTTCTTCAGCTGTTCAACGAGTCGGGTGCATGCCATTACCTCCTATGAGAACCCTTCCAAGGGGCATGATTCATTGGGTGGCTCGCGGACACGGTGTTGAAATGTGAATGCGCCTCCGGCGATTGGCAATCGTTGTTCGGGTCTGTAGGTTGGCTTCCACCAATCAAGAAGCGACGATGCCATGAGCAACAATAAGCGGATTCTGAAACTCGGCTTTCTCGGACTCGGGCAGGCGACCAGTAAGTTACTGGACCGGCGTCACGAGATCGATGGGCTGCCATACAAGATTACGGCCGCCGCCGATCTGCGTCCACACGCGCGCGATGCATTCGTGCGGGAATTCGGCGGGCAGGCGTTCGACAGCGCCGAAGCCCTATGCCGCGACGGCGATATCGATGTCGTGTATGTCGCCACGCCAGCGGAGTTCCACCGGGAACATGTGGAAATCGCGGCGCGCCATGGTCGGCATGTCGTATGCGAAAAGCCGATGGCCCTCTCGATAGAAGACTGCGAGGCGATGATCGCCGCCTGCGACAAGGCAGGCGTGAAACTGCTCGCCGGCCACACGCACAGTTTCGATGCTCCGATCCGCGAGATGCGCCGCATCATTCGCAGCGGCGAGATCGGCGATCTCGTCATGCTAAATACCTGGAACTTCAACGATTTCAATCATCGTGGCCGGTTGCTGCATGAATTGCGGACGACACATGGACCCATTCTCAATCAGGGGCCGCATCAGGTCGACGTCGTTCGCCAGCTTGGCGGCGGCATGATCAGAAAGGTGATGGCGAAGCCGATCCGGGATTCGCTTTCGCAGGCCGAGGGCGGGTACATCTGCTTTCTCGAATT
Organism: Beijerinckiaceae bacterium; assembly: GCA_947478455.1. Taxonomy (GTDB): domain Bacteria; phylum Pseudomonadota; class Alphaproteobacteria; order Rhizobiales; family Beijerinckiaceae; genus Terripilifer. Next base: position 22,719 of record CANJWR010000049.1, on the reverse strand, counting down.
CGAGAGCGGCGTGCCAGCGACTTTGGTTTACGACGGGCGCAGCCAATTCGACACGTCAGAACTTTTCTGGTGGACAAGCGAAGGCGGTCTGCACAGGCCGCCATCGACCAACGCGAAGGCGCGCAAGGCCTATTCCGAATGGCGCAGTCTCGATGAGACGGGACTGGCGGCGGCGCTGGAACAGGACAAGGAAGCCGGTCGCTATGGGGCGGTGATCCATTCTGTCGACAAGGAAGCCGGCATTCCGCCGCACCAGCCGTTCTTCGGGCTTACGGTCGTCAGTTGCGATCACGGCACGATGCGGCAATCCCAGAACGGCATTCTGATTTACGGCGATGGCGGACCGCGCGAAATCGTTCTTGAAAGAAGCCTGCGCGGACGCGCGGCCGAATTGTCGGAAATGTATCGCGGGATTGTGGAGGGGAAGCCCATCTTCCACGATGGACGTTGGGCGATGGCAACGTTGGAAGTTTGTCAGGCCATCATTGATTCCGCGCGCGAGAGCCGCGAGATCGCCATGACCAGACAGGTTTCAACCAACGATTGAACGTGGAGTTCAACAGTCAGCCCTATTTTGCTGTAGACGCGATCACCTCGATCGCCCTGGCCAAAGTTTCCTTGGGAAAGGCATAAACCTTTTCGACTACGGCGCTGAGGTCTGCCGCAAGCAGCGGCGACAATTCGTAGTCTTTCGCTTCCTGTTGGAACTCTGCATCTTCCATGGTTTTCGCGAATGCATCCTGCAATGCTCTGGCGCGGTCGGCCGGGACGCCCGGCGGAGCGAAGAAAGGCCTGCCCAGTTCTTGTCCGATGAACATCAACTCCATCACCATTCGGTCATTATCATTTTTTGCAAATTGAGTGATGAGCGGAACATGTTGGTATTTTGGATGGCTTTGCACAGCAAGCTGAAGCAAGAGTTTAGCCTTGCCTCGAGAAATCCAGTCATTGACCTTAATGGCTTCCGGCCCTGCAAATCCAGTAACGACTCGCGCATCGACTTCTCCGTTCTCCATAGCCAACATCGCTTCGGAGCCGCCCGGATAACCAGTGATGATCTTGAATTTCGTGCCAAGCAAAGCATTAAGAACCCTTGCCGAAACAGCACTGCCCGATGTAGCGCCTGATGCAGCCGATGTAACTTCGCGCTTTTGAACATCCTCGATGGAGTCAATCTTTGCGGCGGTCATAACATAAGCCATTCCAACTTCGCGATTTGGCGTACCCATCCAGACAAATTTTCGAGAATCGTAGTTTGCCTTTGACTCAGAGCCCGAAAAGAGAGGATCAAAAACTGCCTCACGCCCCACAACAGCAAAGACCGTGCCGTCCTTCTCGGCGACCGTGTTCATGTGGTTGGTTGCAATGATTCCGCCCGCACCCGGCATATTGCGCACCACGATCCGTGGACTTCCCGGCACGTACTTTCCGAAGTGCTTGGCCAGAATTCGACCGATGATATCATAGCCGCTTCCAGCGGCTCCGCCGATGACAAGACTTAACTGCTTCCCGGAATAAAACTGCTCAACAGTCTGCGCTGTTGCAAGCGCTGGAGTTCCAAGGCTGGCGGCGATCGCCAGAAGAATGGGACGAATGCGAAATGACGCTATAGACATGTTTGATCTCCTGTTGACGGAGGGGAATTCATCACGTCACGATCAACCGTGAAGTTTCTGGAGGAAATGTATGTGCTTCGTGGGCGACGGTGGATAGGCCAACGGCGAATGCGTGATTCCAAGCCTCACGCACATTTCGGCGAATTGAATGCCTATCGCCTTTGTGTTTAGCACTGGCGCACCAGTGGCCTTTTCCAGTTCGGCAGGATCCACCAGATACGGGATGAGCTTTCCTCCAAGAGGAATAATGCACTCCGCGCCCTTGTCGCGAATGAGTTCTTTCACAAGCAGGACAGTCCGTTCGAATATCTCGTCCTTGCGGCTCTTGAAATCCTTATAGATGCCAAGCGCCCGCATACCCACGACCATATGATCCATATGGTATGCGCAGATCGTGCGCCAGGCGCTCGGAAGATCGCTGTCCAGTGGTCCAAGAATTGCGATTTTATCGCAAAGAGACGAAGCCACAGCGAGAGATGTGCGCAAAAGTCCGATCACCGGAATTCTGACCGCAAGACGCCCGCCTTCGACGCCTGGATCGAACGTATTGCTCTGGATTACCGCATCGAAACCATTCTCCGCCGCCCACGTAATTCGCTGAATGATCGCTGGAGCCTCAACCACATGCGCAAGGCCGTTCAGGGCCTGCGCTTTGCCGAGAACTTCGTGAACCATCGCGCCCGGAAAGTCATCCGTAAAGCCATAGATAATTTCGGTGCCGGGCGATGCATAACCACGCAATTGCGCTTCGATCCGCCGGACATCGTTATCCGTGGTATGAGCGTCGCGCGGCGCCTGATTGAGAAACATGATGCGCATGATCTACTCCAGTCTGTTCAGCCTTGCGGCGATGTACTAAGTGTCGGCCGCATTTTGTGCCAGGGCGTTACACGCTCCAGCGCGTCGGCGATTTGTAGAATCTTCATTTCATCGAAGCGCTTGCCGACGATCTGGCAGGACAGCGGCAACCCGGAGGAACTGAAACCATTCGGAATTGCGATGGCAGGATTGCCAGTTACGTTGAAGACCGCCGTGATATTCGGCTTCTGAAAGAATTCAGCAGACGACCGCGCTTTGGACTGAATGATCGGCGCTGGCCGGAAATTCGACGCAACCAGAAGTGCGTCAAACGGCGCAATCGTTGACTGCATTTCGGTGGCCAGCTGCAATCGTACACGCTGCGCCTGAAGGTAGTCGGATGCTGTCAGAAAGGCTCCCTGAAAAGTCTTGGTCTGCAGGTCAGCTCCGTAGTCGTGAAAACGTTTGGCGAATTCCGCCTCATGAACAGCATAGAACTCCGCGACACCGATAACCAGCTTGCAATCATGGTAGTCCATCAAGGGTCGCGCTTTCACGTCGACAATTGTTACGCCAAGTTGTTCGAGCAAATCGATCGTCGACTGCATGGCGAACTGCGTGTCTTCGTCAGCGACCATGTCTTCTTCATACATATGCCGCAGAAGCCCAATACGCAGGCCCCGCAAATTTCCATCCATCCCGGCAAGGAAATCCGGAACAGGCGCAGCCGAACTCCCGGGATCACCCACGTCATGGCCCGCGATGGCCTGCAGCATCAGGGCGCAATCCCGCGCAGTCCAAGCTAGCGGCCCTACGTGATCCAGAGAGAACGAATATGGAATAACGCCACGACGGCTGACGCGTCCATAGGTCGGCATAAGGCCTGTAATTCCGCAAAGCGCCGCCGGATTGCGCACTGATCCGCCTGTGTCGGTGCCGATCGTACAGGGCACAAAACTGGCGGCCACCGCAGCGGCAGAACCTGTGCTTGACCCGCCGGTAAAGCCGTGAGCGGTATTCCACGGATTGCGCACCTGAGGCCAGGCTTGATCTGGCGTGGGGGACGCATGGGCGAATTCCAGGCAACCAAGTTTTCCCAGAAGAACGCCGCCGGCTGTGTGGAGCTTCTCCTCCACGATTGCGTTCTGGCTCGGGATATAGTCTCGCAAAACTCGCGAATGTGCCGTGGTCCGAATTCCTTTGGTCTCGACAATATCTTTCAGCGCATAGGGCATACCGTGCATCGGTCCCCGATAGCGCCCGGCCATGATCTCGGACTCAGCCTGCCTCGCCCTCTCCAACGCGAGTTCGGCCGTTACAGTTATAAAGCTGTTGATTGAACCATCATGACGATCGATTCGATCAATATAGGCTTTTGCCAGTTCGACAGGAGACAGCTTTCTCGCGCCGATGAGCGAAGCGCATTCGGCAAGGGTCCACCGTTGAACGTCGATCGTCATTTTGTAGGTGCATCCTGATGCGGAACCCTGAACCCAAAGGCAGGTTCATCGTTGCGCCCCAAGGACCGGCGCAAACGCACGGCAGATTCGAGAAGCGAAGTTGTCGCCAACGCTATCGCATTTGCCTGCTCCGGTGTGAAAGAGATGTTCTTGCAGCGACCCTCGCGAAGCACATCCTGTGCCAGCACAATTCGGACATCGGGACGATCCGGCCCGGCGACTGTCATGACGTTACCCCATCTCCATTTGCCAAAATGAAAGTCTGGATCATTTGACGGTATCTTGGCAAGATGGCGAGATCATATCTGTTTGCTGTCTGACGCCTCACGATGAGAATGACATGGCTTTGACACTGATCCAACAGCTTGCTCGCTGGTCTCACGAATTCGGCCCCGGTCCGGACAGGGGTTCCGCAGTTTCGCTCATGAAAAATTCAGTTCTCGATTCCATCGGAAGCGCCTATGTGGCGCTCAATGAGGACTGCGTCGAGGGCATTGCGTCTGTCGCGCTGGCTGCAGGGGGGGCGGAACAGGCAACCCTCATTGGAAGAAAAGGCAAGAAAGCCCCGCTCGCCTTGGCTGCCCTTCACAACGGCACACTGATTCGAGCTCTGGACGTCAACGATCATCTGGCGATGGATCCGAATGACGGGACCAAACTCGGCGGTCATCCAAGCGACAATCTCGCTGCCCTACTGGCCCTCGCCGAGCATCATCAAATCAGCGGCGAAGCATGGCTCGACGCCGCATTGACGTCGTATGAGTTTTTCGGCCGCTTCTATCGGTTCCTCACGCCTGACCTGCCGTGGGACCATACGAGCGCATTCGGGTTTTCAATCCCGCTGGCGGCCAGCCGTATGCTTGGGCTTTCGGAGGCAATCGCCGAAAACGCGATTGCGCTGGGAGGCGCGCAATCGCTTACTCTGGGTGTAGTCCGGCGTGGACAATTGTCGCACAGCAAGTTTCTCGCCAGCAGTCTCGTGGCGCAATCAGCGACACAGTCTGTGCAACTTGCACAGGCCGGCGTCACCGGCCCGATGACGCTCTTCGAAGACTCACGCGGCTTCAATGTCGGCGTGTTCCGTCATCATGATGGTCTGGAGTTCCTTTTTGCCGGCAATCGCGAGCGTCACATGATTGATGGCGTCACCATCAAGGGATTTCCCGGTCTTGACACCACGCAGGCCGCTGAGGAGGCGGCGATTCAGGTTGCCCGTCTGGCATACCCTGACGGAAAGGTTGCTGCACACAACATCGTTTCGGTCGACGTAGTGATGAACGATCACCCGATGACGAGAACCCAGGCTGCGGATGCGGAACGGAGGCGTCCAGCGACGCGGGAAACGGCCGATCACAGCTATTACTATCTCATTGCAATTGCGCTCCTGGATGGTGAAGTGACGCCACGTCAGTTCGAGCGGGACCGCTGGCTGGACCCTGCTGTCGTCGACTTGATGGCTCGGATGACGATCAGAAATGACCCGGCATGGAATGATCGCGCACCGGGCGGGTTCCCCTGCAGCATCAGCATGAGACTGAGCGATGGGCGAAAGTTGACAAGCGAAGTCGGCTATGCGTCGGGACATGCACGAAACAAGATGTCGCGCGAACAGGTGATCGATAAATTCAATCGCTCGGTGCGTGACCATCTTTCCGCTGGGCAAGCCGATGAGATCGTCAAGGCGGTCGATAGTCTCGACAATATGTCTGAGGTATCGGAGTTGACCCGGCTGCTAGTCTGAATGCTCAGCCCTGTGTACGGAAAGCAAGCCGCATAGGCGCGACCACGATGCGCGTCAGGCGAATATGTCGACCGGCGACACGGAGTGCGCTTGCGTTCAACCGTTATGGACCGCTAAACTTCGCCAACGAGGAGGCGCTGGTGGCCCTTAGTCAAGACGAAGACGAAATCGTGCGCGAGTTTGACGCCTTGGCATCGCGAGCGCAATTGCAGATCCCGGACGATCGACGCGCCGGTTTGCTCAATGGCTATCGCGAACTGCGCCACATGGTGGCTCTGCTGCGCCACGATCTCACGCCGGACCTTGAGCCTGCCTCCACTTTCGACATAGCCGCAGTCTCTAAGGTGCGGCCATGACGGTTCCGCTTCACGATCTTTCCATCGCGCAGGCTGGAGAAAGGCTTCGCTCTGGAGCGATCACTTCGCGTCAGTTGACCGAACATGCCCTGTCGCGCATCGATGCGCTGGATGATCGCATTCACGCTTTCATCACAGTCACCCGTGAGCGCGCCCTGTCGGATGCGTCAGTCGCCGATCAGGATTTTGCAAATGGCGTCGACCGAGGACCCATGCAGGGGATCCCGTTTGCTCTCAAGGACATCTATGACACGGCCGGCATTCTGACGACGTGTCACTCCAAGTTGCGCGAGCATAATGTGCCAGGGCGTGACAGCGCCGTTGCGGAGAAATTCGCCGCTCAGGGCGCAGTTTTGCTGGGAAAATTATCGACGCATGAGTTTGCGCTCGGTGGTCCAAGTTTTGATTTGCCCTGGCCGCCCGCGCGCAATCCATGGAATCAGGACCACATCACCGGCGGCTCGTCGTCGGGGTCCGGCGCCGCTGTATCCGCCGGCATCGTGCGCATGGCGATGGGCTCGGACACAGGCGGTTCCATTCGCGGGCCTGCGGCCTATTGCGGCGTGGTCGGCATCAAGCCGACGTTTGGCCTTGTGTCGCGGCGCGGCGTGTTCCCGTTGTCGCATTCGCTCGACCATTGTGGTCCGCTGGCCTGGACAGTCGAAGATGCCGCCATCGCGTTGGATGTTGTGGCAGGATACGACCCGCGCGATCCATCGAGCGCCGAACGTGCAAAGCCGGATTTTCTGGCGGGGCTGGGGCGAGGAGTGGAAGGTCTGCGCATCGCTGTGCCGCGTCATTTCTTCGCGCAAGACCCTGACCTTTCCGTCGAGACCGCGGCGGCGATGGACGCCGCGCTCTCGAAGCTGGAGGCGTTAGGGGCAGTTGTTGAGGATGTTCGGCTGCCTGACTATGAGCTGTTCGCTGCTTGCGGCCGTATCATTATGTTTTCGGAAGCGTTCTCGATTCATGAGAATGATTTTCGCACCCGGGCGCTGGATTTCGGCAAGCTGACCTACATGCGCATGGGGCTCGGGGCTTTCATCACGGCCTCCGACCTCACACAGGCCCATCGGTTGCGCCGCCAGTTGACGCAGTCCGTCAACGCCACACTGCGCAACTACGATGGGATCGTTACAGCGTCCGCCCTTTCGACAGCGCCGCGCTTTATCGAAGCCGGACCGCGTAATCCGGCTGCTTCGCCGCTGCAAAGCATGTCCTTTAACGTAACCGGCAATCCCGCCATGTCCATGCCGATCGGGCTGGCATCCAATGGATTGCCAATGTCAATCCAGATTGTCGGCAAGCCGTTCGACGAGGCAATGGTGTTTCGGATCGGCGCAGCGCTGGAATCGCAAATTCGGCACGATCTCAGAAGACCTCCGCTTTGACATTCGCTTGAATGAAATCGCCTGCGGATAAAGGCGTTCGGATGAAGATCAATGGCCTAGAGACCGTTGTTCATTCTATTTCCACAGCGTGTCGCCTAGCACCGCCCAGCGATAATTGAAGCGGCCCGCATGTGGCGGGCTATGTCCACCAAACCGGAAGCAGTCCAGAGGCCAGAGCTTCGCGTACCGTTCCTTGAGCTTCCAAAGTGCGCGGGGTTGGGCTCATGCCGCGTCCGCTTCGCACCAGTAGCTGATCAGAAAATAGGTCGCGCAGACGCGATAACGCGTTAGACATGGCGGGCTGACTCAAGCCGATCTCACGCGCGGCTAGCGTCACGTTGCGATGGTTCATCAGCGCATCGAACGCGATCAGCAGATTGAGGTCGATCGAAGTGACATTCATAGGATCAATGACCAATATATAGATTATCCATTATTGTGATGATGTCTGGCTTGCTCGCTATTTATTTGCAATAGAGGGGTTCAGGCAAAACCCGGTAACCCAAGCCATTGCCCTCGCAGGGAGATCAGTTATGAGCCGATTTATCATTCAGCCGCACGGTCGCCTTCAGGAAATTGTCGCTCACGAAAATGGATACTTCGAGGAAGAAGGACTCGACTACGAAATCAGCGATGACCAACGCCCACTGCAAACGAAGAAGGTCGACAGCGCGGGCAACATTGCCGAGATCAGATCAGGCGCCTATCAGTCCTACGAGGCAGGCAAGGGCAATAAGGGCGAGAAATCGGATGTATCCTGCGCGTGCCATTGGACGGTGAACAACGCCGCTGCCAACAATCTGGGAACGATGTACGGCAAGGCCTATGTAGTGACGCCAGGCGGCATCATGGTGCCTAAAGATTCGCCCATCAAACGACCGGAAGATCTGAAGGGTCAGGAGATCGCCGTCGGGTATCAATCGGGCAGCCACTATACGACGATCCAGGCGTTGGAGGCATTTCTCAAGCCGGAGGATATCAAGCTGAAGTTTGTCGGCCTGCCATGGCAGCGCGTCGATGTTGCCATGGATGAGGATCTGCCGGCATCGAGCTTGTGGGGAATTACCTTTCAGACAGCCGAAGAGCTCGGCCTGCGCAAGGTCGTCGACTGCACCTTCATGATTACGTTCATGTTCCCAGCTGGCGTGGCGATCGAAAATGTCGAGAGATACATGCGCGGCCTCAAGAAAGCGCAGATGGAGCTAGACCTCCGTCCGGAGAAATATAAACATCATTTTGCAGGCATGATCCCCGAACGTTATCGCGACAAAGTCGATGTGCGCCGGTTCGCTGTCGGGGAGCGTATCGTGTTTCTTCCCTACACTCAGGAGACATTCCAGGCGACGCAAGACTGGATTCATGAACGCAGCATTTTCGATCACGCGCCAGAGCGGGTCAGTTACGTGACGGCGGTTGCTGGGGAACAGGCAATTCATCACATTTAACGGCGGGTTCAGCTCAGCAGCCGATCCGGAGGATTGCTTTTCGGTGGCAAGACCGTCGAACGATGCAGGTGCGACGACGCGCAGCGCAGTTTGGCGTCGCCCAGGAAGGTGAAGAGCGTATCGACACCCTCTGCCAGGAAGGCTTCGGCAAGCGCCCGGCGGATTGCGGTCGTCCCAATCGCGGCCCTACTTGCCGGACTGGAATTGCGCGAACATGTCGACGACGCGCTTGACCACATCGGGCTTCGTGGCCGCGATGCGCCGCGCCGCGGCTTCGACTTCTTCGCCGCGCGCCGGACCGTCCACCGGAGCCTGAATGCGGGCGGCCTCGGCGAGGAAGTCCGGGTTCGTCATGGTGGCGTCGAAGGCGCGCCGCAGCATGTTTAGGCGCGCGGGAGGAACTTGCGGGGGCGCATAATAGGGACGGCTGTACTCCTGCCGCGACAACAGCAGCTCCAGCGCCTGTCGGTCGGAGTCCGTCTTGGCCAGATCGCTGAACATCGGCACATCAGGCATTTCTGGATGGCGCGACAGTCCGAACTGAGTGAGCAGCGTCACCTTTTTCTCGGTCAGCCACGTCGGTTGGTCGACCTTTAGCGAACTCCAGCCATTGCCGAATGTGCCGTGCAGCTCGCCACGTTCCATCGCCAGCTTCACGTCGGTCGAACTGGCGTAACCGGTGATGATCCGCAGCTTCAGGCCGAAAAGATTCTTGGCGACGATCGCATAGTCGATGGAGGCGGAGCCGACGGAATTGCCACCGAATATACCCTCTTTCGTCTTCAAATCATCGAGTGACTGCACCGGCGAGGTATGCCACACATAGGCCACAAATGGGTCCTTGGTGATGTTGCCCAGCCACGACAGCGTGTTGATATCAAATTTCGCCTGATCGGGCGACAGCAGCGGCGCCGTCATGGTGCTGCCGTGCGCCGCCGCGATCGTCGTGCCGTCGCGCGGCGCCACATTGGCCATGTAATTGGCCGCCACCAGCCCAGCGGCGCCGCCCATGTTTTGCACGATCATGTTGGGTGCGCCCGCAATATGCTTGCCCATGTGGCGGGCGATCAACCGCGAAAAGCTGTCGTAGAGTCCGCCAGCCGGAGTCGGTGCGATCACCTTGATGGTCTTGCCGCGGAAGAATTCCGCTTCCGCATCCTGCGCGCTGGCGCTCGCCGCCGCCAGACCGCAGGCCAGAAGGCTCGTCAGTCCGATCATGCGCAGGAGCCCCGTGGATCGCGGCTCGATCATGTGCGCCATGGCGCTTCTCCTTCCGATTGATTGAGACAGACGCCAGGGCGGCGTCCGACGGTGTCAGCATAGCGCATCCGCATGGCTCGCAAAGCATCCGCAATTTTCGCGCGACTGGTGCTGGCCTGACCCCATGAGGTGATCCAGTTTTATGTTAGTGCATTGTCGCCCTTGGCCGCAACGCTGGTGTGGCCGGCGAAGCTGGTCGGGGTTGCACAGCAGGCCATTGCCGAGCCTCAGCGCGAGGAGGCCTATTTCTGCCGCAGCAAAAATTCTTTTTTCAACTCCTCAGCGAAACAGGTCCGCGTAGATGGATGACCACTTGGGCATTTCGGAATCAATCTGCTCCGGTGTCATATATTGCGCTTTGAAGGATGCGCCGTCCGGGCGCAAAGCAGGGCTCTTCGGTTCAATCGCCGGATCCACCGGGATATAATCGGCATCCCGATAAAGCGTCTGTCCTTCCGCTGAAGCCAGAAAATCAACGAGCAATCGCGCTGCATTGGGGTGAGGCGCATCCTTTGTAACCGAGATCACGGACAATACGCCCATGGCTGGCTGCATCTTGATCCAATCCACGGGAGCGCCCTGCGCCGCGCTGATCGGTACGTGGTGATTGAACATCTGAAGACCGATGGAGTATTCTCCTGCAATCACCTGATCGAGAACCTGTCGAGCCGACACGCTGAGGCCGGTAATCTTCTGAGGCGCAAGCTTGCGCAAATAGTCCATCCCCTTGTCCGGGCCCATCGAGCTCAGGACAAGACCGATGAAACCGGGACCAGCTGAACTCGATGCGCGGGAATCCCATGCCATCTTGCCGCGCCATTTGGGATCGAGAAGATCTTCGAATGTTTTCGGTTCCATGCCTTTGGGAACGAGCTTCGTATTGAAAGCTGGGGTCAGGGTGAACTGGTTTGTGGCAACCCAGTAGCCTTCCGGATCAGAATATTGCGCGGGAAGCTTGCTCGCCGCATCGGGAAGCCATTTGGCGACAACTCCTGCCCGCTTCAACGCGGGCGCCGCGAAGCCGTCGAAAACGTCTGCGAGCACTTTGCCGGCTTTTGACTCATTCAGAATCCGAACCGAAGCTTCGACGGAATCCGCCCGCACATAGTCGACCTTAATGCTATACTTTTTCTCGAACGCGGAAGATGCTGGAACAACGAACTGATTGACAATCAGGCCGGTGTACCAGACGACCGTACCCTCCTTTCGGGCCGCGTCGATCATCGTCTGATCAGCAGCGGATGCGGGCCCCGGAGTGGACGCCTGTGCGGCCATCAGCAAAAACGCTGCGAGCATTGTCCCGGTTTTCAAAATCATGTCTCTCTCCCTGTTGCCTTCGACAGTCGGCGTTCGCACTTACTTTACATCCGGGCGCCTGTAGGCGACGTTCGGGCCGCCCTTCTGTGATTTCAGATAGCTATCGACATCGCCGAGCGGGTCCATCGCCCGCCGCAATCTCTGGCCAGCCAGTTGGTCGATCTGGATCGCCTGTGAAATTGAAAGGTCCCGCCCCAGCTGGACAGCCACCTTGTGGTGCTCCAGCGCAGCGAGATGACGCGAACCAATTTCGCGTGCGATCGCGGTGACTTCTTCCTCAAGCGAAACTGCCGGGAAGGCTTCGGAAATGATCCCGAGACTGCTAGCTTCGCGTCCCGAAAAATTGCGCCCAAGCAAAGCGATGTGGGCGAGCTTTTTCACCGCGAGTCCGCCATGCAGCAAGGTTGCAGTGACAATCTGCCCAAAGCTGCCGCGCAAAATTTCCGGCATTCCGATCTGGGCTTCTTCTGACGCGTAAACGAGGTCGTGCGCGTTGATAATGCCGATGGCGCCACCAAGGCAGTAGCCGTGAACCTGGGCAATCATGATGCGCGGAAACTGTCGTATTTGTTCCCCAACCTGCACAACCGGGTTGGGCCTGTCCCAGTCCAGCAAGGGACCTGAGTTATAATCTCGCAGGAACGTCAGATCGAGGCCCGATGAAAACACCGGCCCAGCGCCGCGGGTAATGACGGCCTTGATGGATCGATCGGGCCTGATCATTTCCAGCGCAGCGAGATAGGCGTCGCACATACCAGCGTTCCAGCAGTTGCGCTTGTCCGGACGGTTCAGAGTAATTCGCCCAACGCCTTCATTCGGCAAGACATCTAGAATGAGTTCAGGCCAATCCCGCAAACGCTGCCAAACATCCATTCTTTGAATTCCTGCTCGATTGATTTGCTGACTGAGCGACCAGTTTATCCCATCTGGTCGATGATCGCCATCCGAATTGGAAATCTGATACTGCCAAATCTACGCTCGTAACCGCATCTTTGACAACAACGGTGGTGGATTGCCTGCTGACGAGCATGAAATTAAGTCCAAGGAAACAAATAGATCAATCCATGGAGCCTGTCTCCACGCTGAATGTCTTATCCAAGTGCTGGCCCTGCATCGGCCCATGCGTAATAGCGCGCAGGCATCGGGCAGGTTCTACAACCGCGAGATCGTCGATTGCGCGCACAATTCGCGACCGGATGGCTCGACTGCGTGCTGCCGGTTAATCTCCAGCCTCAAGTGCTCGTCTACAAGCTTGGCACCTTCCTTCGCACGCTGGCGACGCCGGAGCCGATCAAGGATTGGTCGAATACGACGCTGCGCAAAAACCTGCTCAAGATCGGCGCGAAGGTCTTCTGCCAACCACATCATTTCGCTTTCCAGATGCCCGAGATCGGAATGCCACGCAACCTCTTAGTCGACATTCTGCGGATACTCGCGGAACTTCGGCCGCCAACCGCCACATCAACAACTTAATGCATTTGAGCGGCATGCGTCCGATTGATAACGACGGAAAAGGTACGCCTCGAAGACAGGAACTTCGGGATTCCCCCTCACCCGCCAGAGCGGGCGTCCAGACAACAGCCGAATGCTGGCCGCCTCGGCATCGGTTTGTCAAAAAACAACACAAATCCGGCCTGACTTGCCCACCTGCCGGCGTCCATCTGGGGGTCTCTGCTTACTTTAGGATATACTGGCAATATTTTCCAAGCGCGAGACGTCGAGCCGGATGCTTGCTCCCGCCAATTGGACGTGGTCAAATCAGTGAAACAACGAAGGCGCGGGGTGATCGTGGGTGACCCTTTAACAGCGCCTGTCGATCTTGTTACGGTATTTCACCGATTGTCTTTGGACCAAGAAAACAGCCTATCCGGGGATGGAGCCTTTATATGAATATCAATGTCAAAGCCAACAGCGCTCCGGAAAGGGAGAAAATCGGGGAAACTGGAGCGACGAAATTTTCGATGCGGGGTTTGCCTTTGTTATCGGAAGGGGCGTCTTTCGATGCATTGGCAACCGCAGAAAATCTGTGGTTGTCGGTAAAAGTCTATTCCAGCGGTGGAGAGAATGCTCTGCACATCCATCCGTTGGAAGACCACGCATTTGTTGTGCTTCAGGGCCGAGGTACATTCCATTTTGGTGACGGATCAACCAGAGATGTCGTTCAGTACGAAGGCGTCATGCTACCAAAGGGCGTGGCATATCGCTTTGAAGCTGATGAACGGGAGAATCTGGTTCTTCTGCGGATAGGGGCAGCCCAGCGCAAAACCACAGGAATCGAAGAGCTTCAGCGACACGGAACGCCGATGGAACTCAAGGACACCGCGATTGACGTGGATGGATCCCGGAAAGACCCGAAGGCCGAAAAAACCGGAACGCCATCCAGGCCGATCGTGCAAATACCCGGACGTTTTTTTCCAGAATAAGTCGGACCAAGAAGGCAGGCCCTAAATCTGGCGCGCAGACCAGAAATTCACGGGACCGAAAGTCTCTGTTTTATCCGTGGAGGAGAAAACGCAATGGTGGAGCTGAATGTCGACGTAACAAAATTCGCCGGGATGTCGGTGGAACGGGCAAAGGGCTTTCGTAGCCGGACCGTTATCGGAGCCGAACTGACGCAGGCCGAGTTGGCCGCGATGCCGAAAATGATTTCGACAGACGCACATGTCATGGAGCCACATGAACTGTGGCGGGAGCTGCCCGCTCGCCTTCAACAGCATATGCCAAAGGCGCCATTTCGGGACACGCCTCCCGGTGCAACGGATCCGCATTTGCGCCTCATCGATCTGGACACAGACGGAGTCGAGGCAGAGGTTCTATTTCCGAACTATGGAATGTCCCTTTTTGGAATCGACGACGTAGAGACGCAGCAAGAGTCCTTCAAGCTTTACAACGACTGGATCGCAGATTTTTGCAAAACGGATTCCCGGCGACTTTATGGCGTTCCCTGCATCTCAGTTTACGACATCAAGAGTGCTGTCAAGGAGATGCACCGCGGTCATGACATGGGACTGAAAGGCGCGATGGTGTGGCAGGTTCCAGATCCGCGACTTGGCTTCAGATCGGATCATTATGATCCGTTGTGGGCTGCGTGTGCGGAAGCAAAGCAGCCGGTCATCTGTCATATTCTCACTGGCCACTCGTATGCAAAGACCGTGGGGTTCCGTCGTGGTGTGGATGGCATCCGCGATGCCGTGAATGAAAAGACCAACGACTCTGCAAACACACTGTTCGATTTCATATTTTCAGGCGCGTTCGATCGTCACCCCGATCTCAAGTTGCTGCTGGCGGAAAGCGAGATTGGCTGGCTGCCATTCCTGCTGCAGCAATGGGATTATTATTTCGACAGGTTCCGCAATACAGCGCCAATGCCCATTTCCCACAAGCCCAGCGAAATCTTTGCCGAACATGTCTATGGCACTTTCCTTGAGGACTATGTGGGAACCCGACAATTCCCTTGGTGGGGGGACAAGAATTGCATGTGGTCGAACGATTACCCTCACTTCAACATGACGTTCCCGCATTCGCGTCAGGTTGTTGAGCATCATCTCAAGGGCCTTTCGGAGGAAAAGCGTCAACGTTTGACACGCGACAATGCGATCCAGTTGTTTGGGCTGAAAATCTAGGTCAACTCGCGTCAAAATGAACGCGTGACTCATAAATGAACAGGGGAGGTCTCAGTGATCCGTTTCATACCGTCTTTCCATACGACCTTTTGCATCATTGCGTGGATATTGCCCGCCCCCGGATTTGCGGCGGACGCTGCACTGATAGAAGCTGCGAAGAAAGAAGGGTCTCTAACCTGGTACACCTCGCAGATTATCGATCAGCTCGGACGCCCGATGGCGGAAGCATTTCAGAAGAAATACGGAATCAAGGTGAACTATGTTCGGGCAGATTCGTTTATGGTTGCCCAGCGCCTCTCGGCAGAAGCCAAAGCCGGAAAAGTCGTCGCCGACGTCTTTGACGGAAACAGCATTACGCTGACAATGAAGAAACAGAACATCATTATGAAATGGCAGCCTGATCACGTCGCGCGCTTGCCGAAACAATTTGTCGATCCGGAGGGATACTGGACGGCGGCAAGCAGCAGCGTCATCACCCTGGGTTATAACAGCAATCTGGTTCCTCCCGGGACGCAGCCCAAGTCCTATCAAGAACTTCTCGACCCCAAATGGTCAGGGAAGCTCGTCTGGAGTTCTTTACCCAACCCATCCGGAGCAGCTGGCTTCGTCGGAAGTATCCTGACGGCCATGGGGCAGGAAAAAGGGATGGATTATCTCCAGAAACTGAACAAGCAGAAAATCGTCAGTCTTCCGCAATCTGCACGTCAGGTCTTAGACCAGGTTATCGCTGGCGAATATCCTGTGGCGATGCAAATTTTCCGGAATCATGCGGTTATTTCTGCCAGTAGCGGCGCACCGAGCGCCTGGTCACCTCTTGATGCAACGATGGCGTATTCACTTGTCTATTCCGTGACGCGCGAAGCGCCTAATCCGAATGCAGGAAAGCTCTTTGTGGATTTCGTCACCTCGCGGGACGGCCAGATCATCATAAGAGATGCTGACTATATGCCCATTGATCCCGATGTCCCACCGCGAGATCCTGCGATGATCTTAGACGATAAACGTTTTCGTGTCGCGTATTTTTCCCCGGAACAGCTTGAGGAAGAAATTCCAAAGTGGAGAAATATCTACAAGCAGATTTTTGAATAGGCAGTAAAATGCGATCGAAGTGCCAGCTCGTTTCCTGTTTCGATAGCCGCGTGAATTGATCGAGACGTTCCGAGAACCGTAAACCGGATTTTGCGCCGACAAGTGATCTTTGCGCACTATCAAATGCATCGCGGTATAGCAAATTCTGACGGCAGACTATAAAGATGGGCTTCGTCAACTTGTTGGTGAAAGCTCGTGATGAGACACCTCATCGGATACTTTCAAACTGCCGCGACCACGGTCCGCCATGTGTTCATCGCCGACGAGCGAAACGCCCGGTGCGCGGTGGCAGACGTGAGATGGCCCGGACGTTGAACGTGTTGTAAACGGCGGCATCGGCTGAGAGCAATCTCTGGGCCGATCCGGCACTCTTGAAGCCCAGCGCCTTGCGCTCCCTCCGTCAGGTCGGCTGATGAGAATTCTCCGCGCGATTGTTTCGCCATCGACCTTTGCGATGCCGCGCCTCGATCCCAAAATTCCGCGCGGCGATGCCCTAGGAACGCAGGTCGTCAGTGACCAAAATCTCCGGCAGGAAGCCATATTTCCGTAGCAGCTTGCGCATTAACTGCAACGCAGCCTGCTTGTTCTTTCTCGACTGGACCAGCACATTGAGCGCCTCGTCTTCAGCGTCAACGACCCGCCACAGGTAGACCAGACGACCATCGATCTTGCGGCATGCCTCAAGGGCCGCGTGCGCCGCGAGGCATGCGTCAAGGAAGCGAGCGTCGCAGGCCGGGTCAGAACGGTGAGAAATGATATTCTTCTCTGGCTCAAAATCGAAATGATCCCGGCAGCGGAATTAAAGTCATATTCCCGCCGGCTTCGAAGATCTGATGCGGCTCATGTAAGAGAAATTACGAACTCAATCAGCGCGCTGGGCTTCAATATGCCTCTGCTCCTTGGCCTAAATAACGTCCTTGTCGATGGGGAATCAAGACTGGAAGCAGCTCGACTGCTTGGGCTAACGACGGTTCCTTGCATTCGCGTCGATCATCTCGACGAAAGCCAGCAGCGGCTATTGCGGCTTGCCGTCAATCGTCTAGGAGAAACGGGTTCGTGAGACCTGCCTGAACTGGAAGCAGAATTCAAGGAACTGATTATCGCTGAAGCCCCGATTGAACTTTCCTGTTTCGGTTCAGACGAGATCGACCAATTGTATGTCGAGCTTATTATCCGTCGTTATCAAACTCGATCCGGGATGAAGGCGACTTTGGATGTATCCGGCCAAACCTTTGACCAGCTTAAAAGGCTGCGTGCGAAGGTTTGATCACTTGATGTTTTGATGACAGAAAATTTTGCAAATTTCCATGCTCACCAACCCAAACGCGCGTCCGATCGGCCGCTGAAGGCAGGCGGCATCGGCCCAAGCTTGCCAAAATCCAGCCGTTGCAGCAAACTTGGTCTCATACCGGCTGCCGTATGGAGCATGTCGGTTGAATAATCCTGAGCGCAAGGCGCGCCCTGGAAAGCGTCTCGAAAGAATAACTAAAAGAATTCAGGGAGGCTGGTTTCGTGACAGACGAGACCTACGACTACGTGATCATTGGCGCCGGGTCGACGGGTTGCGTGATCGCCAATCGCCTCAGCGCAGATCCACACGTGCGTATCCTGCTGCTCGAGGCAGGAGGATCGGACTGGAATCCGCTCATTCATATTCCTCTGGGCGCCGGAAAGCTGCACGACCACAACCTCTATAACTGGGGTTATTCGACCGAGCCCGAGCCCCACCTCAACAATCGACGGCTGGACGCCTCGCGCGGCAAGGTGCTGGGAGGCTCGTCATCAACCAATGTCATGGCCTTCACGCGCGGAAATCCCCGCGACTACGATCAATGGGCGCGGAACGGCGCGCCGGGCTGGGCCTGGAGCGACGTCCTGCCCTATTTCAAAAGGCTTGAAACCTGGGTCGATGGCGAGACGGAATGGCGCGGCGGATCCGGGCCCATCGGCGTTGAATGGGCGCGGACGCGCGATCCGATCTTCCAGGCCTGGATCAGGGCCGGACTGGAAGCCGGCTTCCCCGCTACGGACGATTACAACAGCGATCGTCAGGAAGGGTTCGGCCGCAGCCAGTATTCGATCCGGTCCGGACGACGCTCATCCGCCAGCCGCGCCTATCTGTGGCCAGCGCGATCCCGCAAGAACCTCGTTGTGCGCACCCATGCGCTAACCAGCCGCATTCGGATTGAGGCCGGTCGCGCGACGGGCGTCGAATTCATGTTACACGGAGCCCGTCATGCCTGTCGCGCGACACGTGAAATCATTCTATCGGCAGGCGCCTTCAACAGCCCACAAATCCTGATGCTATCGGGCGTCGGCCCTGCCGACCATCTCAGATCGCTTAGTCTGCCGGTCGTGGCAGATTTGCCTGTGGGGCAGAATTATCAGGACCATCTCGGATCTTTCATGACCTACGCGCGAAAGGATCCTGGCGAGTTCCACCGCTTGCTGCGGTTCGATCGTATGACGCTCGCCATGCTGCAATCAATTCTGTTCGCCAGCGGACCCGCCGCCGCCATGCCGGGCGGATTGCATGCCTTCATTAGGACGAGCCCCGATATCGATACCCCGGATATCGAATTCCAGTTCAAGGCACTCGCGAAAGATGCGCGTCTCTGGATGCCGGGATTACGCCCGCCTGCTCCTGATTCCTACGGCATTCGTCCAAGCCTGCTGCATCCGGTGAGTCGTGGTGAAATCAGTCTTCAATCGATCGACCCACGTGCGCCGCCACGCATCCGCGGCAATTTCCTGTCCGACCCACAGGACCTGTCTGCGTTGCGGGAGGGGTTCAAGCGCGCCCGAGATGTCGCCGAACAGCCGGCCCTCAAGGCCTTTCGAGGAGCTGCAATCGATCCGGGACCTTCCATCAGGTCCGACGCCGATATCGACGATTGGCTTCGCCGCAAGGTCATTACCGGCCATCACCCCGCCTCGACCTGTCCGATGGGACAGGGGGCGGGCTCGGTCGTCAACGCGCGCCTGCAAGTGCACGGACTCGAGGGTCTGCGTGTGGCGGACGCCTCGATCATGCCGACCATCGTCTCCGGACATCTGAACGCCGCCTGCCTCATGATCGGTGAAAAGGCGGCTGCAATCATCCGGGGAGAGGAGCAAACGACTGACGCCGTCGCGCCGGCAATGGCCGCGACACCTTGATCGCATGAAGGACGGGACGCAATGAATGATTTCGTGACAGTTTCAGACATGGTGGTTCGACCGCTTTACGACGGCCCGCTGCCGACGACGCTGGACAAGATCCCGGTCGAAGCGCACCGCGCCGAGGCGGAGGCGCTCATCGAGAAGGCCGGCGCCGCCACGCTTGTGATGAACGTCTACGCCTTTCTGGTCAGCGGTCCGGACGGAACATTTCTCGTCGACGCAGGGGCAGGACCTCTGAAAGGCGCAGACCTTGGGCGTCTTCCGCAGCAACTTGCCCGCTTCGGCGTGACGCCCGCCGACATCGACGCCGTTTTCATGACCCATCTGCATACCGATCATTTCGGCGGCCTGATCGGCGCAAATGGTCCGGCCTTCCCCAACGCCGACATCATCGTCTATCGCCGGGAAGCCGAGTTCTGGCTCGACACCCCCGAAAGCGACCTGCCGGCGCGTGCGCGACGCGGCCTGGACGTGCTGCGCGATTGCATGGCCCAATACAGCGGCCGCGTTCGCTACGTCGGCGAAGAAGAAGTGCGGCCGGGCATTCGGGCCATCCCGGCTCACGGCCACAGCCACGGACATGTCTGTTGGCGCATTGGCGCAGGCTCCAACGCCTTGCTGGCTTGGGGCGACCTGATCCATATCGCCGCCATTCATCTGCCGGCGCCTCACATCGCCTTCGAGTATGATCTTTATCCTGAACAGGCCCTCGAAAGTCGCCTGCGTATTCTGGATCAGGTCGGAGAGTCCGGCATGTTGGTCGCCGGCGCCCACCTACCTTCGCCGGGAATCGGTCGGATCGTGCGAGCGGGAGATGCGTTTGCCTTCGAGCCAGCGAACACTGCAGTCGCCACGCCGGGTGACCATTCAGGCGAATGAAACGTCTGGGTCGCGCAAATGCGATTTTTCAGTTCAAAAAACCGGGGATCCGGAAGGAGGAGACGAAAGATGTCAGCAGCAATGACCACCGCTAAAATCAGCTTCGGAATCGTCGCGGCGACAATCTTGGGGGCCACGTCCACCGCCTGGGGCGCCGACTATTACGAAGGAAAAACTGTCACCATAGTGGTCGGGTCTCCAGCAGGCTCCTCCTATGATCTCTACAGCCGTCTGCTGGCGCAGGGACTGACCAAATATATTCCGGGCAAACCTACTGTCATTGTCCGAGACATGCCGGGCGGCGCCGGCATCGTCTCTGCAGGCTACATGTTCGACGCAGCCCCGCGCGACGGCACCTATATCGGAAGCGCCGTCAGCACGGTGACGACCGGCCCGATCCTGCATCCCGAAATGGCGAAGATCGACATCACCAAATTTGGATGGCTTGGAAATGTCTCCAAGGACATCTATTTCGCCTATGTCTGGAACACAGTGCCTATCTCCACCTTCGATGAGGCGAAGACCACACAGGTGGTCATGGGGGGCGTCGCCGTCGGCGCGTCGTCTGTCGATCTTGCCATCGCCTCCAACTACCTCTTCGGCACGAAATTCAAGATCGTCACCGGTTATGGCGACCAGAACGCGATCAGAATGGCGCTTGAGCGCGGCGAAGTTCACGGCTCATTCGGCGCCGTCTACGGGACAGTCAAGGCGACCCAGCCCGATCTTCTGACGGACGGCAAGGTCAAGATTATCATGCAGCACGGCTTCCAGAAGCATCGCGACCTGCCTAACGTTCCGCTGTTTCTGGATCAGGCGAAAACAGACCGCGACCGCCAGATGCTGCGTTTCATGCTGGCTCCTACCGAAACAGCCAAACCCTTTTACGTGCCGCCTGGCGTTCCGGCGGAGCGCGTGGAAATCCTGCGCCGTGCATTCGACAGGACGATCAGGGATCCGGATTTCCTGCGGGCAGCCGAGAAGGCGAAACTGGAAGTCGTCGAGCCTTCCACCGGCGAGGAGCTTGCCGCACTCGTCCAGCAGATCGCCACAACCCCTCCCGAAGTCGTCGAGCAAGTGAGGCAATTGCTCGCGTCATTCAAGTAGAACTGAGCCGACAATCTCGAACGACATACTTTGGAGATGGACATGCGCGCGATCATATCCACATCAAGAGCCGTCAAGGCAATTGCCCAACGCGAAGTCGTCGGCGCATTCATGGGCTGCGCCGCCCTCGTTGCCTCACTGACAGGTTTCGGCCACAGCGCGTGCGCGCAGACCTCATGGCCAAGCCGGCAAGTCAGCTTGGTCGTCCCCTACCCGCCCGGCGGCTATCTAGACGTGGTCGCCCGACTAGTGGCGGAGCGGTTGCAACAATCGTCGAAACAGACCGTGCTGGTCATCAACCGACCCGGCGGCAACGGCCAGGTGGGGCTGCGCTCGGTCTCCAAGGCGGAGCCGGATGGTTACACGCTCCTCGTCAACAACGATGGCGGCATTGCCTTGCAGGCCGTGTTCGATCCCAACTTTCAGTTCGACCCTCTGCAGGACTACACGCCCGTCGCGCAAATCGTCGCCTCGACCTATTACCTGATCGTACGCAGCTCCCTCCCCGCCGCCAACGTTCGTGAACTGATCGACTTCGTTCGGAAATCTGGCAAGGAACTCGCGTATGGATCTCCGGGGCAAGGCACAACACCCCATATCGGGATGGAATATTTCACCCGTCAGGTGGGCGTTCAGGGGCTGCACGTGCCATATTCCGGAACGGTCGCAGGATTGAACGACATGGTGGGCGGCCAGATCGACGCCTATATGTCCTCCATGTCGAACATCGCCAGTTTTGTCGAGCGCGGCCAGATTCGCGTTCTGGCGGCCGTCTCGACAACCCGGTCGCCGCAGTTCAAGGATATTCCGACGATCGCCGAAGCCGGCGTGCCAGATTTCTCGGTCCCCGGCTGGCTGGGCCTGTTCGGTCCTCCAGGACTTGCGGTCGAGCTGCGCGCATCCATCAGCAAGGCCATCGCCGATACGGTTCGCGAGCCTTCGCTTAGCGCGCGTCTGCAGAGCATATTTGTGGAGCCGACGCCGCTCGAGTCAGCAGAATTCGCACCTTTCTACGTCAGCGAAATCAGGAAATGGTCGAAGTTCAAGGCTGACGCGAACATCAAGATCGACCCCTGAGCATGTCCTGGGCGAACGCCGGGGCCTGCACAGGGCGCAGCTTTCATCTTTCGTAGGCGCGATGTTTGACGCTCGACAGAGCCAAATAGTGATCCAAAAATCACGCATTTATCGGTCGAAGTTACAACAGCGGTCGCGGGCAGACGGCACCGGCCCAAACTTGCCAAAATCCCGCCGGTGGAACAGACCTTGCCTCATACCGGCGTCCAGCTGGGGAATTTCGGTCAATACGTCTGAAGCATTCAAATTGGGCTCTTCGCTGAATCGTGTGGGTAGAGGTTTCAACCACAAGTTGAATATTTTGGTTTCCGCTGGCTCCGCGTATTTTCTGATGCATGCGTGACACGGATCTTTTTCAGGCGGCGCTCGGGCTTTCCGCGCCTTGGTTTATCAGCCGG
>CANJWR010000048.1 GCA_947478455.1 Beijerinckiaceae bacterium | reverse complement strand
TTCGCCCCATGGCTCTAATCCAGAAACGGGCTGGGGCTGACATCCGGCCGGGATGAACGACAAGGAACGGGTACATGAGCAGCCGTCTCAAGCTGAGTATCGCCACGACCGACTACGACCATTTCCGCGATTTCCGTTTCGGCCTCGTGCAGGCCGAGGGCATCGACCACATCTGGTGCACCCACGGCCACCACGAAATTTTCGCGCGCCAGACCTTCAATCGCGAATGGGACGTGAGCGAAATGTCTTTCGCCAAGTTCTCGGCGCAGATTACGCGCGAGAATGCCGATCTCGTCGGCCTGCCGATCGTCTGCTCGCGCCTGTTCCGGTTCAGCTCGTTCTACGTGAACAAGAATTCCGGCATCAAGACCGTGCAGGATCTGAAGGGCAAGCGCATCGGCTCGCCCGAGTGGGCCCACTCCGCCGCCGTCTACATGCGCGGCTGGATGCATAATGAAATGGGCGTGAAGCTGCAGGACGTGCACTGGTATCAGGCCGGCGCCAACGATGCAGGCCGCATCGAGAAGGTCGAACTCGACCTGCCGCCGGGCGTGAAGCTGACGCGCGTCGCCGACAAGTCACTCAGCGAAATGCTGGCGTCGGGCGAAATCGACTGCGCCATCATCGCGCGTCCGCCAACCTGCTTCCTCAAGGGCGACCCGAACATCGAGCGCCTCTATCCCGACTATGTCGGCATGGAAGAAGAATATTACGCCCGCACCAAGGTGTGGCCGATCATGCACATCATCGCCATGAAGAAGGCGATCCTCGACGAGCACCCCTGGGTGGCACGCAGCCTCGTCAACGCATTCCAGGAGTCGAAGCGCCGCAGTCTCGAGCGCCTATTCGATCCGGCTGTGTCGCGCTATCCGCTCGCCTGGCTGCCGACCTATGCGCGCAAGATGCGCGACATGTTCGACGGCGACCCCTTCCCTTACGGGATCGAGGAAAATCGTCCGACATGGGAGCAGATGCTGCTCTACACACACCAGCAGGGCATCGCCCATCGTCTGGCGACGCCGGACGAAATCTTCCCGAAAGGTGTGATGACCGAGATCATCGTCTGATCTGAGTTCTTGCAACCGGCTCATGCGAATGGGCGCAATCCCAATCGCCGCGCCTACAAGCCCGCACGCCAGCCGCGCGGGCTTTTTCTTTGGCGAAACGGTTTCGCACTGTCGCAAAAGATGCTTTAGCAGCGGGGAGAAGTGAACGGGGATCGGAATGACCAGAGTGCAAATCGGCCAACCGGTGCGGCGCAAGGAAGATCTGCGCCTGATCACCGGTCAGGGTCAGTTCGCCGATGATCTCGATGTCCCCGGCGCGACGCATGCAGTGTTTGTGCGGTCTCCTCACGCTCACGCGTTCATCGTTTCCATCGACAAAAGCGCGGCGTTGGCCGCCGACGGCGTGATCGCCGTCCTGTGCGCCGCCGATCTGCTCGCAGACGGGCTGAAGCCAATTCCGCATGCCACCGGCGGCTCGAAAATGGGTTCCGACATGCCGCTGGCGTTTAGGGACGGCTCTGAGCGGCTCACCACGAAACATTTCCCCCTGCCCGCCGACAAGGTGCGTTTTCCGGGCGAAGCGGTCGCGATGGTGATCGCCGATACGCGCGCCAATGCGGAAGCCGCCGCCGAACTGGTCGGTGTCGACTACGAACCCCTGCGGGCCGTGCCGCGCGCGGTTGATTCCATCGCGCCGGATGCGCCGTCGATCTGGGACCATGTGCCGGGCAATCTGCTGCTTGACGCCGAACTCGGCGACGCCGCCGCGACGGACGCCGCCTTTGCGACTGCGGCGCATCGGGTCAAACTCGTCACGCAGGTGCAGCGCGTCACCGGCGTTCACATGGAGCCCCGCGCCTCTGCGGCAATCTGGAACGCGGATGCGCAACACCTGACGCTCCATGCCTCGCACGGCATCGGCGTCGTGCAGATGCGCAGCGAAATCGCCACGGTGCTGGGGCTCGAGGTTGCACAGGTGCGTATCGCCGCGCCGCCTGATGTGGGGGGCAATTTCGGCACGCGCAACGCTACCTATCCGGAATATGCCTGCATCGCGTGGGCAGCGCGCAAACTCGGCCTGCCCGTGCGGCAGGTGACGCTGCGCAGCGAGGCGTTTCTGTCCGACTATCAGGCGCGCGATCTGTTCGTCGAAATCGAGCTGGCGCTGGATGCAAGCGGAAAATTTCTGGCTGTGCGCTCATCCAACCTGAGCAATGTGGGCGCGCATACGGCGTCTTTCGTGGCGCTCAACAAGGGCGTTCAGTTGATGACCAGCGTGTACGATGTGCCGGTTGCGCATCTTCGCGCGCGCGCCGCGCTCAGCAATACGCCCTCGACTATTCCGTACCGCAGCGCCGGGCGGCCGGAAGCCATGTTTGTGATCGAGCGTCTTGTGGATGTGGCTGCGCGCCAGTGTGGATTCGATCGCGTCGAGTTACGTCGCCAGAATCTGATCCCCGCCGACGCTATGCCTTATCGCAATCCGGCAGGCGTCACCTACGACAACGGCGACTATCGCGCCACGATGGAACGCGTGCTGGAACTGGGCGACTGGAACGGCTTTCCGGCGAGACGCGAAGAGGCCAGACAGCGCGGCAAATTGCGCGGCATAGGCGTCGCCAATTACGTAGAGACCACCAGCGGCGCACCGCGCGAGCGCGCCGAAATCGTGATCGGCGCAAATCGCACTGTCGATCTCATCATTGGAACGCAGGCGTCGGGTCAGGGACACGAGACCAGTTTCAGCATGTTGATCGCCGATTGGCTGGGCGTACCTTACGAGTCCATCGATGTTCGATATGGCGATACGGCTTTCGTGCAGGCAGGCGGCGGCTCACATTCGGGGCGGTCCATGCGTTTCGCCAGTCTGGTGATCCGCAACGCCTCGCTCGAAATCATCGAGAAGGGCCGCAGAATCGCATCTGCGTTGCTTGAGGCGGCGTCTGACGACATCCGGTTTTCAGACGGCACTTTCACCGTCAGCGGAACCGATCGTTCCATCGGCATTTTCGAAATTGCGACGGCGACGCTCGATAATCCTTCAGTGCCGGAGGATCTGCGCGGGCCGTTCGGGGCGATCTCCGACAAGGTGACCACCGGCCTCGCCTATCCGTTCGGCGCGCAGATTGTCGAAATCGAGATCGATCCGGAAACCGGCGCGTGGGAAATCGTTCGTTACACGGCGCTCGACGATGTGGGTCGCGCGGTCAATCCGTTGATCCTGCACGGCCAGACGCACGGCGGGATCGCGCAGGGCGCGGGGCAAGCGTTGATGGAGCAATGCTATTACGATCCGCAAAGCGGCCAGATGCTGTCGGCCTCCTTCATGGATTATGCGATGCCGCGCGCGGCGGATTTTCCGAAATTCAAGACCGAACTGAGCGAGACGCCCGCCACGAGCCATCCACTCGGATTTCGGCCCGGTGGCGAAGGCGGCACGACGCCGGCGCTTGGGGTCTGCATTAACGCCATCGTCGACGCGCTATCAGAGTTCGGCGTGACGCATCTCGACATGCCGGCGACTCCCCTGAAAATCTGGAAAGCCATTCAGGCAGGTCGCTCCACCGGCCAGCTTGGGCGACATCCCACGGGCGTTGCCGGGAATTGAAGCAGCGAAACGATTGACATCGACGGCGTCGCTCGCAAAGGTCGCGCCGAAATCAGACTTCACTGGAAATGCCGGAGCCATTCATGGACGCCAAGTCCCCCCCGAACAATGCGCGCAACGACCTCGACCGTTTCCGGTTGCGCCGCTTCATGGAAGACCTGATCGATTGCGGCGAGGTGGAGGTACGCGACGACCGCGTCGATCTCGCCGATCTGGCAACCATCATGCAGGGCAATGCGAAAGCCCTCTGGTTCCGCAATGTCGGTGACGAAAAAATGGAACTCGTCGGCAATGTGGTGGCTGGCCGCAACCGGCTGGCGCGAGCGTTTGAAGTCGAACCGCGTCAGGTCGCGCTCGAAATGCAACGCCGTCTGCGCCTCAAGCCTGAAATAATAAATCTCGGGCGTGCCGATGCTCCCGTGCAGGAAGTCGTCTTGCAGGGCGCTGACTCCGATCTCACCAAACTGCCGGTGCATTTGCAGCACGCCGCCGATGGCGCGCCCTACATGGCGGCGCTGGACTATGTGATCGATCCGGCAACCGGCATGACCAATTCCGGCTATCGCCGCCTGATGTTGCGCGGTCCGCACGAGGCCGGCGTCGATCTGAATGCGCCCAGCGATCTGCGCGCCATCTACATGGCGGCGAGTGCGCGCGGCGAAAAACTGCCGATCGCCTTCGTGGTCGGCGCGCATCCCATTGATCTTGTGTCGGCCACCATGCGCGTGCCGGTCGACGAGCTGGGACTCGTGTCGTCGCTGCGCGGCGCGCCGCTGCCGGTAGTAAAATGCATCACCAGCGACATTCGAGTCCCGGCCGACGCCGAAATGGTGATTGAGGGCTATCTGGACGAACGCGGCTATTCCGAAAAGGAAGGTCCCTACGGTGAATATCTTGGCTATTACGGCGGCGTGAAGATGAACCCGGTGTTCCACGTCACGGCCATCACGCATCGCCACGACGCCCTGTTCCTGACGACCACGATCAGCGGCAACAGGATGGATCTGACCGACACATCAAATCTTGAAGCGCTGCGCTGCGAGCTAAATGTGTGGGAAGCTCTCAAGCCGGTCGTGCGCGAACCGATTGCGGTTTATGCGCCGGTTGCGTCCGGCGGCTCGATGAGTGTGCGCGTTTCGCTGAAGCAGCGCTATCCGGGCGAGGCCCGCACGGCGCTTTACACGATCCTTGGCAGCGTCGGCGTCAAGAACGCCTTCGTGGTGGATCCCGACATCGACATTTTTTCGAACGAGCAGATGGAATGGGCGCTCGGCACCCGCTTCCAGCCGGACAAGGATCTGATCATCGTATCGGGCGTGCGACTCAGCCCGCTCGATCCGTCGCTGCATGGCTCGCCGGTCGGCGCGAAGGCCGGATACGATCTCACCTGGCCGATGCAACACGCCGCCAGATGGGAACTCTCAACCCCGACGCCCCCGACCTATGCGGGCGAAAAATTCGCATCGATCCGCGCTGCGCTCGAAGACGGCCCGAAGCGTTTCGAAGCCCTGATGGCCGCTGTCGGCAGCCGGGACGGTCGGGAGATCGTGCGCGAGTTGCACAGGCTCCGCGACAAGGGCCTCGAACGCGACGATCAGGGGCGGTATTTTCTGAAAAAATAAAAGCGCCATCCTTGCGAGGAGCAAGGCGACGAAGCAATCCAGGGCCACGCAAGATGGCTGGATTGCTTCGCTTCGTTCGCAATGACGAAATCGCGCTTTACAGGTAGCGCTTCCAGAACGCCAGAGAGCGCTCCCAGGCCTGTTCCGCGCAGATGCGGTTGTGGGCTTCGGGTCGCTGCTCGTTCACAAATCCATGATCGGCGTCGTAGCGATAGATTTCGTGTGTCTTGCCGGCGGCCTTCAGCGCTGCCTCGAAGCCATTCACCGCAGCAGGCGTACACCAGCCATCTGTGTTGGAGAAATGCCCCTGAATCGGAACCTGAATGTCGGCTGGCTTTGCGGCCGCCTCGGGCGGAATCCCGTAGAAGCAGACCGCGGCCGAGATTTCCGGGATCTTGCAGGCGCCGATGATCGTCACCGCGCCGCCCATGCAGAACCCTGTCAGACCGGCCTTGGCCCCGGTCTTCCTCAAATACTGAACCGCCCCCCGAACGGTTTGCTCGGTCGCATCGAGAAAATTCAGCGACCCCATCTCGCGGCCAGCCGCCTCGCTGTCGTGATAGGGCACGACCGTTCCAGAATAGAGGTCAGGCGCCAGCGCTTCATAACCGGCGGACGCGTAACGGTCGCAGATGCCGCGAATCTGGTCCTGCAGCCCCCACCATTCCTGAATCACCACGATCCCCGGCGCGTTCGGCTGCGCTGGTTTGGCCAGATAACCCTGAGCATCCTTGCCGTCCGGCCTTTTGAAAGTAATCCGCGTTCCCATAGGGCGCTCCTTCGGTCCACAAATGTGCAGATTACCGGGTTAACGGCTGTGTTGCAGCCCCGCAACCCGCCTGCCATGCTTGCCCACCGGCCGGGCGAGTCAGGCATATTTGCGCCTCCCGGAATTATGCCGGGTTGTCCGTCGCTTTGTGGTTTACGAAGGTGGGCCAAAAATGCCAAATGGCCGCGGAATTCAAACCGCATAGCCGCGGTCGGCCAACGAGCCGCCCGGAAGTTCGAGGAACGCCCGAAGGGGACGGCGCATGATTAAAGTGAAGAGCCCGCGCGATTTCGGCGCAGGATTATTATTCATCGTGATCGGACTTGGCGGCTTCTGGTTTGGCCGCAATCTTTCCGTCGGCGTCGCATCCCGGATGGGCCCCGGATATTTCCCGATGCTGCTGAGCGGTCTGATTGTGGCTATGGGACTGCTGGTCGCGATCAAATCGCTCGTGTTCGACGGACCGTCGATCGAAAAGCCACAGTTCCGCCCGCTGTTTTTCGTCATGCTGTCAATGCTGAGCTTCGGCTACCTGATTGAACGCATCGGCCTGGCTCTTTCTGTTGTGACGATGATTATCATCGCTACGTTCGCACGTCGGGCAAAATTCAAGGCGATTGAGACCATCGCGCTGGCTGTCGGCCTTGCGGTATTCGCTGTGTTTGTCTTCATCTACGGCCTCGGGCAGTCGCTTCCCGCATGGTGGGGTAAGTAGGATGGATCTCGGCTTCCTCAACAATCTGGTCGATGGATTCATCGCAGCGGGAACGCTGAACAACCTTCTATTCTGCTTGATCGGCTGCATGCTCGGCACGCTCATCGGTGTGCTTCCCGGCATCGGGCCGATCCCAACCATCGCGATGCTGCTGCCTGCGACCTATGGGCTCGGTCCACTGACCTCACTGATCATGCTGGCCGGCATTTATTACGGCGCTCAATACGGCGGCTCAACGACCTCGATTTTGGTGAACATGCCCGGCGAGGCATCGTCCGTCGTCACCTGTATCGACGGCCACCAGATGGCCAAAAAGGGACGAGCGGGCGCGGCGCTTGGCGTGGCGGCGCTGGGATCTTTCTTCGCGGGCTGCGTCGGAACTATCTTTATTGCAGCCTTCGGCCCCCCACTGGCGGCTTTTGCGCAGAAGTTCAGTTCGCCTGAATATTTCGCCCTGATGGTGCTTGGTCTCGTGACCGCCGTCGTCATGGCGCACGGCTCGCTTGTGAAGGCGGTCGTGATGATCCTCATCGGCCTGCTGTTCGGATTGATCGGTACCGATGTGAACACCGGCGTTCAGCGTTACACGTTCGGCGTCGAAGAGTTGTGGGACGGAATGGACTTCCTGCCGATGGTCATCGGCATGTTCGGCATCGTCGAGATCATCAAGAATCTGGAAGGTCCTGAACTCGCGCGTCAGGCCATGTCAACACGTGTCCGCGACCTGTGGCCCAGTCTGCAGGACTTCAAGGATTCATGGAAGTCAGTGGTTCGCGGCACGGGCATCGGCTCAATCCTCGGCATCGTGCCGGGCGGCGGTGCGGTTCTGGCGGCTTTTGCGGCCTACACGGTCGAGAAAAAGGTCGCCAAAGATCCGAGCCGTTTCGGCAAGGGCGCAATTGAAGGCGTCGCTGGACCGGAAGCAGCCAACAACGCTGCAGCGCAGACTTCCTTCATTCCACTATTGACCCTCGGTCTGCCATCGAACGCCATCATGGCCTTGATGATGGGCGCGATGATGATTCAGGGCATTGCGCCGGGGTCTGCTGTCATGCAGACCCGCCCGGATCTGTTCTGGGGCATGGTGGCCAGCATGTGGATCGGCAATCTGATGCTGGTCATCATCAACCTGCCGATGATCGGCATCTGGGTGAAACTGCTGTCGATGCCCTACCGGCTGCTCTACCCGGCGATCATCATGTTCTGCATGATCGGCATCTACAGCACGAGTTCGAGCTTCGTGCAGATCGTGCTGACCGCTGTATTCACAGGCTTCGGCTATCTGCTGCTTCGGCTGGACTGCGAACCCGCGCCACTCATTCTCGGCTTCATCCTCGGTCCGTTGATGGAAGAGAACCTGCGTCGTTCGATGGTTCTGTCGCGCGGCGACCCGATGATCTTCCTGTCGCGTCCGATTTCCGCCTCGCTGCTGGCGATGGCGCTGATTGTAGTGCTGCTGATTGTTTTGCCGCAGTTTCGTACGACCCGCGAACAGGCGTTCGTCGAAGATTGACGGCATTTCCCGCCAATCCATTCCCGTTCGAATTGGCGCAACAGGCCGCCAACCCCAAAATCACAGGAGGAAATCCATGGTGAGTATGTCCGCAATCTTGTCGAAAACCGTTCGTCCCCTCGCGTTCGCAGCCGCTCTTGCGGCGCTTCCGTCGGCGTCCTGGTCGCAGCAATATCCGTCCCAGGATATTCATTTCATCTGCGCCTTCCCGGCAGGCAGCGGGGCTGACATCGTGGTGCGCTGGTTTGCCGAGAAGGTGCGCATCGCCTCGAACCGCACCGTAATTGTCGACAACAAGGCGGGCGCAGGCGGCAACATCGCGACCGAATTCACGGCTCGCGCGAAGCCCGACGGCTATACGATCTATGTTCACGCCGGTAGCGGCATCGCGGCCAATATGCACCTGTTCAAAAACCCGTCGGTCGACGCCGCCAAGGCCCTGCAGGTTGCGGCGACCATCAACAAGCAGCCGTTCATGCTTGTTGTGGACCCCAGCAAGCCATGGAAAACTACGCAGGAACTGACCGCCTATCTGAAGCAAAAGGGCGACAAGGCTACCTACGCGACCTCCAATCCGCCGGGCGTGGTGATGGGGGCTCTCTACAAGACCATTGTGGGTCTCAATCCCGTCGAGGTGAGCTACCGGACCGCGCAGGATGCGTTGCCGGATTTCGCCTCTGGCCAGATCGATTTCGGCGCGCTTGATCCGCAATTCGCCTCGACGCAAGCGAAGGCCGGCAAGCTTCGCATTCTGGCGGTCAGTTCTGCCCAGCGCATGAGCTCCGCGCCGGACATTCCGACCATGATCGAGGGCGGCGCTCCGGGTCTCGACATGATGGGCTGGTTCTCGGTTCAGGTGCCGTCGGCAACCCCGAAGCCGATCGTCACCCAGATCAACACATGGTTCAACGATATCTTGCGCACACCCGACGCCGAGAAGTTTCTGGCCCAGTTCGGCAGCGATGTTTTCATCAGCACGCCCGAACAGGCGCAGGCCTTGTTCGAGAAGGAAATCAAGGCCTGGGGCGAATATGTGAAAGTAGCCAAGATCGAGCCGCAGGGCTGATCTTTCAACCAAGAAAAATGCAGATTTAAGCTTCCGGGGCCGGCCATTGCAGCCGGCCTTTTTTTTTGTTTACGTCAAGTGCAGACGATTTCGCTCAGTAAGTCCTTCAACAAGACTCCTAGCCCCGCATAGTCCGAAACATCGTTGTAGGCATGCACCGACAGCCGCATCCATAACCTGTCGCCGAAGGGAATCAGCGGAACCTCTATGGCATGCTGCTGCAAAAGCAGATCGTGAATGCGCACTGCATTTTCGAATGTTGGCGCAACAAGGCGAGGCAACGCGAAAGTCGCCATCGCGCCGAACATCTGGTCGGGGCCGGAGGGGACGGCATCGAGTTCACGCGCAACCGAGCGCAAAGCTTCCAGAACGAGCGCATGATTGCGGCGACGCATATCACCGCCGCCCAGTTTTTCATGAAAGTTCAAAGCCGAGGGAACACTGAGCCATGAGGACGGATCGCGCGTGCCGATCCAGTCGAATTCCGCTGTCAGCCCTTGCCCATAGAAATGCGAAATCACCGGCGGATGAAGTGGCGGCACGTTGCGATCGGCCGCAACTAGAAATCCCGCGCCTTTTGGAGCGCAGAGCCATTTGTGGAAATTGCCGACATACCAGTCCGCGTCGATCTCATCGACGTTGAAATCGATCTGTCCGGGCGCGTGCGCGCCGTCGACCAGACAATGTATGCGCCGTTCGGCGCACAGCGCCGCGATCTCCCGCACCGGAAATATCAGCGCCGACGGCGAGGCTATATGATCGACAACGACCAGTTTCGTGCGGGCATTGAGGCCACCCGCGATGGCGTCGAACACCGCCTCCGGCGACACCACCGGCGTCGGCACATCCGCTTCGATGACTTCAGCGCCCGTCGTCGACGCTACATGCCGAAGCGCCTGCCGTACTGCTCCGTAAACATGGCTGGTTGTGACAATCCGTTCGCCCGGCTCGAAGCGCAAGGATCGCAAAATCGCATTGACGCCGGAGGTGGCGTTTTCGACGAAGGCGAAGCGCTCTGAGGACGTCCCGAGAAAATCCGCAGCCTGCCGGGCTGCTGTTCTGACCGCCGCCGGATATTCGCTCGCCATGAAACGAACCGGCTGCGCCTCCATCCTGTCGCGCCAACGCTGCTGCTCGGCAAGGACCTCAAGCGGAGTCGCCCCAAAGGAACCGTGGTTGAGAAACCGCACTCCGGGATCGAGCCGCCAGAGCGACCGGATAGCCTTGCCGAAAGTCGTCACGACTCACTCCATTGCGTGAACTTTCAGACTAGCCGGGACGCCTGCCGATGATCAGAGGCATCAGCGCGAAAGATGCGAACAAGGAAAGCGAAATCAGACCCGCCGGGGTAGCGAGGTGCGCAGCGTATTCAGACAACGACATTCGGCGCAGCCAGATCGCGCCGCCGGTTTCGGCGACCAACAGCATACCGAGGGCACTGGCGCCAACAAGGCCGGGACTAGCTTGCGGCCAATGGCGCATGACCCATCGGGCGCAGACAATACTCACCGCCAGCATGATTGGCGTCTCGATCATCACTGCGAATGTCGGCCCCACCCGGGGCGTCAGGGCGAATTCACGGACTGGGCCGATCAGCGCACCGGCGCCAAATACCATGGCGAAGTAGGCAGCGCCCGCCCGCAGGGATTGTTTCCGCAATGCTATCTCCGATGGAAGCGCTGAAGTCGTCCGCGACTAGTTCCCAACGCCTTGATCTGAATCAAGACCGAAGGAACCATGATTGAACATATTGTATTCTGAACAATCGCAATCAGAACCTGACGGGAAACGCCCATGCTGTCGCGCGAAGACAACGAGAAGATTACCCGTGTCGGACCCGGCACGCCGGGCGGCGAATTGTTTCGCCGCTACTGGATTCCAGCCTGCCTCACGTCTGAACTGGGTCAGCCAGACGATCCACCAGTTCGCGTGCGACTACTCGGCGAAGACTTGATCGCCTTTCGAGACACGAAGGGCCGGCCCGCCCTGCTCGACGCCTATTGCCCGCATCGCCGCGCGCCGATGTTTTATGGTCGCAACGAGGACTGCGGATTGCGCTGCGTCTATCATGGCTGGAAATTCGACCTGAACGGCGATTGCACCGACATGCCGTCCGAACCCGCAGGAACACCGCTGCAGGCGAAGGCGAAAATACGTTCCTATCCGGTGGTCGATCTCGGCGGCATTATCTGGACCTATATGGGACCGAAAAAAACTATGCCGCCGCCCCCCGACCACGAGTGGACGCGCGCGCCCGCCACCCATCGGCATGTCACCAAGACGTTCGAGGACTGCAACTATCTGCAGGCGCTTGAAGGCGGACTAGACACTGCTCACTCGTCCTTCGCGCACAACAACAATATTCACGACAGGCGAGAATTGCGTAACGCGGATACGTCTCCGCGCATCGATCTGGAACGCTCAGACTACGGCTATTATTACGTCTCGACCCGAAAGGTCGACGAGAATCGGAAGTGGATCAAATACTACCATTACATCATGCCAACCATGCAGGCGCGCGGCGCGATTACGGCAATTTCCGGCGGCAAAAACCCTGTTCCAAAAATCGACGGCCACATATGGGTGCCAATAGATGACGAGACTTGCCACGTCTACAACTGGGCGCTCGCGTACGACCAGAGCATTCCGCTGACGGAAGAGTACATGGAAGAGTTTTCCAAATTCACCGGCCGCGGAAAAGATGACCATATCCCCGGCACGTTCAAACTGATCCGCAACAAATCGAACGATTATCTGGTGGACCGGAAGGTGCAGAAGGAACAGACATTCACCGGAATCGAAGGCCTCAACACTCAGGATTACGCCTTGCAGGAAGGCATGGGGCAGATCGTCGACCGCTCGAAGGAGTTTCTTGGAACCTCCGACAAGCCCATCGTGGCGATGCGCCGCCTGATGCTGGAAGCTATCGACGATGTTGCGCAAGGCCGCATGCCGCGCGGTTCCGACCCGACAACCTATCGGGACGTGCGCGCTCATGACGAAATCATTCCTGCCGAAGCCGACTGGCGCGAGGCGCTTGCGGCGGAAATCGTCGCGAAGTTCTGAAATTACTGGCTGGGAAACCGCCATTTCAAAGGCCCGTTTGGCGGATTTTCCGCCTTGCGGGCGTTTTGCGTTGCGGATTTTTGGCGTTAAGCTGCAAACAATTGAATTGCAGCCGATGTCTTCCGCTGCGAGGTTCAAACTGACAAGCTAACAGACTTGCAGGATTTCGGGGGAAACGATGGCTTCGACGAAACTGCGCCCGATTGCGGCTCTCATGGCCGGTCTAGCTGCCTTTACGAATGGCTGCGCTCAGGCGCAGACGGTGGCTGAATTCTATAAGGGCAAGACCGTCACGATCATTGTCGGCGCAGCGGCAGGCGGCGCCTACGATCTCGTCAGCCGCACCGTCGCTAGTCATATCGGGCGGCATATTCCGGGCGAGCCGAAATTCATTACCTCCAATATGGCTGGCGCATCGAGCCTCACAATGGTGAACTATCTCACCAATGCGGCAAAGCGGGACGGCACTTTCATCGGCATGTCGAACAGCAATATTGCGCTGGAACGCCCGCTGAAAATGCTTTCCAAGGGCGGCGGCAATGTGTCGTTCGATGTGCGCAAACTAAACTGGATTGGCTCGCCCATGCAGCAGCCGCAGGTGCTGTGGCTGTGGCATACGGCTCCGGCGAAGACAGTCGACGATCTGAAGTCGATGAAAGTCCTTT
The DNA here is from genome assembly GCA_947478455.1 of Beijerinckiaceae bacterium. Lineage (GTDB taxonomy): Bacteria > Pseudomonadota > Alphaproteobacteria > Rhizobiales > Beijerinckiaceae > Terripilifer. The sequence goes on along the minus strand of CANJWR010000048.1, from coordinate 13,586 downwards.
TGGGGTCGAGCGGCGTCGGCGGCGACAATTACACTCTGCCGATGATGATGAATGCGCTGGTGGGCACGAAATTCCAGATGATCTCCGGTTACGAGGGCCAGAACGATCAGTTCATCGCCGCCGAACGGGAGGAAATTCACGGCAACACAGCGGTGCTGCCGAATCTCACATCCGCCAAGCCTGACTGGTTCCGCGACAAGAAGGTGCGGATCATGATCCAGTATGGGGCCGAGCGCGCCAAGGATCTGCCGGATGTGCCGACCGCCGCCGAACTCGCCAGCAATCCGCAGGACCGCGAGATGCTGCGGTTTTATGCGCTCAAGTTCAGCATGGCCTACCCGCTGGTGATGGCACAGGACGTGCCCGAAGATCGAGTGAAGGCCATTCGCGCCGCCTTCGACGCCACGATGAAAGACCCGAAATTCCTTGAGGAGGCCAAAAAGCTTGGCCTCGACATCGATCCGTTCAACGGCGAGAACATCGGCAGGCTGATCGAAGAAATCGAAAAGGCACCGCCGGAAATCGTGTCGCGCATCGCCGAACTGATTGCGCCGCCGAAGAAATAGAAGCTCCGCGAGCCGCAGGGTTTCAGGCTCCGGGCGTAAATGCTACGCAGCATTAGACATAGTCATTGAGGAGGAACGCCATGAGGCATGGTTTTATCGCTCTGGGAGCCATGGGGCTCGTGGCAGCCGGCACACCGGCTCTTGCGCAGGAAGATGTAGCTGCGTTCTTCAAGGACAAGCAGATCAGACTTCTGGTCGGCTCTGCGGCCGGGTCTGGTTATGACATCAACGCGCGTGTGCTCGCCAAACATTATGCCGGGCATATTCCTGGGAAGCCCACCATCATCGTCCAGAACCAGCCGGGCGCCGGCAGCGCGTTGGCGGCGAATGCGATCTACAATACCGCCGCAAAAGACGGAACCGCCATGGGCGCAGCCATCAATGGCATGCCGACCCTGCCGCTGCTGTCGCCGGAATCCGCGCGGTTCGATCCGACAAAGTTCAACTGGATCGGCAGCACGAACCACGACACTCAAGTAACGTATGTCTGGAACAGCGCGCCTGTGCAGAGCATCGGCGAATTGATGGACAAGGAACTGGTGGTCGGGGCGACGACGCCCGGCACCACACAGGTCGATTTTCCGGTGGTGGCGAAAAGCATTCTGGGCCTGAAATACAAGGTCATCAACGGCTATGAGGGCACGAACGACATTCACGTCGCCATGGAGCGCGGCGAGGTTCAGGGCATGGGGGCCAATGCGTGGATGAGCCTCAAGGCGCTCAACTCGGGCTGGCTGAAGGACGGCAAGGTCCGCGTCCTCATGCAATACGGCGTCGAGCCCAACCCCGAATTGCCGAATGTGCCGACCGTCTTCAGCCTTGCCAAGACCGACGCAGACCGTCAGGCGTTGCGGCTGATCATTTCGCGTCTCGAATATGGCCGTCCTTTCTTCCTGCCGCCGGAAGTGCCGCCGGCGCGCGTCGAGGCTCTGCGTCGCGCCTTCGACGCTACCGTGAAAGATCCTGACTATTTGGCCGAAGCCGCGAAGGCGCAGCTCGAAGTAAGCCCCATGACAGGCGAAGACGTTGCCGCCCTGGTCAAGCAGGTGGCGTCGACGCCTCCCGAGGTTGTGGCCCGTGTGCGCGCTGCGCTGCAAGCTGCCGGCAAGTAGGAGTTCGCAATGGTGCGGCGCGTCGGACTCATTATTCCGTCATCCAACCGGATGGTGGAACAGGAAATGATTCACGCCTATCCGGCAGGCGTAGTTCCTCATATCGCGCGACTGCGCATGACGGGCCCCCATCATGTGGGTCTGGAAAAACTGATGCCGCGCATTGTCGAAGCAGCTGGCGCATTGAGCGATGCGAAATGCGAAGTCGTGACGTTTCACTGCACCGTTTCGTCCATGGAGGAAGGCCCCGAAGGCGAAGTGCGCGTGCTGGACGCGTTGAAACAGGGCGGTGCGAAACAGGCAGCCACGACTGCCACCGCAATAAGGGCCGCACTTGAATCGCTGAATGCAAAACGCATCGCGTTCATCACGCCCTATGACGCGCACAAGACTGCCGACGAGGCGAAGTTTCTCGAGGCGATCGGGTTCGAGGTGGTCTCCGCGAAAGGTTTCGACATGGCCGGCAGCGATCAATATTGCTCGACGCCGGCGAGTTTCTGGCGGGAACACTTGTTGCAGGCGGCGCATCCGGATGCGGATGTCTATTTCATCAGTTGCGCAAACGTCTCGACGTTTCCAGTGCTCGACGAGCTTGAACAGAAACTCGGCAAACCGGTGCTTTCAAGCAACCAGACGGTCGTGTGGGATGCGCTTCGCCGTATCGGATGCCGCGACCTGCAGGGTTGCCCGGGAAGACTTTTCGCCAAAACTGCTTAATCTGAATTTGCGCTCAGCCCAGCGGGCCGAGCCCCGCGACCATCAGGCGGTGCATGACGCGACGCGAACCGGTGTAGTCGTTCACCGCATAGTGGAGCGTCTGGCGATCATCCCAGAAAGCGATGGAGCCCGGCTGCCAACGGAAGCGATACTGGAATTCCGGCCGTTTCACATGGTCGAACAGGAACTTCAACAGTGGCTGGCTCTCTTCCTCGGTCCAATCATCGAAGCGCGGCGTGTAGGAAGGACTGACGAACAGAACCTTGCGGCCGGTCTCGGGATGCGAAACCACTACCGGATGGGAAACTTCCTGGGCGGCCTGATCGAGATTGATCATGGAAGGGTTACCGCGCTTCTCGGCCTTCGCAAGCTTGCCGTAAACCTGCGCGTTTGAATGAATGCCGCGCAAGGTCGACAATGTCTTCTTCAGTCCCTCCGACAGCGCGTCGTAGGCTTCGCCCATGTGAATGAAGCAGGTATCTCCGCCATAGGCGGGGATTTCCTGCGCGTACAGAATGGTGCCCATCGGGGGCGTTTCCCGATAGGGATTGTCGGTGTGCCACGCGCCGCCGACATTGCGCCCCTGATCGGCTTCCTTGCGGATTTCAGCGACGAGCGGATGGTCCGGCAAAGTGGGGATGAATTTGCTGGCGACCAACGTGCCAAATTTCTGGCCGAACTCGACATATTTTGCAGTCGACATCGTCTGATCGCGGAAGAAGATGACGCCATATTCGTTCAGCGTGTTGCGGATTTCGGCATAAACAGAGTCCGGGTGGTCTGCCCCCAGATCGATCCCCAGTATTTCCGCGCCGATCATGCCGGTGACGGGATGAATATCGAGGGTCGAATTGCGCATGTCTGGCCCGCTTGTTGCGTTTCATCCGCCCGGCAGCGCCGGTTCGTTGTTGCGGCAAATTATGGGGGTGCGCCCTCTAGGGGTCAAGACGAGCAGCATGCGAGCCACGGCCCTCAGGGTGCGGCATTTTGAAGTTTCGAGAGTTCGTCGATTTGGTACCGCAGCTTCAACTCGGCTGCGCGTTCGCGGTTGCGTCGGATCTGACAAACCTGACGCGCCTCAAACAGTTCCGGTGCAGCACCAGGCTCAGCAAGTGCAAGATACTGGCATTCGTAATCACGCAAGGAGCGCCAGCGCAAAAGACTTTCGTCGATGGCGCGCGACCACGCGCTCGTCAGCACTGACGTCATTTCGCGACGTTCGAATGTCTTCTTTATCTGTGACGCGACTTTGCTCAGAAGATCGTCTGTCAGACTTGCAGTTTCGCGCAGGCAACGAAGCCAGTCCGGGCGCGCCATATTACGTTCGCAAGCTCCAAGCGGTCGCTCGTCGGTCGGAATTTCCAGAATGAAGGGCGGCGCAAGCGTAGACTGTCCGCCCTGCGTTGATCGGATTCCGTAGTCGGGAAAACGATCCGGGGCGATCTTGCGCGGCGCAGCGCGCTCCGGTGAGGCGTCCTGTCCGACGGAAGGCCCTTGAAGAAAGGCCAAACACAGCAGGGCAAACAAGCCCGGGCCGAAGCGTTTCATCGAGTTGCGCACGGCTTTCCGCCAATTGCGGGCATGATTGTGCCCTGCCTTCCGAATTTGCCGGATCGCCCTTGTTGAAACGTCGCGACTGGGCGAATATCCGCCCGAACCGAAGGCATGACAAGTCAGGATCGAAATGAGCAAGGCTTTCAAAGGGCGGCGTGAGGATTTCCGGCTGGTGACCGGACAGGGGAAGTATACGTCGGACTGGAGCTTTCCCAATCAGGCCCATGCGCACTTCCTCCGTGCAGACCGCGCCCATGCGATTTTGAAGAGTCTCGACGCTTCAGCTGCTCTTGCGATGCCGGGCGTGCTGGCGGTTCTGACCGGCGAGGACACCAAAAAGGCCGAGTACAAGACATCGCCACAGCTCGTGCGCTATCCGGGCAAGGGCGGCGCGATGATCCGGATTCCCCATCGCGAGGTTCTGGCTGAAACGCGCGTGCGTTACATCGGGCAGGAAGTGGCGCTTGTTGTGGCCGAGACGGCAGCCATCGCACAGGAGGCGGCCGAGGCCATTGTGGTCGAGTATGAAGATCTGCCGGCTGTGGTCGATGCTGACGATGCGCTCGCTCCGGGCGCGGTCGAACTCTACGACAATGTGCCTGGCAATCTGTCGTTTGAATATGAATACGGCGACGAAAAGAAAACCGATGAAGCTTTCAGCCACGCCGCGCATGTGACACGCATCACGGTCGATATGCCCCGCATTGTCGGAGCGCCGATGGAGCCGAAAGCCTGTTCGGCGACCTACGATACCGAAACTGGCGTTTACGACGTCTATGCGCCCACGCAGGGCATGTCGCTGATGGTGCACAGCCTCAGCGGCGGCACCGGCGTGCCGGCCGACAAACTGCGCGTTCATGCACTAGATGTGGGCGGCGGCTTCGGGGTGCGCAGCGATGGTTATTCTGAATATTGCTCTGTCATGCTGGCGGCCAAAAAGGTCGGTCGTCCGGTGAAATGGGTCGGAACCCGGAGCGAGACCATCGTGAGCGATCATCACGGGCGCGCAGCGAAAATGACCGGCGAACTGGCGCTTGATCGAGACGGCAAATTTCTGGCGATCCGCCATCGCTGGAGTGTCAATCTCGGCGGCTATCTGTCGGGTGCTGGCGCGTTCATCAACACAATGCCTCCGGCCGGGCATTCGGTGAACCTCTATACGATTCCTGCAGTGCATGGCCTGCATCGTCTGGCATTGACTAATACGACACCGACAACCGCCTATCGCGGCGCAGCTCGACCGAATGTGTCCTATCTGGTCGAGCGGCTCGTCGACGAGGCAGCGAGTGAACTGGGCATCGACCGGGTGGAACTGCGCCGCCGCAACCTGATTCTGAAAGAGGCATTCCCGTATAAAAACCCCGTCGGCACGGAATACGACACCGGCGACCCGATGGGGCTGATCGACGAAGTTGCCGACTTCTCCGACTGGAAGGGTTTCGAGGCGAGACGATCAGCGGCTGCCCGCAACGGGAAGTTACGCGGCATTGCGTGCTGCGTGTTCATCGAACCAGCAGGCGGCGGCGGCGCCCCGAAGGAAGAGGTCGCGATCAAGTTCGGCGAATCCGGAAACCCGACGCTCTACACGTTGTCTGGCGGCTCGGGGCAAGGACACGAAACGGCGTTCCCGGAAGTGGTTGCGGAAATTCTCGGACTTGATGCCGAAACGATCACGTTGCGCGCCAGCGATCCCGATGGCCCGAAGCTGATCGGCGACGGCACGATTGGATCACGTTCGCTCATGTCGCACGGCAGCGCGCTCCTCATCACAGCGCGTGAAGTTGTCCGCAAGGGTAAGGAACTTGCGTCAAAGCAACTTGAAGCGGCCGAGCAGGATATTGAGTTCGAGCAGGGCCGTTTCCGGGTGCGCGGCACGGACGTATCGATCACGCTTGCGGAGATTGCGCGGCGCTATGCGGGCCCGAACGGCAATGCGCTGGACTCGCAGGAGAGCGCCCCACAGGGGCGGTCTTTCCCGAGCGGCGCTCATGTGTGCGAAGTCGAGATCGATCCCGAGACCGGAACCATCGAAATTCCCATCTATTATGGCGTCGATGATTGCGGTCGTGTGATCAATCACACGCTGGTCGAAGGCCAGATGCATGGCGGCATCATGCAGGGCCTCGGGGAAGTGATTTCCGAGGAATGCGTCTACGACCGCGACGGCCAATTGCTGACCGGAAGTTTCATGGATTATGCGATGCCTCGCGCCGATGCGATTGGCGACATTCGCCTTTACGATCATCCGATGCCGACGCCGAACAATCCGCTCGGCGCCAAGGGCGCAGGCGAAGCCGGCACCACCGGTTCTGTGCCGACCATAGCCAATGCGGTGATCGACGCGTTGCGGCCGCTTGGCATCTACCGGCTTGACATGCCCTATACACCTCGAAAAATCTGGCAGGCTTTAAAATCCGCGGAGGCGAACAAGACCGCCGCCAAATAAAACAGAAATGGAGGAAACGATGCGCGCCAAAACTCAGTTGCGGACCGGGCTTTCGAACCGGCCCCGTGTTTTGCGTCGACTTGCGGTTATATTCCTTGGACTGATGACGCCATTTACGGCGAGCGCTGCTCCTGTAACGGTTGCGGAAATTGCTGCATACCAAGGCCCGGACAGACAAGCTGTCCTGGAGGCCGGCGCGAAGCGCGAGGCCAAGCTGCTCCTCTACACGACAGGTACGCAGACCAAACCGATCCTTGACCGCTTCCTGAAACAATATCCGTATATCAAACTTGAGTTGCAGCGCGGCGACAACGCCGATATCGCGCGGCGCATCATGGAAGAGTATGGAGCAGGCCTTTATCAGGCAGACGGATTTGAGCTTGCGTCGGAAGGACTCGTGCTGGCCCGCGAGAACGGTATTTTGCAACCCTTCTATTCGCCAGAAGAAGAAAATTATGATCCGCAATCCATCGATCCGCAGAAGCGCTGGATCTCGGTGCGCGAATCCTATGGCGGCATTGGATACAATACGTCGATTATTCCGCCAGATCAGGCGCCCAGGACATGGGCAGATCTTGCCGATCCACGCTTCAAGGGAAAGCTTGGCATTTCCGGCTCGCCTTCAGTCACTGCGCACTGGACGGCCATCATGGTGCAGGAATATGGCGCAGATATTCTGAAGAAGATGGTGTTGCAGGACATGCGCGTCTACAACATCTCAAGCCGCGCACTGGCCAATCTCACAGTATCTGGCGAAGCGCCAATTTCGGCGCGCGCATCGAATGCGCATTTCATTGAAAGCAAAAAGAACGGCGCACCTGTCGCGTGGGTTGCGCCCGGCCCCGTTGCGGTAACGGATGCGGTCGTGGCGATCACCACCAAGGCGCCGCACCCGCACGCCATGATGCTGCTCATCGATTTTCTGCTCACGAAGGAAGCCCAGGCTATGTATCAGGATCTTGGCTACGATTCTGCCCGCAAGGACATGAAGAGCCTCGATGCGCCGAAGCAGAAGATCTACTTCGCCCAGAAGCCTAATTTCTTTGAAGAATATGAGAAGTGGACGCAATTGTTCGACGCCACTTTCACCAGAAAACGCTGAGGATCCCAGATGTTCAGAGAACGTGATGCTAACGCAAAGCCCCGCATGGTGCTGGTGGGCGATGTTGCGACAGAGACCGCTGATCCGTCAAAAGTTTTCGATCTGATTGCGCCCTACATCGGGTCCTCCGCCATCGCGTTCGCTAATTGCGAATGGCCGTTGGCGGACAGGGGCCAGCCGTGGCCCGGTAAAGCCGGGCGCGTGGTGAAATCGCTGCCGGAGCTGGTGACGACCTATACGATTCCGGGCTTCAACGTTGTGTGCCTCGCCAACAACCACCTCATGAACTTCGGCGACGAAGGCATGATGCAGACCATCGAGGTGCTCGACAGGGCAGGCATCGCGCATTGCGGCGGCGGCCGGAATATGGAGGAAGCCCACAGGCCCGCCATCGTCACATGGGGCGGGTTGAAATTCGCATTTCTGTCCTACACATCCGTCTTCACGCCCGGCATGGAAGCGACCGAAAACCGGACCGGCATGGCGGCGATCAAGATCGAGTCGAACTATCGCATTCCGACGCGCCTGCACGAAGTTCCGGGCAATCCGCTAACGTGCGACACGAAGGCACGCCCCGCGCATCTTGAGCGCATGAAGTCGGACATCGCCAATGCGAAGAAGATTTCCGACGTGGTGGTTGTATCGATGCACTGGGGCGTCAGCATGGGCCATCAGCATCTCATCGGCTATCAGGTCGACGTTGGGCATGCGGCCATCGACGCTGGCGCCGATCTGGTTGTAGGCCATCATCCGCATACGATCCAGCCGATTGAAATCTATAAAGGTAAAACGATCGCCTATTCGCTGGCGCATTGCGGCTTCGACATGAAGTCGCATACGTTTGCAGAAGAAAGTATCGTGCTGGAAATGGAACTGACCGCGACCGGGTTAGGGCGCACGCTTGTGCGGCCTGTCGCCAATCCGATCCGTCGCCCACGCATCGTCGACCTGAAGGAAGGCGCATCAACAATTGAGTGGCTGCGTCGTTTATCCAGGCCCCACGGAACAACATTTATCGACGAAGGCGACGCGGTCGTGGCGCAATACGATTCTGCATTGATTCCAACTGAGACACACTACGGCGAAGCCTGAGACCGACGCGATCAGGCACCATGTGAAGCTGCGCATATCCAGCTGCGGCTTCTCAATAATCAAACATGGCCTTCTGTTGCTGGGCTACATCCTGCTGGTGCGTCTGGGCCGCCAGACGAACAGGCGTGTTGGCGGCGCCGAACAGATCGTAATTGCGGCGTTCGAGTATTTCGAAAAAGAAGCGGTCTTCGAACATTGTCGTATAGATGTGGAAGAACTCGCCGGTGGAGCTGCGGTCGTAGAGAATTTTCAGTTCGCGTATCTTGTCGAGCGTTTCGGTCGGCAAATCGTAACGTGCTTCGATGTCGTCGTAATAATTATCGGGAATTTCAAGGAAACGAACGCCACTATCGCGTGCCTTTTCCACGAAGGCGAATAGATCGCCTGTCGAGAGCGCAATCTGCTGAATGCCGCCGCCCCCGGATGAATCGAGGAAACGCGATACGCCGGTCGATCCGCCTTCGGCAATATTCAGCGGAATGCGCACAGAACCGTCATCCGAGCTGATCACGCGACTAAAGAATGCTCCGTAAGGATCAGCAAGCTCGACTTGCGGTTCGTCGCGGAAGCCAAGGATCGTCTTATAAAACAGAATCCATGACAGGAACTCAGAGCGGCGCACCACATTGGACAGATGGTCGAAGCGCGCCAGAGACCCGCCCGCCTCCGGCGTAGTTTCGAAAATGAAATCCTGATCCCAGTTGGTTTTACCCTTCGGTGTGTGATCGACGAAATAGATCAGGCTATTTTCGACGCCGCCGACAGCAGGGATCACGGCTTCGCCGGGACCAACCCGACCGAAATAGGTCGTGGCCGACAGTGCGTTAGCGCGTTCCAACGCACGTTTGGCGTCGTCGAAGCGCAAAGTCACAGCGCTGACCGACGTTCCGTGCACCAGATAGAACGAATGCGAAAAGCCTTCCTGCTCGCGATTAACGACGATGTTGATGTCGTTCTGGCGATAGAGATCGACATCTTTCGACCGATGACGGGCGACGCGAATGAACCCGAGGCCTTCGAGAAGCCCCATCAATGCGTCGGATTCCTGCGAGCTAGTGGCGAATTCGATGAACTCGATGCCGCCAATCTTCGCCGGCGGCGGAAGGGCAGGCGCCAGATTGAGCGGCGGCAGATGGTTTTGCTTGCGGCTGGCTTCGAGCTTTTCGGCGCTGACCTGGAGCGAGCGCATGCCGTCACGCGCAATTGTGGTTGCGGGCGCCCCACGAAACTGGTCGTTGAAAATCTCGAGCGAGATAGGCCCTCGATAGCCGGTACGCATGATGGCGTCGAGATATTCGGTGATCGGAAAATCGCCCTGCCCGGGAAAGCATCTGTGATGTCGGCTGAGCGACATCAGATCCATGACGATCGCTGGCGCATCGGCGACCTGCACGAGCGCAATCTGGTCCGGGCTGATATCGGCCAGCGGAGCGAGCGGATTCTTGCGGGCGCAGATATGGTAGGAATCGAGCACGACGCCGAGATTTGGGCGGTTGGCGCGTTTGACCAGATCGTGCGCCTGCATCCAGTCGTGCACATACTTGCCCCAGGCAAGCGCCTCGTAGCCAACGCGGAAACCACGCTGAGCGGCGATATCCGCAAGTGCGCCCAAATCGTCCGCCGAGCGTGCGGGATCGCCAATGGCGTTTTCGGCGACGTTCGAACAGACGCAAAGCAAGGATGTGCCGAGTTCTTCCATGAGGTCGAACTTGCGCCTCGCGCGCTCGAAATTACGGCTGCGCTGGGGCTCCGGCATGCCCTCGAAGTCGCGCATGGGCTGAAACGCGATGATTTCGAGGCCGAGATTGGCGGCCATGGACCGCACATCCTTCGGGCGACCAGAGAAAAACGTCAGATCGTTCTCGAAAATCTCGATCGACCGGAAGCCTGCGCGAGCAGCGGCGGCCAGTTTGGCCTCCAGCGTACCGCCCATGCTGACCGTCGCAATCGACCACTTAAGCATTCAGAATCTCCGATTTTCGCCCCGCTATGCTTATCCTGATCTGGAAATCTGACAAGGTCGAGGCAAGCATCATATTGCCCGCGAACCGAAAACGGAATCGCACACTCTGGCCTTTCTCCGGAGGCCTTTTCGCCCCATATTCGCTTGATGCCGAAACCACCCCGCAAGCCCGCCAAACCGACCCGCGCCAAGGCGTCACGACCAGACGTCCAGCCTCTGGACGAGCATCTGGCGGCGCTACTCAACCCCGCGCTCAATGAACGGCGTCCCGGCTTCGGCGAAAGCCCGCAAGCCGCTTTCGCCGGCGAGCCGACGTTCGAGCCGGAAATCACCGAAATGGACCCGAAGCTGAGGCGGGCCTTGTCCATGCGCCCTGCCAATGGCGTGCGGGAAATGACTGGCGCCACGGCCACGATCGAATCGCTCAAGGCGCTGCTGGAAGCCGGCGACCCCAATCTGCGGGAGAAAAAGCCGTGGGCACCGCACCGCCCTGCCCGGCCGGAGAAATCCGAAGGCGGTCGCGCCTTCGAACTGATCTCCGACTACCAGCCGGCGGGCGACCAACCGCTCGCCATCGAGGAACTCGTGGCGGGCGTCAACGCGCAGGATCGCGATCAGGTTCTGCTCGGCGTCACTGGCTCGGGTAAAACCTTCACGATGGCCCAGGTCATCAAGCATACGCAAAGACCAGCCCTCGTGCTGGCCCCGAACAAGACTTTGGCGGCGCAACTATACGGCGAGTTCAAAAGCTTTTTTCCTAATAACAGCGTTGAATATTTTGTATCATACTATGATTATTACCAGCCGGAAGCTTACGTCCCAAGAACCGACACCTATATCGAGAAGGAATCCTCGATCAACGAGCAGATCGACCGGATGCGGCATTCGGCGACGCGTGCGCTGCTGGAACGCGACGATGTGATTATCGTCGCCTCCGTGTCGTGCATCTACGGCATCGGGTCGGTCGAGACCTATACGGCGATGACGTTCGGCATCAAGCTCGGCGAAAAACTCGACCAGCGGCAACTCATCGCGGACCTCGTGGCGCTGCAATACAAGCGCTCGGGCGGCGACTTTTCGCGCGGCGTGTTTCGCGTGCGCGGCGACACGCTGGAACTCTTCCCGGCCCATTACGAAGACCGCGCCTGGCGCATCGGGTTTTTCGGCGACGAGGTGGAATCCATCGCCGAGTTCGATCCGCTGACCGGCAAGAAGACGCAGGATCTGGAATTCGTGAAGGTCTATGCGAATTCCCATTACGTCACGCCGCGTCCGACGCTCATCCAGTCCATTCAGGGCATCAAGGGCGAACTCAAGCAACGCCTTGTCGAACTCAACAACACGGGCCGCCTGCTCGAAGCGCAGCGCCTCGAACAGCGCACCATGTTCGATCTCGAAATGCTGGAAGCGACCGGCTCCTGCGCAGGCATCGAAAACTATTCGCGCTATCTGACGGGCCGCCGCCCCGGCGAGCCACCGCCGACCCTGTTCGAATATCTGCCGGACAATGCGCTCGTCTTCACCGACGAAAGTCACGTCACGGTGCCGCAGATCGGCGGCATGTATCGCGGCGACTTTCGCCGCAAGGCGACGCTGGCCGAATATGGTTTTCGTCTTCCATCCTGTCTCGACAATCGCCCGCTGCGGTTCGAGGAATGGGAGGCGATGCGGCCGCAGACCATTCACGTCTCGGCCACGCCGGGCTCATGGGAAATGGAGCGCACCGGCGGCGTGTTCGTCGAACAGGTCATTCGCCCCACCGGCCTCATCGATCCGCCGGTCGAAATCCGCCCGGCGCGTTCGCAGGTGGACGATCTGCTGGGCGAGGTGCGCGACACCGCCCGTAAGGGCTACCGCAGCCTCGTGACGGTTCTCACCAAGCGCATGGCCGAGGACCTGACCGAATATCTGCACGAGAACGGCATCCGGGTGCGCTACATGCATTCGGACATCGACACGATCGAGCGCATCGAGATTATCCGCGATCTGCGTCTGGGCACGTTCGATGTGCTGGTCGGCATCAATCTGTTGCGCGAGGGCCTCGACATTCCCGAATGCGCGCTCGTCGCCATTCTGGACGCCGACAAGGAAGGTTTTCTGCGCAGCGAGACATCGCTGGTGCAGACCATCGGGCGCGCGGCCCGTAACGTCGACGGCAAGGTGATCCTGTACGCCGATCACCTCACTGGCTCGATGGATCGCGCCATGGCCGAAACGGGTCGCCGTCGCGAAAAGCAGGTCGCCTACAACACCGAACACGGCATCACGCCCGAGACCATCAAGCGCGGCATTCAGGACATTCTGGGCTCGGTTTACGAGCAGGATCACGTGACGGTCGACACCGGCTTCGCCACCGCCATGCCGGCCGGCCACAATATGAAAGCCACGCTGGCCGATCTCGAAAAGCGCATGCGCGAAGCCGCCGCCAATCTCGAATTCGAGGAAGCCGCCCGCATGCGCGACGAAATCAAGCGCCTGCAGGAAACCGAACTCGCCATCGCGTCCGATCCGCTGGCCCGCCAGCAAAGCATCGAGGATCGCGCCGGCGCCTTCGAGGGCGAACGCAAATACGGCGACGCCGCCAACCTCCCCACCCGCGCCCGCAAACCCACCGACGCCGACATGGGCCCGCACAATTTCGGCGGCGGCGAAGCCCGCCCGCGCAGCTCCACCGGCGGCAAGCCCGGCACACGCGGCGGCAAGTCGAAACCGTTCAGGGGGAAGAAGTAGGCGAGGCGATGGTGCTCTCCTTCTCCCCGTTTCACGGGGAGAAGGTGCCCCGGAGGGGCGGATGAGGGGCTTGTCATGGTGAGCGACGAAAGAGACTGACCGGCAGGAAGGATTTGCCGGTGCGCGACAAAAAGAAATCGATGGGCTAATTTCAATTCAGTCGAGTCGCGACAGGAAATGGCTCTTCGCTGAATCGTGTGGGTAGAGGTTTCAACCACAAGTTGAATATTTTGGTTTCCGCTGGCTCCGCGTATTTTCTGATGCATGCGTGACACGGATCTTTTTCAGGCGGCGCTCGGGCTTT
>CANJWR010000047.1 GCA_947478455.1 Beijerinckiaceae bacterium | reverse complement strand
TCGGCCTCGAAAACCTCGACCGGCACTTCGACCATCACCGGGCCCGGCTTGCCGCTGCGCATGGCGTGATAGGCGCGGCGCATCAGATCCGGCAATTCCTGCACATTGTGCGCCATGGCGGACCATTTGGTGACCGGGCGATAGACTTCCGCTGCGCGGAATGTTGGGTTGATGTGCTGGCGCTCGCCCGGCGAACCGGCGGGGATCACCAGCATCGGCACGTTTTCAGCATAGGCCTGTGCCACGCCCGCAAAGGCGTTCTCGATGCCGGCGCCTTGCTGTGCGGCGAAGACGCCGTTCTGGCGGCCGCGCCTGATGCGGCTGTAGCCATCCGCCATGCCGACGCCGACGCGCTCCTGCCGACAGAGAATCGGGCGAATGTCGATTTTCGCGCAGGCGTCGATGAGCGGATTGCGCGGATAGCAGGCGAGAAAATCCGTCTGCTCCTGATTCATGATGGCCGCAATAATATCCGCACCGTTCATTTCGTTTCGTCCCTGCGCGTTTGATCTGCCATCCTTATGACATGCAACGCCGGGCGCAAAGGCCGGATGTTGGTACGCGCAAGCGGCGAGACAATAGGTGTTTCAGTCGCCTTTGATGATAGCGCGCGCACGCGTGAGGAGCTCAGGCCGCGTGGCATAGGCGTTGCGCAGGAGCGCCTCGGCGGCGGCGGCGCTGGCAGGATGCAACGGGATGTTGTTTTTCACCGCATCGGCACGAAATTCTGCATCCGCCATCGTGGCCTCAAAAGCCGCCCGCAGTGCCTCGACACGTTCGGACAGAGTGCCCGGACCAACCGCGACGAAACGGGACATATCATCGCTGCTGAAAATCAGCCGCATGATGCTCCGGTCGTCATCATTGCCAACAAGTTCATAGACAGTGGGAACGTTTGGAAGTTCAGGATGCCGCTGTGAGCCAAACTGCGTCAGCACGGCGATCTTGTTTCCGCTCATCCATTCAGGTTTGGTCTCCTTGAGACAGGGCCAGCACCAGCCTTGCCAGCCGTCAATTTCGCCGCGCTCCATCGCCAGCGAGCCTTCCGGAATTCCCCGGTAGCCGCCGACGATCTTGAATTTCGCGCCGGCCAGGGCGTTGAGCAGACGCGGCGCGACAGAGGTAATGTCGTGCGTCCCGGTGGATCCAACCGTGACGGTGCGCCGCCTTGCATCCTCGAACGTCTCGACTCCCGATGCGCGCCAGCTCAGCGCCACTCCGGCTTCGCGGCGGTCGAGCGCGCCCAGATAATGAAACTTCGCCGGATCAAACTGAACACCGTCCGCATTCCACAAAGGCGCAAAAGGAATTGTATCGCCGAAAATGGCTATGTCGGTCCCGTCGCGGTTTCCCAGATTGTAGACCGCATTGGCGGCGATCAACCCGCCAGCGCCCGGCATGTTGCGCACGACCATCGACGGCTTGCCCGGAATATGTTTGAAAAAATGCCGCGCCAGCAATCGCGCCACGCTGTCATATCCGCCGCCGGGCGCAAAACCTATTGTAATGCTGACGGTGCGGCCCGCATAAAAATCCGCAACCGGATCCGCCTGGGCGGGAATTGCCAAAAATGCGCCAACAAGCGCAATCAGCCACGTGCGAGACATCAACGCCTCCCGAAATGATGCGCCCAAGGCGCATGATTCCAGATTAGCTAATCAAACGAGCCGCGCAAGAGCGGCTGACAAGCCCGCTCCAATCGCATAAATATGTTTCAAACAGGAGGAAGCGCATGATCCGCGTCGCATTCATCATCGGCAAATATCCGCCCGACCAGCGCAAGCTGCGTGAGGATGTGGCCAAACGTTATTCCTCTGCGGAGGTAGAAGTCGGCATTCTGTCTGTGCCGTGCGAGCCGTTCGGCGAATTACTGCCGGCCGAAGTGCAGCAGGTTGCGCCTTTCTTCCATCAGGCTTTCGCGCAGGCCGAGAAGGAAGGTTATGACGCGGTCGTGCCGCTCGGCGCGCTCGATCTGGGCGTCGAGGGCGGGCGTTGTCTGGTCAATATTCCGGTGATTGCCCCCTATCATGCCGCACTGCATGTTGCGTCGCAGGTCGGCGACCGGTTCGGGGTCATCAGCTATACGGCGGAAAGCACCGTGAAGGCGCGTATGATGACTCGTCACTACGGCATGGAAGGCTTTGTGGCCGGCTATGCGGATTCGGGCACGTGGCTGCGCGAAATGGCCGACAAGAAAACCCAGATGACAGAGTCCTTTATCGCAGCGGCGCGCAAGCTCATTGACGTGGACGGGGCGGAAGTCATCATTCCGCGCGGCATCAGCCAGTGCCCGGTGCATATCGATCCGGACTGGCTGAGCGAACAGATCGGCGTGCCGGTCGTCGAGTGCATCGGCGCGCCGATCCGGCTTGCGGCCATGCTGGCAGGCTTGAAGTTGAAGCACAGCCGCAAGCGTTGGCCGAAGTCGAAGTCGATTCCCTCCATGCCGGGCATGCCGAAGATCTGACGATATTTCCGAGCCGTATCCGGTCAACTATGAACGGATACGGCCTGTTTATCCGGTGAGGAGCGGTGCAAATCGCTTGATCACATTCGTTGCAAAGCCGATCATTTTTGCAAAACAGAACGCAAACGCCGCCTTGTTTGCATGGCCGCCGATATGCGGAAGCCGTTGACGACAAGCCTTCGACAGTTCAATCACCCGGTTATTCATATTTCAGATGTCAGGGTTGCTACTGTGAGCACTCATATAAAGTCCAGTTGACGCGCCGCATCTCAAGGGCTCCAATGGTCAAGATCGGCAAACCAATGCCGACGCGTTACGCCTGGGAGGCGACGATGGGGCATCATGGCGGCTGCGCAGGCGCGCAGTACTGTTGCATTATCTGGGATGAACTCAATTTCCGACTCTGCGAGAGAGCATCAACTGATTTCACTGTTCGAGAGTCTGTCATATTTTATCGATCCGCATTTACGATGTTTGTAGGGAAGTCGCCGCGATGAGCGCGCGTCCCTCGCCTGCCATAGCCGGGCGGCGCTTGAAAAGAGAGACGCAATCGCGCAATGAATACGGCACCGGAACGAATGGTGTGAGTATGGCGGTCAGCATGAAGCCGGCGCAGGCGCTGAAGCTCCTGCAGGATGTGTCGTTCGGCCTTGTGCAGGACGCCAAGCCGGAGGCGTGTCCGGACTTTACATTGCGGCAACTTGCGATTCTGCTGACCATCTATCTCGATCCGCCACCGCATACGGTTCGGGGCCTGGCTAAACGTCTCGGAGTCACCAAGCCGGTCATCACGCGGGCGCTGAATTCCATGGGCGAACAGGAAATCGTTTCGCGCCGCCGCGACGAGGCGGATCGCCGTAACGTGATCATTCAGCGCACCGTGAAGGGCTCGCTTTATGTGGAATCACTCGGCGACATGGTGGTTGATGCGGCGCGGAAGTTGCCGGGATGAACGCGCCTGTTTCGTATGATCGCCGACGCACGCCTGCTCGATCTGATCTGGCAGCAGAATGTCTGCGTGGAAAAGTCGATGCGCCTCGTTATGTCGAGGGCCGGCTGTGGCGCATCGTGCACGAAGTCGTTGGTGTGCGCGGCAGTCCGGCGATGGATGCGGGGCTCGATACTCAGGCGATTTTTGGCGAGCGCGTTCGCGTCTATGAAGACGAGGACGGCTGGGCGTGGGGCCAGTTCGAACGCGACGGTTATGTGGGGTATTTTGACGCTACGGCGCTGGCCGAACCCGAGACTCCGACGCATAGGGTTTGCGTTCCTCGTACATTCATCTATCCGGGCCTTTCGATGAAACTGCCCATCGTGATGGCTCTGCCGATGGGTGCGGAGGTTGAGATCGTTTCACTGCGCGGCGATTTTGCTGAAGCAAAAAACATTGGTTGCATCTGGGCCGGGCATCTCGCGCCGTTCGATGTTTTTGAATCGGATTTCGCCTCTGTGGCGGAGCGGTTTTTGCATAGCCCTTATCTGTGGGGCGGCAAGACCTCGATGGGTCTTGACTGTTCGGGTCTGATGCAGATTTCGCTTCAGGCGGCGGGCGTTTCAGCGCCGCGCGATACGGACATGCAGGCGGCGGAACTCGGCGAAGCGATTGCGTTCGACGACAGTCTGTCGGGGCTTCGGCGCGGCGATCTGGTTTTCTGGAAGGGTCATGTGGGGGTGATGCGCGACGAACGCACGCTGTTGCACGCCAACGGCCATCACATGATGGTGGCGAGCGAGCCGTTGCGGGAGGCGCGCGACCGCATTCTGGCGAAATCCTTCGGGGCGATCACAACGATCCGGCGTCTCGCCTTCAATAGCTGAATTGCGGCCCGCGCCGAGCCTCGGCCAGCGCGCGAGTGAGCCCGTCCGCAAAGTCCGATTTGGCGTCCGGGCCGAGAAATCCGCCCACTTCGAGACGTCTTCCGCGCGAAACGAGCGCAAGGCGCTGGGTTCCGAATTCTTCGAGTTCCTCGCGTTCCAGCCGCACCCAGGCTGGATTGAAACGCCATTCGCGCCGCGCGCCTCGTGCTGACACTTTCGCCACCAGAAGCTCGATGGGAGTGACGCAGACATCCTCATAGGCGCGCGCTGCGCGAAAGTTTGACCGGAAGGCGAAATAGAAAATCAGGACATCTAGACCCATGAAACCCGCCACCGGCCAGGCGCCCATAATCACGAAGGGGAGCGTTGTGGCGAACGAGATCGCGCTGAAAGCCAGCATCAGCCAGAGAAAATTGCGTTTCGTCAGCGAGCGGTGCGGGTGCAGGCGCTGCTCGAAGATGCGGGCGTCGGATGGATGGTCGCTCATGTGCAATGTCCAGGGGTTGGACGCGGCCTGTCGCTTGCTCTCGATCAGACCCAGTTTATAAGACATTCATGCCGGTTAAAAAGAGCAATGCCCCGCAAAAAAAGAAGGCAGTCGCGGCTGTCGCAAAGCGCGGACGCGCCGCCAGACCGCGCGCGCTCGATCCCGCCACGATCCATGAGGTCTTCCGTCGGTTCCGGGAGGCCAATCCGGAGCCGAAGGGCGAGCTGGAATATGTGAACGCCTTCACATTGCTGGTGGCGGTTGTGCTTTCGGCGCAGGCGACCGATACGGGCGTCAACAAGGCCACGCGGGCGCTGTTCGCGGCCGCCGATACGCCGGAAAAAATGGTCGCGCTGGGCGAGGATCGCGTTCGCGACATGATCAAGACCATCGGGCTCTTCCGCACCAAGGCGAAGAATGTTGTGGCGCTTTCGGAAAAGCTCATCGCGGAATTTGGAAGCGCAGTACCCCGCTCCCGCGAGGAACTTGAGACTTTGCCGGGCGTCGGGCGCAAGACCGCCAATGTGGTGCTCAATATCGCCTTCGGGGAGGAGACCATTGCGGTCGACACCCATCTGTTCCGGGTCTCCAACCGCCTGCCGTTGGCATTGGGGAAGACGCCGCTCGACGTCGAGCTGGGTCTGATCAAGGCCATTCCGGTCGAGTTCCGCCAGCATGCGCACCATTGGCTGATTTTGCATGGCCGGTATGTCTGCAAGGCGCTGCGGCCGGAATGCGAGCGTTGCGTGGTTCATGACCTCTGCCGCTGGCCGGAAAAGCGGATTTAAGGCCGTTTCGAACCGAAACCCGCCGAATTTAACGAAAAACTCACCATATTCGGCGACCTGACGCGGAATGCCGTGATTCCGGCGGGTTGCGGGGTCATAAGGCGTTCACTATACCCAGCCGCGGCGATTCCCGGGGCATCCTCCCCGTTCCGTGCAAGTGTCAGGTCTGATCGTCGAAATGGCTGTTCTGTATTATCACCCGATGTGCCCGCATTCGCGCTTCGTCCGTCTGGTGGCAGCGGAATACGGGCTCGATGTCGAGCTGGCCGAGGAGCGCATTTTCGAGCGCCGAGCAGAGTTTCTCGCCCTGAACCCGGCGGGCACGACCCCGGTTCTGGTCGAACAATCCGGCATGGTCATTCCGGGCACCGGGCCGATCGCCGAGTATCTCGACGAAACGCGCGGGCTGGCGCTGGGTAACCGGCGGCTGATGCCGGAAGACCCGGCGGGCCGGGTGGAGGTTCGCCGTCTGCTTGACTGGTTCAACCAGAAATTCTTCGACGAAGTTTCCGGCTATCTGGTCACCCAGAAGATCTACAAGCGCTTCATGCCGTCCGACGGCGGCGGCGGCGCGCCCGATATGGATCAGGTGCGGGCGGCGCGATCGAATATCCGCTATCATCTGCGCTATATCGGGTATCTGGTATCGCGCCGGAACTGGCTGGCGGGCGACGACCTGACCTATGCGGATCTGGCGGCGGCGGCGCATCTGTCGAGCGTCGACTTTTTGGGCGACGTGCCATGGGCCGAGAACGAGATGGCGAAGGAATGGTACGTGCGGGTGAAGTCCCGCCCGTCGTTCCGCACGCTGCTGACCGACCGGGTGCCGGGAATGACGCCCGATCCGGTCTACGCGGATCTCGATTTCTGATTTCCCGGAAAGCTCTGGCGCAAGCCGCCATTCAGCATGGTTTCGACGCATGCCGGGTGACGTCGCCCGACGCCATTCCGCAGGCTCCCGAACGTCTTGCCGAATGGCTCGCGAGCGGTGCGCAGGGCGATATGGGCTGGATGGCGGAGACAGCGGATCGCCGCGCCGATCCGCGCGTGCTGTGGGGCGATGTGCGTAGCATCGTTATACTGGGAACCAACTATGGGCCGCAAAACGATCCGCTCGAAGCGCTCGCCCACAAATCATCCGGCAATATTTCGGTCTATGCGCGCCATCGCGACTATCACGACCTCATCAAGGGTCGGCTGAAGCAACTGGCCGGCTGGATTGTGAAGAGCGCCCATGAAAAAGGCATCGCATCGCCGGAGTTGAAGGTCTTTGTCGATACGGCGCCGGTGATGGAAAAGCCGCTGGCGGCGGCGTCGGGACTCGGCTGGCAGGGGCGGCACACGAATCTCGTGTCGCGCGAGTTTGGCTCGTGGCTGTTTCTCGGTTCGATCTTCACCAGCTTCGACCTTGAGCCCGACGAGCCCGAGCAGGATCATTGCGGCTCCTGTCGCGCCTGTCTGGACGCCTGCCCGACGCAGGCCTTTCCGGCCCCCTACAGGCTCGATGCGCGGCGCTGCATTTCCTATCTGACTATCGAACACAAGGGACATATCGCGCCGGAGTTTCGGCAGGCCATCGGCAATCGCATCTATGGCTGCGACGATTGTCTGGCGGTCTGTCCATGGAACAAGTTTGCGCAGGCGACGAACGAGATGAAGCTTGCAGCTCGCGCTGATCTCGTATCGCCATCGCTGGCGATGCTCGCGGCGTTGGACGACGCGGGCTTTCGACAGATGTTTTCGGGCAGCCCGGTCAAACGGATCGGGCACGCGAAATTCCTGCGCAATGTGCTTATTGCTGTTGGCAATTCCGGCGACCGGAGTTTGCTCGCTGTCGTCGAGATGCGATTGCGCAATGAATCGCCGCTGGTGCGGGCCATGGCGGTCTGGGCGGCGGCGCGTCTTTGCTCCTGGCAGGAATTTGCACAAATGCGCGCGCATCATGCTGGCGATGAGTCCGATCCAGACGTGCTGGCGGAATGGGTGCAATTGAACGGGGAGACGAAGGCGTGAAGGTGTTTGTCTTCGGGCTGGGCTATTCGGCGCAGCATTTCGCCTCGTTGTTTCGGGACGTATATTCCTGCAGCGGCACAGTCACATCTGCCGAAAAGGCCACGCGGCTTGGCGCGAGCGGCATTGATGCGTCGGTTTTCTCGCCCGACGCCTGCGACGACGCAATCGAGGCAAAAATCGCCGCCGCTGATGCGCTTCTGGTTTCCATTCCGCCCGATGAAGACGGCGATCCGGTTCTCAAGCGGTTCTCGCGGCAGATTGCGTCTGCACCGAACGTCAAACACATCGTTTATCTGTCGACAGTCGGCGTGTATGGCGATCATCAGGGCGCGTGGATCGACGAGAGCACGCACTGCCATCCGGTCAACGAGCGCAGCATCGAACGACTGGCAGCCGAACGCGCATGGACGGCGCTTGGCGAGGCGCACGGCATCGTGGTTCACATTTTGCGGCTGTCGGGCATCTATGGTCCGGGCTCCAATGCGCTCGTCAATCTGAAGCGCGGCGTGGCGCGGCGTATCATCAAGCCGGGGCAGGTCTTCAACCGGATTCACGTGGAGGATATTGCGGGCGCCATCGACGCCAGCTTTTCATTCGATGGTCCTGGCGCGATCTGGAATGTGACCGACGATCTCCCAGCGCCTGCGCAAGATGTGGTGGCCTATGCGGCGCAACTGATGGGAATCGATCCGCCGCCCGAAGTCGATTTCGAAACTTTTCCGATGAGCCCGATGGCGCGCAGCTTCTATTCCGAGTGCAAGCGAGTTTCCAACAAGGCCATGCGGGACAGGCTTGGCGTGAAACTCGCCTACCCGACCTATCGGGAAGCGCTCAACGCGATGTGGGCGCAGGGCGAAGGCCGCTGATCAGGCCGCGCGGGCGCGTGCTGTCATGTCGGGGCCGCCGAAATGATCGATGTAACGCGGATCGATATCCGCCACCGGCATGACGATCAGTACATCGGTCGTGCCGAATTGATGATCGACCACAGCGCCGTCGCCGACGCGGGCGCCGCATCGCAGATAACCCTTGATCAGCGGCGGCAGAGACGCGATTGCGCGACGGGTATCTATGCTGGACGAATCGAGAATGTTCATGGGCGTGAAGTATTTCTGCAGCGGCGAAGCGCGCCAGACATCCGACGCCAGCGCATTGCGATGCAGAAAGCTCAGCGGCAAGGCGAGTTTCAGCGGATTGACGCCTTCGAAACTCGCGCAGCCGATCATCACATCAATCTGGTGGTGTTTCACGTAGGTCCAGATGCCGCGCCATAACAATTCGAGCGTGCGCTTGCTTCGATATTCCGGCAGCACGCAGGAACGGCCGAGTTCCAGAAAGCGCTTGCCGGAATGGCGTTCCAGCAAAGGCCCGATTTCGAATTCCTGGGCCGTGTAAAAGCCGAAATTCTGCTCGGCAATGTCCTGCCGCAAT
Organism: Beijerinckiaceae bacterium; assembly: GCA_947478455.1. GTDB lineage: Bacteria > Pseudomonadota > Alphaproteobacteria > Rhizobiales > Beijerinckiaceae > Terripilifer. The sequence goes on along the minus strand of CANJWR010000047.1, from coordinate 17,626 downwards.
AACCGATAGGTGCCGACAACTTTCGGCTTGGGACGACCGAACCGGTTTCGGTTGGCGTGGTCGATGACCAGAAGATGATCGCAGACGCGGTCGAACTTGCAGATGTCACGACGCACCAGATTGGCCTTCCGGTCGGCTGACGCATTGCGGTCGTCGAAGAAAACCTTGTAGCGAAGGCGCTGGGCCTTGCGGATGTCCTTCTTGGTGGTGGCGAGCCGAATTTCGAGCGCCCCGATGGAGCCAAGCGATTCTGGCAGGCCGCCAAGATCACGGATTATTTTGCGCGGTTTGGCTCCGCCGCCCAGTCTTGCAAATGCGAAGATGCTTGCCCCAACCCGCTGGACTGGACCTCCGGCCAAAACCTGCATCTTCGTGATCGCCCCAACCCTGTGGATGATGTCGGCCACGATGCCAGCGGCGTCACACGGAATTGTGACGCCGGGGTTGCACTTTGATGAAGCTAGCCGCGCAGAGCGGCTTGCGGCGTTCAATCCAGGCGGCTCACTGCTTGAGGTACTTCTTGGTGCGTTCGACCACAGCCTTCGGGGTCGCGTAGAGCTTCACGACCAGTTCCTGCACTTCCTCGCCGGTCGAGGGATTGACGTCCGCCTGCATGGCCTCAGCCTCCTTCAGGAAGCCGGGATCTTTCATGGTGGCGTCGAAGGCGCGGCGGATCATGCTGGCGCGGGCCGGCGTCAGGCCCGGAGGCGCAACGAAGGGCCGCGACATGCCGGTGGGCCCAAGCATGAGTTCGAGCATCTGGCGATCTTCCTGCGTCTTCACCAGATCGAGGATCAGCGGCACGTCTGGCAGTTCGGCGCTCTTCTTCATGGCGAACTGGAGCAGGATGTTGACCTTCTTGTCGCGCAACCAGTCGAGCTTCGTGGTCTTGAGCGAGGAGAGGCTCCAGCCGCAGCGGCCATGCACTTCGCCGCTCTCGATGGCCATGATGGTCTGCTGGCTGCCCAGATAGCCGGTGATCAATTTGAATTTCGTGCCGAGCATTTCGTTCAGCATGATGGGAAAAGTGTCGGTGTCCGAACCGGCGCCGGTGCCGGCAACGATCATCTCCTGCTTCTGGGCGTCTGCGATGGTCTTGAAGGGCGTCGTGCCCCAGGCGAGGCACAGGCTCACATCCTTGCTGATCGCCCCGATCCAGGTGAACTTACTCATGTCGTAACCGGGGTCGCGCGAACCGACGAGCGGCTCCAGAATCGGGCCGCCGGCGAAAATGCCGAGCGCCGTGCCGTCGCGCGGCGCGGTTTCGGCCATGAACATGGCCTGCCGGATGCCGCCCGCGCCCGGCATATCCTGCACCACCACGGATGGCTTTCCCGGAATATGCGCGCCGATGTAGCGACCGACCAGTCGCCCGAAGAGATCGACCCCGCCGCCTGCCGTGCCGGCCGCATAGATGGTCACGGGCTTGTCGATGGTTTCCTGCGCGCCGGCGGCGCTGGCGGCCAGCGAGGCCGCCAAAGCGATGGCGGCTAGGCGGAATGCGGCTTGGGTCATGGACGAACCTCCGGGCAGAGAACTTTCGAGTTCCGGCCCCGCGAAAGTCCGCGCCCGCCAGTCTCACGTCGCTTTCGACGCAGCCGCAACCTAAAGTTTTAACGCACGTTTGTTAAGTCCCGGGCACGGATCAAGAACGGATGCTTTTCATGATCAAGACGATTGCCACGATGCCCTACACGGATCAGGCCCCCGGAACCTCCGGGCTTCGCAAGAAGGTGCCGGTCTTCCAGAAGCCCAATTATGTCGAGAATTTCGTCCAGTCGATTTTCGACTCGCTGGAAGGATTTGGGGGCAAGACGCTCGTGCTGGGCGGCGACGGGCGATATTACAATCGCGAAGTCATCCAGCGCGTTCTGAAAATGGCCGCCGCCAACGGGTTCGGGCGCGTACTGGTCGGGCAGGGCGGCATTCTGTCGACGCCGGCTGTGTCGAACGTCATCCGCAAATATGGCGCGTATGGCGGCATCGTGCTGTCGGCAAGTCACAATCCGGGTGGTCCGGATGGCGATTTCGGCATCAAATACAATGTCGGCAATGGCGGGCCTGCGCCGGAGAAAATTACCGACGCGATCTTCGCCCGCACGAAGGCGATCACAAGTTACAAGATCATTGAGGCGGCGGACGTCGATCTCGACCGTCTGGGTTCGGTGTCGCTGGGCGACATGAAGGTCGAGATCGTCGACTCTGTGGCCGATTATCAGGCCCTGATGGAGCAGCTTTTCGATTTCGACCGCATCGGGGCCCTGTTCAAATCCGGCTTTCGGATGAAGTTCGACGCCATGTCGGCGGTTACAGGGCCTTACGCGCACGCCATTCTGGAGCGCGCGCTTGGCGCGCCTGCCGGAACCGTGATGCATGGTAAGCCCTTGCCGGATTTCGGCGGCCATCATCCAGACCCCAATCTGGTTCATGCGAAGGAGATCTACGATCTCGCGATGGGGGCCAATGCGCCTGACTTCTGCGCAGCTTCGGATGGCGACGGCGACCGCAATCTGATCATCGGGCGCGGCATTTTCGTCACGCCGTCCGACAGTCTGGCGATGCTGGCCGCCAATGCGCAACTTGCACCCGGCTATGCAAAAGGCCTCGCGGGCATTGCGCGTTCCATGCCGACCAGCGGCGCAGCGGATCGCGTGGCGGCGAAACTCGGCATCGGCATGTACGAGACGCCGACGGGCTGGAAATTCTTCGGCAATCTGCTCGATGCGGGATTGGTGACGCTCTGCGGCGAGGAGAGCGCCGGTACCGGCTCGAACCATGTGCGCGAGAAGGATGGCCTCTGGGCCGTGCTGCTCTGGCTCAACATTCTGGCGGCGCGCAAGGAGAGCATGCTGGACATCGTGAAGGGCCATTGGGCGACATACGGACGTAACTATTATTCGCGTCACGATTACGAAGAGGTCGAGAGCGACGGTGCCAATGCGATGATGAAATCGCTGCGCGATCAGTTGCCGTCCCTGAAGGGCAAGAAATTCGGCGCGCTCGAAATCGCCGGCGCCGACGACTTCGCCTATCACGACCCGGTCGATGGGTCAGATTCGAAACATCAGGGCGTGCGCATTATGTTCCCGGATGGATCACGCGTTGTGTATCGTCTCTCCGGCACCGGCACGGCGGGCGCGACGATCCGCATCTATATCGAAAAATTCGAGGCTGATGCGGCGCGCCACAACGTGGAAACGCAAGCCGCGCTGGCTGATCTCATCGGCCTGTCGCGTTCGCTCTCGCGGATTGAGCATTATACGCAGCGCCCTGAACCGAGCGTGATTACGTAAGAAGGGCCGTCTGCGCTTCAGGACGGACTGAGGCCGCCCTTCTGCTCGATGAAACGCGCGATGGTTTCAAGGCCGTCGCCGGTCTTCATGTTGGTCAGCACGAAGGGCCGCTCCTTGCGTTGCGTCTTCGCGTCGCGCTCCATCACGTCGAGCGATGCGCCCACATACGGCGCTAGATCGGTCTTGTTGATCACCAGCAGATCGGAGCGGGTGATGCCCGGCCCGCCCTTGCGGGGGATTTTCTCGCCGCCCGATACGTCGATCACGTAGATGGTGATGTCGGCGAGTTCCGGTGAAAAGGTTGCGGCGAGATTGTCGCCGCCCGATTCCACCAGAATGAGATCAAGCTTCGGGAAGCGCTTGTTCATCTGCGCAATGGCCGCAAGATTGATCGAGGCGTCCTCGCGGATCGCCGTATGCGGACAACCGCCCGTTTCAACGCCCATGATGCGCTCCGCCGGCAGCGCGCCAGCATCGGTCAGGATGCGGGCGTCTTCCTTGGTGAAAATGTCGTTGGTAATGGCGGCGATGTCGTAAACGTCGCGGAAGCGCTTGCAGAGCTTTTCCATCAGGGCCGTCTTGCCGGACCCGACAGGGCCGCCGATGCCGACGCGAAACGGGCCGTGCGATGATGCGCTCATGATCTGAACAACCTCGAATATTGTGTTTCGTGTTTCATGGAAGCGATGTCGGAGCGAAGCGCCGCGCCGCCCAGATCGTCTGGCGTCGCGCTCGCGGCGAATCCTGCGCAGGCGCGAATGTCCGGCATCAGCGCGGCCAGAATGCGTTGCCCATCTGTCTGGCCAATAGCGCTCAGGCGCAGCGCAGCCGAAACAAGATTCGACGCGAAGGCGAGGCCGTAAGTTTCCAGCGCGCCGGGCAGTGAGATGGCATGGCACGCTATGGCTGCCCCGAGCGCGACCGGATAGGCGATGTCGTCGGTGCGTCGTGCGAGATCGTCCAGCGCAGCGCAGGGCCACGTATCGCGGATCGCGGTGACGAAGGCATTGCCCTGCGCGACTGTTTCGAGATGGCGTTCCTTCGACGGCGCGAGCGCAATGGCGAGCGCATTGGCTTCGTCGAGACGCGCGGCGTCCTGCGTATTCATGGCGCGCCACGCCTCGGCCAGGAGAATGCAATCGTTGCGAATTGAGCCGTGGCGGAACAGATCGACAATCCATTCGCGCAACGTGTCGGCGCTTGAAATATCGCCGCATTCCACGGCCCATTCGAGGCCGTGGCTGTAAGCGAATGCGCCAACCGGGAAGCCGGGGGAGAGCCACACGAACAGCGGCAGCTCCGGCAGGGCTGGCGCGGCTTCACTCATCCGTGCTTGTGACCCTTGTGGTCATGATCCTTGTGATCGTGATGATCGTGGCCGCAATTTTCGTCGTGCACATGTTCCGCATGACCATGGGCGTGATGCTCGTGGGTGCAGTTCTCATCGTGCACATGCTCGTCATGGCCATGCGCATGGTGGTCATGTCCGTGATGGTCGTGACCCTTGTGGTCGTGGCTTTTACGGCCGTGATCGTGATGAGCCTCTTCCGGCTCCTCGTAGGCGCCGCCATCGGGTTCGAACGGGCCTTCGATATGGGCGACTTTTGCGCCCAGTCCGCGCGCCATATCCTCGATCACATGATCGCGGCGGATACGGATGCGGTTCTGCATGATCTGCGAAATGATGTGGCGGTTGCCCAGATGCCAGGCCACTTTCGCCAGTTGCAGCGGATCGCGGCAGCGCAGTTCGGCCAATTCCTCCGGCGCGCCGATCACCTCGATCAGGCGTCCGTCGTCCAGCACCAGAGCGTCGCCGTTGCGAAGCTGGACCGCGTCGGGCAGGTCGAGCAGAAATTCTGTGCCGCGCGCGCCCGTCATGGCGATGCGGCGCCGGTGGCGACCTTCGTAATCCAGAATGATCGTGTCGGCGGCCTTCGCCTGCCACGCGCCCCGGGGGCTGATGAAACTGGCCTTGATCATGTGAGCGTTCCCATCATCCGGCCGTCAGGGCCGTCGCGCGGGCTCTAGCATTGCGGCGGAGGGCGCGCAAATGCGCGCCCGATCCGTTCAGAACATGAAGTAGCGCTGCGCCATGGGCAGGACTGTGGCGGGTTCGCAGGTCAGCAGCACGCCGTCCGCCCGCACCTGATAGGTTTCGGGATCGACCGTGATGGCCGGCGTCGCGCCATTGTGGATCATGGACGACTTCGAAATCTGGCCGCGCGTGTTCTTCACCGCCACGAAAGGCTTGGTGGTCCGCAGCCGCGCTGCCACGCCCTTGTCGATGGCGGCCTGCGAAACAAACGTTACCGAGGTGGACGCTATGGCGCGGCCGAAGGCTCCGAACATCGGCCGGTAGTGCATGGGCTGCGGGGTCGGGATGGAGGCGTTCGGATCGCCCATGCAGGCCGCCGCAATCGCCCCGCCCTTGATGACCAGATCGGGCTTCGCGCCGAAGAAGGCCGGAGTCCACAACACCAGATCGGCCAGCTTGCCCGGCTCAATGGAGCCGATCTCGTGCGCCACGCCATGCGCGATGGCGGGGTTGATGGTGTATTTGGCGATGTAGCGTTTGGCCCTCGCATTGTCGTTGTCGCCGCGCTCCTCCGGCAACTGGCCGCGCTGGCGGCGCATCTTGTCGGCGGTCTGCCAGGTGCGGATGATGACTTCCCCGACGCGGCCCATGGCCTGCGAATCCGAACTCATCATCGAGAGCGCACCAATGTCGTGCAGAATGTCCTCGGCGGCGATGGTCTCCTTCCGGATGCGGCTTTCGGCGAAAGCAAGATCTTCGGGAATCGACGAATCAAGATGGTGGCAGACCATCAGCATATCGAGATGTTCGTCCAGCGTGTTGCGGGTAAAGGGCCGCGTCGGATTGGTTGACGAGGGCAGCACGTTCGGCAGGCCCGCGACGCTGATGATGTCGGGCGCATGGCCGCCGCCTGCGCCTTCGGTGTGAAACGCGTGAATGGTGCGGCCCTTGAAGGCCCGGATCGTGTCTTCCACGAAGCCGGATTCGTTCAGCGTGTCTGTGTGGATCATCACCTGAACATCGTGATCGTCCGCAACCGAGAGGCAATTGTCGATGGCCGCAGGCGTTGTGCCCCAGTCCTCGTGCAGCTTCATCGCACAGGCGCCGGCTTCAATCTGTTCGACAAGTCCTGCAGGCGTCGACGCATTGCCCTTGCCGGCGAAACCGAGGTTCATCGGAAAGGCTTCTGCGGCCTCGATCATGCGCGCAATGTGCCAGGGGCCGGGCGTGCAGGTTGTGGCGTAGGTGCCGGTCGCCGGGCCAGTGCCGCCGCCCAGCATCGAGGTGACGCCCGACATGAGCGCTTCCTCGATCTGCTGCGGGCAGATGAAATGGATATGCGTATCGAATCCGCCTGCCGTGAGAATCTTGCCTTCGCCGGCGATGATCTCGGTGCCGGGTCCGATCACGATGTCGACGCCGGGCTGAATTTCAGGATTGCCGGCCTTGCCGATTTTCAGAATGCGTCCGTCGCGAAGGGCCACGTCAGCTTTCACAATGCCCCAATGGTCGAGCACCACGGCGTTGGTGATGACCGTGTCGGCCGCGCCCATTGCGCGCGTCGCCTGCGACTGGCCCATGCCGTCGCGGATGACCTTGCCGCCGCCGAATTTCACTTCCTCGCCGTAGATCGTGAAATCTTTCTCGATCTCGATGAAGAGCGCCGTATCGGCGAGCCGCACTTTATCGCCCGTCGTGGGGCCGAACATGTCCGCATAAGCGGCGCGGGAAAGCTTGATGGACATGATGTTCTCCTGCGCTCAGAGCCTGCCCATGATTTCCTGACGGAAACCATAGACCTCGCGTTTGCCGTCGAGCGCCACGAGGCGCACATCGCGCGTTTGTCCGGGTTCGAAACGCACGGCTGTGCCAGCTGCAATGTCGAGCCGCATGCCGCGCGCCTGTGCGCGATCGAACGAGAGCGCGCCGTTGGTTTCGAAGAAATGATAGTGCGAACCCACCTGAATGGGACGGTCGCCGGTGTTGGAGACTTTGAGCGTGATCGTCGCGCGGCCTTCGTTCATCACGATGTCGCCGGCGGGCGTGATGACTTCGCCGGGCGTGATCGTCTTGGCGGCTCCCCGTATGGGCTCGTGAACGGTGACGAGTTTCGTGCCATCCGGGAAAGTGGCTTCCACCTGAATGTCGTGGATCATGTCGGCAATGCCGTCCATCACCTGATCGGCGGTGACGACATGCGCGCCGGCTTCCATCAGTTCGGCGACCGTGCGGCCGTCGCGTGCGCCCTCGACCACGAAGTCGCTGATGAGCGCTATCGCTTCGGGATAATTCAGCTTCACGCCGCGCTCAAGCCGCTTGCGGGCGACGATGGCGGCCATGGCGATGAGGAGCTTGTCCTTCTCGCGCGGGGTCAGGTTCATGCGAAGCTCCGAAAAATCAAGTTTCGAACAGACATTCAGTTCCAGACGCGCGGGGCGTCCCGGTCCCGCAGGCAAGACAGTAGCGACAGGATAGCAGCGCGCACTTTTTCCGGCGAGGCCGACAGAAGGCGCACCAGCACGAAGCGGTTCCATGCGCTTGCGCCCCACTCGCAGGGCGCGTCTTCAAGACGTGTTCGAATGGACTCCAGGTGCGCTTCCGCGTCGGGGGCGATGTGCAGGAGCGTGGCGACCGAACGCGCGCCATTGCCGCAAGCCGGGCGGGCGAGCGTTTCGCCGATCAGACCGCCGAGGCGCAAATCTTCCGCGAAAATCAGGTGGCCATCGCGGCGGACGCGCCACCTGTCGTGCAGGCCCCCTGTTGTGTGTGTTTCGCCCATCGCCAATCGACCGAACACGATGCTTTCCAGCAAGGTGACCGACGCGTCGGCATGCATGTCGACATTGAGTTGACGCGACAGGCTTGCCTGATCGAACAGGATGGTTTCCTGCGGCAGCCATTCCGTGTGCGACCCGGCTCCGATGTCCAGCGAAACATTGATGATTGCCCGATCATCGTCCATGTGGCTCTGGGCGCGATAGATTTTTTCTGCGGCCTGCGTGGTGATGGTCACGTCCGTGCCGGGGCCGCAGTCGAAAGACAATTGCGCCTGATCTCCGCCCGCGACTCCGCCGGCGGTGTTGACCACCACGGCCTCGCATCCGCGCGCGGTCCTGGGAAAACGCAGGCGCAGCCCGTCCGTCTCGTAAACGCGCGCGAGGCGCGTGCGTTCTCCGACAGCGGTGAACGACGCGCGGATTTCGCCGCGCGCCCGCGCCCGGCCGGGGATGGAGGTGAGAGCGTCCGCCGATTCAGACGGACATATGCCTGCGAACATCCTTTTCCACCATCGAGGCCTTGTCGCCGGCCAGAACCACTGAGCCGCGATCCAGTACGGCGAAATCGTCGGCGAGATCGCGGGCGAATTCGAAATATTGCTCGACGAGAACAATCGCCATATCGCCTTTCGAGCGAAGATACTCGATTGCGCGGCCGATGTCCTTGATGATCGAGGGCTGGATGCCTTCCGTGGGTTCGTCGAGCACGAGCAGTTTGGGTCGCGTGACAAGCGCGCGGCCGATGGCGAGTTGCTGCTGCTGGCCGCCGGAAAGATCGCCGCCGCGACGCCCCAACATATCCTTCAGCACTGGAAAGAGATCGAAAATTTCGTCCGGCACGAAGCGGTCGGGGCGACGCAGCGGGGCGAATCCGGTTTCGAGGTTTTCCTTCACGCTGAGAAGCGGGAAGATTTCGCGGCCCTGTGGCACATAGGCGATGCCGCGTTTGGCGCGCGCATGTGGCGAGAGGCGCGAAATATCCTCGCCATTCCAGACGATCTTGCCGCCCGCGATGGGCTGATGGCCGATGATGGCGCGCAACAGCGAGGATTTGCCAACGCCGTTGCGACCCAGCACGCAGGTGACGCGCCCCGCCGTTGCGCTGACCGAAACGCCCCGAAGGGCCTGCGCTGCGCCATAGAAGAGGTTGATGGATTCGACCGCCAGCATGTCAGCGCCCCAGATAAACTTCGATGACGCGCGGGTCGGCGCTCACCTGATCAAGCGCCCCTTCGGCCAGCACGGAACCTTCGTGCAGCACCGTCACCTTGACGCCGAGATCGCGCACGAAGGTCATGTCATGTTCGACGACGACGACCGAGTGATCGACGGCGATCTTGCGCAGGAGTTCTGCGGTCGCCACCGTTTCGGCGTCCGTCATGCCGGCGACAGGTTCGTCGATGAGCAGGAGGCGAGGATCCTGCGCGAGAAGCATGCCGATTTCCAGCCATTGCTTCTGGCCGTGGGACAGATCGGCCGCGAGCCGGTCCCGGTGCTCGTGCAGGCGGATGGTTTCGAGAATCTCCTCGACGCGCGAGCGCTGTTCACCGGTTGTGACGCCGAACAATGTCGCGAATGTGCCGCGCGGCGCCTTGAGGGCGAGCAGGATATTATCCTCGATCGTGTGGCTTTCGAAGACGGTCGGCTTCTGGAATTTGCGGCCGACACCGAGTTCGGCGATGGAGGCTTCATCCATCAGTGATAGATCATGCGCGCCGCCGAAATAGACATCGCCTTCATCCGGCTTCGTCTTGCCGGTGATGACATCCATCATGGTTGTCTTGCCTGCGCCATTGGGGCCGATGATGGCGCGCATTTCGCCGGGCGCGAGGGTCAGCGAAAGACCGCGCAAGGCCTTGTAGCCATCGAAAGATACGCTGACGCCATCGAGATAAAGCAGCGATGAAGTAAGATTGGGATTGTCGAGGGACATATCGCTTACTCCGCCACTGCCGGAAGTTCGACGGGCTTTGTGGATTCGATTTTCGGGCGCTTGCAGGCCGCATAATGCGAGATTGTGCCGACGATGCCTTTCGGGAGGAACAGCGTCACCAGAATGAACAGTGCGCCCAGGGCGAAGAGCCAGTATTCGGGCAGGGCGCCGGTGAAGAATGTCTTGCCGAAGTTCACCACCACTGCGCCGAGCGCGGCACCGACCAGCGTTCCACGTCCGCCGACAGCCACCCATATGACGGCCTCGATGGAATTGGATGGAGCGAATTCGCTCGGGTTGATGATGCCGACCTGCGGCACATAGAGCGCGCCTGCGACGCCGGCCATCATGGCCGAAACCGTGAAGGCGACCAGCTTGTAGTTCTCGACGCGATAGCCGAGGAACCGCGTGCGGGATTCGGCGTCGCGCACGGCGATCAGTACCTTGCCGAATTTCGAGATCGTCATGGAGCGGGCGATCAGATAGCCGATGGCGAGCGCAATGGCGGTGATGACGAACAGCGTCACGCGGGTTGCGTCGGCCTGCACGTTGAAGCCGAGGATGTCCTTGAAATCGGTGAGGCCGTTGTTGCCGCCGAAGCCCATGTCGTTACGGAAGAAGGCGAGCACGAGGGCGTATGTCATGGCCTGCGTGATGATCGACAGATAGACGCCCGTGACACGCGAGCGGAACGCGAACCAGCCGAAACAGAAGGCCAGCAGTCCCGGCACCAGCAAAGCCATAAGGGCAGCGTAGCCGAAGGAATTGAACCCCCACCAGGTGATCGGAAGTTCCTTCCAGTTCAGGAAGACCATGAAGTCCGGCAGGATCGGGTTGGCGTAAACGCCGCGCGTGCCGATCTGGCGCATGAGATACATGCCCATTGCGTAGCCGCCGAGTGCGAAGAAAGCGCCGTGGCCCAGCGACAAAATTCCACAATAGCCCCACACGAGGTCGAGCGCGAGCGCGAGCAGCGCGTAGCAGAGATATTTGCCAAGCAGCGCCACTACGTAGAGCGGAATATGCAGCGCAGATCCGGCCGGGACTGCGAGCGTCAGGATCGGCACGATGATGGCGGCGGCGCCGAGAATCATCAGGAACACCAGTCCACGCAGGTCAAGCGAGCCGGGCAGTTTGAGGTTGGACTTGGCTGACACGTCAGGCCTCCACCGCACGGCCCTTGAGGGCGAACAAGCCGCGCGGGCGCTTCTGGATGAACAGGATGATGAAGACGAGCAGCACGATCTTGCCGAGCACCGCGCCGATGAAGGGCTCGAGGAATTTGTTGGCGACGCCAAGCGACAGCGCCGCCACAAGCGTTCCCCACAAATTGCCGACGCCGCCGAAGACCACGACCATAAAGCTGTCGATAATGTAGCTCTGGCCCAGATTGGGCGACACATTGTCGATCTGCGACAGCGCCACGCCCGCCATGCCGGCGATGCCGGAGCCGAGCCCGAAGGCCAGCGCGTCGACCCGGTTGGTGTCGATGCCCATGGCTGACGCCATGCGGCGATTCTGGGTGACGGCGCGCATGCGCAGGCCGAAGGGCGTTGCTCGCAATACCAGTTGGAGTGTCGCGAAAACCCCCATGGCGAAGACGATGATCCAGAGACGTCCCGATGTAATCGCCAGTCCGCCTAGATCGAAGGAGCCGGACATGAAGGACGGCGCGCCGACTTCGCGGTTGTTTGCGCCGAAGATTGTGCGGACAAGCTGCTGCAGCACCAGCGACAGGCCGAATGTGGCCAGCAGGGTTTCGAGCGGGCGACCGTAAAGGAAGCGAATGATGGTGCGTTCGATCACGATTCCCACCAGCCCCGTCACCAGAAAGGCCAGCGGCACCGAGATCAGAAGCGAATAGTCGAACAGGGCCGGGAACTTCGTGCGCATCACCTCCTGCACCACGAAGGTCGTATAGGCGCCGAGCATGACCATTTCGCCGTGAGCCATGTTGATGACGCCCATCACGCCGAAGGTGATGGCGAGACCGATTGCGGCGAGCAGAAGAACAGAGCCCAAGGACAGGCCGTACCAGATGTTCTGGACGTTGTTCCAAAGAGCCAGTTTTGACTCGATGCCCTTCACACCGGCCAGCGCCTGCGTTCTCACCGACCCACTGGCGGCTGCCGCAATGCTGGAGAGCATCGACATGGAATCGCGGTCGCCGCGTGTTTTCAGAACTTCGATGGCGGCCAATCGTGCAGGTTCATCCGCCGATGCATCTGTCGCCACGATAGCGGCGCGGGCATTGAGGAACGCCTGTTTGATGCGGGGATCGGTTTCCTTCGCGAGCGCGGCGTCGATGGCGTCCAGCGCGGCGGGATCGCGCGATTTGAAAACCGCTTCGGCGGAGGCGAGACGACGTGCCGGATCAGGCGACATGAGCGTCAGGCTGCCCTGTGCGGCCTCCATGGCGCGGCGCACGGCGTTATTGAGACGGACTTTCTTGAGCGTATCGGCGTCCAGATCTGCAGGCGCGGCTTCACCGGTGCGGGCTGAAACAATCTTGTCGCCATTCAGGATGTAGAGCGCTTTTGTCTCCGGATCATAGGCGAGCTTGCTTCCGGCCAGTGCGTCCAGAATATTCGATGCGGCCGGGAGGCCGGAATTGGCCAGATCCACAATGCCCTTTTCGGTGTCGGCGAACCGATCAGTGGTGAATTTTGCGAGGCTGTCGTCGATCTCGTCGGCGCGAGTCGCGTTGGCGAACAACAGGCTGAAGACGAGCGCAAACAGTACAGCCAGAATTGCAGCTCCACAATCGATGCGAAGACTTGAGTGCGATGTCATGGCTTTTGCGGTGGAGGATTTGCCGGCTGGCAATTGGCCCGAAGGGGAAGATGGCGCTGATGCGCGGGGGCTTTTCACGACAGCCTCGTTCTGTTCTGGCGGCCCTGTGGGGCAGGGGGAGGCGGCGGACCGCCTCCCGTTTTGGCGTTCTTTCAGGTGACGGGGCTTATGCGCCGCCGCACTTGCCGGTCTTGACGTTGAAGTTTCCGCAGTTGAGCGGCTTGCGCCAGTCAGCGATCAGATCCTTCGAGCCTTCGAGGTAGGGCGACCATTCTTCGGCGACCACGAGCCCATCGGTTTCCCAAACGGTGTTGATCTGGCCGTTGGCCTGGATTTCACCGATCAGCACCGGCTTGGTGATGTGGTGGTTCGGCATCATGGTCGAGTAACCGCCGGTCAGGTTGGGCACTGCGATGCCGATCATGGCGTCGATTACCGCGTCGGTGTCGGTCGTGCCGGCCTTTTCGACAGCCTTGATCCACATGTTGAAGCCGATGACGTGGGCTTCCATCGGGTCGTTGGTCACGCGCTTCGGGTTCTTGGTATAGGCCTTCCAGCGGGCGATGAACGCCTTGTTGGCGGGCGTGTCGACGGACTGGAAATAGTTCCAGGCGGCCAGATGGCCGACGAGCGGCTTGGCGTCGAGACCGGCGAGTTCTTCTTCGCCGACCGAGAAGGCCACAACCGGAATGTCGGTCGCCTTCACGCCCGCATTGCCGAGTTCCTCGTAAAACGGCACGTTGGCGTCGCCGTTGATGGTCGACACGACGGCGGTCTTCTTGCCGGCGGAGCCGAACTTCTTGATGTCGGCCACGATCGTCTGCCAGTCGGAATGTCCGAACGGCGTGTAGTTGATCATGATGTCTTCCTGCTTGACGCCCTTGGCCTTCAGGTAGGCTTCAAGGATCTTGTTCGTCGTGCGCGGATAGACATAGTCGGTGCCGGCCAGAACCCAGCGTTTCACTTCGCCGCCGTCCTTCGACATCAGATAGTCGACGGCCGGGATGGCTTGCTGGTTCGGGGCGGCGCCGGTGTAGAACACGTTGCGCTCGGATTCCTCGCCCTCGTACTGGACCGGGTAGAAGAGGATCGAGTTGAGCTCCTTGAAGACCGGCAGAACTGATTTGCGCGACACCGAGGTCCAGCAGCCGAAGGTGGCGGCGACCTTGTTTTGCGAGATGAGCTGACGGGCCTTTTCGGCGAACAGCGGCCAGTCGGAGGCCGGATCGACCACGACGGCTTCGAGCTTCTTGCCGAGAACGCCGCCCTTCTTGTTCTGGTCCTCAATGAGCATCAGCATAACGTCCTTGAGGGTCGTCTCGCTGATCGCCATCGTGCCGGAGAGGGAGTGCAGGATGCCGACCTTGATGGTCGTTGCCGTCTGGGCGAAGGCGCCAAACGACGTCATGGTGGCTGCGCCCGCGAGGGCCGCGCCGGATGCCAGCAGCATGTTCCGCCGGGTAAGAGACATTTGATCATCCCCAAAAGTTGAGCCGGCGGGGCCGGCGTGTGATTTCGTCCGAAGCGGACAAACCTTAAAAAGCAACCCTCGTGCCATTTGGGATGTGTGCAATAACCTGCTGATAAAGCGGTACTTATAGAGGTGTTGCCTGAAACTGCATCAGCCTGATCTTTCGGCACTTATCGCTGATTAAATAGGCGGCATGTCGAATTTGTGCAGTGCAAATAGGCAGGTCTGCTTTCGGGTGACTCGCAAGACGGCAGCATGGCTGCCTGCGGACTGGGCAGACTGGGCGAGAAAGTTTGCTTGTTTCGAAACGGGCGATCCCTTAGCTTCCGGCCCTTCAGAAACAAGGTCTTGGAGGACGCAGGATGATTGGGCGAAGCGCGAAGTTGATGAGCAGAATTGCGCAAACCGGCGCTGTGCTGGCCTTCGGCTGCGCCAGTCTTGCGACTGCCGCGCAGGGACAGGAATTCTATGCCGGCAAGAGCATCGACTTGCTCATCGGGGCTGACGTGGGCGGCGGCTACGACATCTATGCCCGCACCTTGGGGCGGCATCTGGGCCGGTTTGTGCCTGGCGCTCCAAATGTCGTTCCACGCAACATGCCCGGCGCCGGCAGCGCCATCGCGGGCAAGAACATCTATACGGTCGCGCCGAAAGACGGCACGTCCATCGGGGCCCTGATGCCGGGCGCCATCATGGGTCGCTTGATCGACGAAAAGGCTGCGGATCTCTTCGATCCGACGAAGTTCATCTACATCGGCACCGCCGACAGCGGTACGCGCGTCTGTCTGACGTTCAAGTCTTCGAAGATCGCGAAGTTCGAGGATACGTTCACCCAGACGGCGATCTTCGGCGCGTCTGCGGCGGGCGGCGCGACCCGCGACTATGCGGCGCTCCACAAGAACGTGAACGGCAGCAAGCTCAACATTGTGTCGGGCTACAAGGGCACGTCCGACATTTTCCTCGCCATGGAGCGCGGCGAGGTCGACGGTCTGTGCGGTCTCGACTGGTCGAGCCTGAAGTCGCAGAAGCCCGACTGGCTGCGCGACAACAAGGTCAATCTGCTCGTGCAGGACAGTCTCACGCCGGAAGCAGAGCTCACGAAACTCGGCGTGCCGCATGTGATGACGTTCATCAAGGACGAAGCTGATCGCAAGGCGGTGGCGCTGGTGGTCAGCCAGCAGGTGTTCGGGCGATCCTATATCGTGCCGCCGGGCACCAACCCTGAACGCGTGAAAACGCTCCGCGAAGCGTTCATGAAAGTCATGAACGACAAGGAATTCCTGTCCGATGCGGCGAAGGTGAGTATCGCCATAACGGCGTCCGACGGCGAGACCGTTCAGAAAGTCGTGACCGATCTTCACGCCTCTTCGAAGGATGTGATCGAGCGGGCGAAGAAGATCATCGAGCCGTAGCTCTTTTGTTGGCAGGGCCTTGGCCGGGCGTGCGGCCGGAGCCTGCCCATTTCAAATGCAGATGTCATAAAAAGGCCGGGCAATTGCCCGGCCTTTCTGTTTTGCTGTTGGCCGATTTTACATCGACGGAATGTGTTCCTTGAACCAAGGGAACGTATCGCCCACGAAGGAGCCGGGCCACGGAATGGTCAGGAGCTGGTCGAACAGGGCGTAGATGAAGAGGCACATCAGGAACGCCATCGGCAGCACGATCTTCCACGGCTCGCGCGCTTCCACGCGCATGAAGCAGATGATGAAGACCGGCACGGTCGGGATGAGCCCGATCACCGCCATGGAGCACAGGAAGGCCAGCATCCAGCCAAAGAAGATCGCCCCGCGCGTGATGATCTCGCGGTTCGACAGATGGCTGATGTTGGTTCCGATATCCATGTGGATCTTCTCGTCCACCTCGCCGCGGGCCTGAGCTTCAGCCTTGGCGGCCGCAATCGAATCCGACTTGAACAGGTCGGTCAGCAGCGACAGCGAGCAGAACAGGACAGCGCCCGAACCGACGATCATCGGGATGATCTTGGCGTAGAAGTTCCACTTCATGGCCTCCGTGAGCATCACCGCAAACAGAACCAGCATGAAGGCCGGGAAAATCTGCGAGGAGCGGAATCGCGGCGCATGGAAGTCAGACGCCATTCCGCGCAGACCGCCGTGAGCCTTCACGTCCTTCAGGAACGGCCCGAGGACCGATAGCAGCGAGGCGGCGAACATGACCACCACGAGCGGACGCATCATCCATTCTGCGCCGTAACGCTGGATGGAGATGAACATGTAACGTTCGAGCACGGCGCCGAGAATGAAGCCCAGAACCAGCGGCGGACGCGGCCACTTGAAGTGCTTCATCGCCCAGGCGAACACCCCGAAGAACATCAGGGCGTAAAGATCGCCCCACTGACGCTTGCCCTCGAACGCGCCGATATAGACCATGCAGAGCACGACCGGCAGAATGAGGGAGTAACGCAGCGTCGCGAGCTTCGCGAACTGGCTCGAGAAGATGTAGCAGAGGCCGGAGCCGAGGATGTTGGCGATGGCTATCGACCAGACCATCGAATAGGTGATGGAGAGGTTTTTCGTCAGCATGTCCGGGCCCGGCACTAGGCCGTGCATCAGAAATGCGCCGAGCAGGATCGCCATGCCGGCGCTGCCGGGAACGCCGAACACGATGGTGGGAATGAGCGCGCCGCCTTCACGCGAACAGGTCGCGCTTTCCGCCGCGATCACGCCGCGTACGTCGCCCTGACCGAAGGTGAGTTGTGCGCCCTTTTCGGTCTTCAGCGCGTGGCCATACGAGATCCAGTCGATAACGGCCGCGCTGATGCCCGGGATCGCGCCGATGACGGAGCCGATCCACGAACAGCGCATGACCAGCCACCAGTGGGTGAAGCAGTCGACGCTGCCCTGCCAGAGGCCCTGCCAGTTGTTCTTCTCGATCTTGTTTTCGCCTACAACCGCCGTGCGGCCGACAAGCAGATCGCAGAGTTCGGGAAGCGCGAACACGCCGAGGGTCAGCGGAACCAGCGGCAGGCCTTCCCAGAGGTAAAGGCTGTCCATGGTCCAGCGCAGCGTGCCGGTCTGGGGATCGGAGCCGATCATCGACAACATCATGCCGAAACAGGCGGCTGTGAGGCCGCGCAGCGGGGCATTGCCGGAGAGAACCGACACCATCGAGATGCCGAACACCGCAAGACCGAGCAATTCGGGTGAGCCGATGAACAGGATCAACGGACGCACGAGCGGCAGGGCGACGGCCATCAGGACAGCGCCGAACAGGCCGCCCATCAGGGCCGACATGTAGGCCGCCCCGAGCGCTCGAGCGCCCTCGCCTCGTTTCGTCATCGGATAACCGTCGAGCGCGGTTGCCGCC
>CANJWR010000046.1 GCA_947478455.1 Beijerinckiaceae bacterium | reverse complement strand
CGGATTTCGTTGCATTGATGCTGAATCCGCGCTCAGCGCATCTCTTCACGGTAGATGGCGAGCTTTTCCTGTGCGCTGCGATCGGAAAAGGTGAAGATCACCGCATTCTTCGAGGCGCGGGCCTTTCGCCAGGTCCAGCTCGGGATAGCGACGACATCGCTTTCGCCGGCCGTGAACGTCTTGCCGCCGGCCTCGATCTGCACTTCGCCTTCGAGCACGATCCATGTCTGGCCGTCGGTGGCGCGGAGTTCGCGGGTTTCGAATCCCTGCGGCAGGTGGGTCAGCCAGGCGGCGATCAAGGGCATGGGCCAGCCGCCGTCGGTGGGGTTGATGTAGCGCAGCGCGTGGCCCAGATGGGCGTCAGGCTTCTGGGCGGCGGAGACTTCCATCAGGGCTGCGCGGCTAGCCTTGTATTTGTAGTTGAAAATCGGCGTCGTGGCCCCGAACGGGGAAAGCGTGTTGAAGGGCCGCATGTTGGAGCCCCAGCGCGCCTGCGATTCGCCGGGCTTTTTCACCACCATCTGCATCTTGTCGTTGGCGTGTTCGCTGAACGCCGTCTCGAAGAAATTGATGATGTGGAGGTCGAGGCCGTCGATCCAGATCAGCGGCTTGTCATGTTCCTGACCGTGATCGTGCCATGCCCAGTTAGGCGTGATGATGAAGTCGCCGCGCTCCATCACGGTGCGCTCGCCAGCAACCGCCGTATAGCCCGCCTCGTGACCTTCCAGCACCAGACGCAGCGCCGACGCCGTGTGGCGATGGGCGGGCGCGATCTCGCCCGGCAGAATAAGCTGCATGCCCGAATACATGGTGGCGGTGATGCGCGAGCCGCCCGGCATCGCGGGGTTTTCGAACACCAGAACGCGGCGCTCGGCCTCCTCGGCGGTCAGCAGTCCGCCGGCTTCCATCAACAGCTTGCGGGCCTCCGCAAAGCGCCACAGATGCGGAACGAATTTGCTTGAGGGTTCGCGCGGCACCAGCCCTTTCAGGACCTCCCAGAGCGGCGCGAGATGCTGCGGGACCAGTCGGTCGTAGAAACCCTGCCGGTCTTTCGCGGGTGCGGCGGTGGTCATGTTCGTGTTCCCTCGACTCGTAGGAATGTTCGATCTGATTGTCGGAATGGTGGCGGCGAAAACATGGCGGCGGTGGACATGGCTTGCCAGCGTGATGTCTTCCCGGTGCTGGATTGCGATTATCGTCGGTCGCAAGTGAAAGTCAATATTACTGAAAAATGAGAAAAATTGACAATCAAAATGTCTGAATTTATAGAAATTGACCATCCTGATCTCTTTTCGGATTTTTGCAGGGAGGCCGCATGGCGGGGTTCAGCCGATTTCTGGCCGTCCTTCGGCTGTTTAACGAAAAGGCCAGTTCGCAGACCGTACCGGCGATGGCGGAGGCGCTCGGCGCGCCGGCCAGCACCGTCTACCGCACCGTGCGCGATCTGGTGGCTGCGAGCTTTCTGGAGGCCGGCGGGGCGGGCGAATACCGTCTCGGGGCCGCCTTCATCGAATATGATCGGCTGCTTCGCCTCACAGATCCGCTGGTCGCCGCCGGCCATGCGGCCTTGCGCGACGTGGCGATGCAGGCGGGCCTGCCCTGTGTGATCAAGCTGGCGAGGCTCTACAACGATCAGGTGATGTGCGTGGCTGATGAGGCGACACGCGATCACGCCATCAGCGCCAGCTACGAACGTGGCCGGCCAATGCCGCTGACGCGTGGCGCGACCTCGAAGGTCATACTTGGGCATCTGCCGTCGCGACACCTCAATCGTCTGCTGGCCGATATGAAAGCGCAATCGGCCCCACGTTTTGAGGCCTTGCGCAAGGAACTTACCGAAATCAGGCGCAGCGGCTACTGCGTCACCGCCAACGAGATCGATCCCGGCCTGGCCGGAATTGCTGCGCCGGTGATTGCGCGCGAGGCCGGCATTGTGGCGAGTCTCAGTCTCGTCACAGAAGACAGTTCGCTTGACGAGGGTCAGCGCCGCCGCCTGGTGTTGCTTGTAGTTTCCGCCGCGAGCCTCATTGCCGAAGACCTGAACCGGCGGCTCGCGCCTGCCGGCCATTCGCATTCTCGTGAGTTTGAATCATGATCGATACCCTTGATTGCGATGTTGCCGTTCTCGGCGCGGGGCCGACCGGTCTGACGTTGGCCAATCTGCTCGGCAAGGCCGGGCTGCAGGTGACGCTGGTCGAGCGCAACGTCACCACAGTGCAGGCGCCGCGCGCGGTCTCGATAGACGACGAAGCGCTGCGAACGATTCAGGCGGCGGGTCTTATCGACGACGTGCTCAAGGACATCGTCATCGACTACGGCTATCAGTACATCACGCCGAAAAATCAGGTGTTCGCGCAGATCGAGCCCACGGCGCGAGAATATGGATGGCCGCGCCGCAACGCATTCACGCAGCCCGAGCTTGAGGCGACGTTGCGCGGCGGACTCGACCGCTTCGCCAATGTCACACAATTGTTCGGACACTCCTGCGAAAGCGTTGTCGAGGACGAGGACGGCGTCACACTAACACTGCAGCAGCAGGATGGCGCTGAACGTTCCCTGCGGGCGCGGTATCTGGCCGGCTGCGACGGGGGTCGCTCCGGCATTCGCAAACTTCTCGGCGCGGAGATGACAGGATCGACCTATCTGGAACGCTGGCTGATCGTCGACCTTGCGGCGACGCGCGAACGCTTCCGGTTGACGCGCGTGATCTGCGATCCGAAACGTCCGACGATCTGTCTGCCCGGTCCCGACGGCAAACGCCGTTATGAATTCATGGTCCACAACAATGAGACCGATGATTTCATCGGCGCAGAAACAAAGGTCCGCGAATTGCTCGCCGAATATGGACCGGACTGCGATGCTCCGATTGTGCGTAAGCAAGTCTACACTTTTCATGCGCGCATCGCCGATCGATGGAGCACCAAACGCATTTTCATCGGTGGAGATGCGGCGCATCTGACGCCGCCCTTCGCCGGACAGGGTATGAACAGCGGCGTGCGCGATGCGCACAATCTGGCGTGGAAACTTATCGCAGTCGTCCGTGGGGAACTGGGTCCGGGCCTTCTGGCCAGCTACCAGACCGAACGCGAACCCCATGCGCGCGCGCTGGTCGATATGGCGGTGAACATCGGCAAGGTGATGATGCCGACATCTTCCGTACAGGCCTTGCTGGTTCAGGCGGCATTCCGGGCGATGCGCTTTATTCCTCCGCTCCACGCCTATTTTGCGCAGATGAAATACAAGCCGAAGCCTTTTTACGGCAGCGGCTTTCTGCTGCCGGACGATGGGGGATTGAACATTGTCGGGCGCATGCAGCCGCAGCCGCTTGTCGAGCGGCTCGACCGGACCCGGGCGAAACTCGACGATATTGTGGGCAATGATTTTGTGTTGCTGGCGTTTGGAGACGAGGCCCAGTCTGCGCTTGGCGCATGTGCGGCGCATAAATTCGGCATTGCGAACCTGCAGCGCATTGCCATCACGCCGCATCACATGAACATCGATCGCAGCGCCGACGGCTCGCTCAAAGCCTTCCGCGAAGTCGACGAATTTTTCGAAAGCACTCTGCCGCGCGGCCGCGACATACTTATCCTGATCCGTCCCGACCGCTACGCGGCGGCAGCTTGCGACGTCACAGACCGCACACGCATCCCGGCCTTCGCCGAAAGCATACAGGCGCTGGCTGCGAGGACGTTTCAGACAAACTAAAATGTCAGGAAGGCATGATCCGGCGCCATGGTGAAGCGCCATTGGCGGATCGGGCCGGCCATGACGTTGAGATAGTAGAGATCGAATCCATGCGGTGCGCCGACCGGATGATAGCCGCGCGGGACCAGTACAACATCGCCGTCGTGTACCGCCAAGGTTTCGTCGAGCGAGCGATCGTCGGTGTAGACACGCTGTATGGCGAAACCCGAACCGCGTTTCAGACGGTGATAGTAGGTTTCTTCCAGATAGGTCTCGCGCGGAAAATCGTCGGTGTCATGTTTGTGGGGCGGATAGCTGGACCAATGGCCGCCCGGCGTAATCACCTCGACGACCAGAAGACTTTCCGCGTGGGGCGAGGTATCGGGCAGGATGTTGCGCACATAGCGCGTATTGGTTCCCTTGCCGCGCGTTTCCTGGCCGACTTCTTCGGGCGCAATGAAGCGCGCCGGCAGGCGGCCCTCGGCGGGAGCAGAGCACACGGCGATTTCGCAATCGGTCGCTGCACTTAATTCCCAGCGCGATTTCGCCGGAACATAGAGCGAGGCCGGCGAACCGTCGAAAACAGATGTACGGCCACCCAGACGAATGTCATGCAGCGCGCCGGTATTGGCGATGGCGTCTCCCGAAATGGCCAGCAGGCAATTCTCGCGTCCAAGAGTGTCGCGCTTCAGCGTCGCGCCCGCCTTCAGCCGATAGACATCAAAGCCGACATAGGTCCATCCGGCGGACTCAGGTGTGATCGACAGCACGCGGCGGTCGGCTTGCGGAGCGGATGGAGAAACGAGAAGCTTTGTCATGGCGTCCTGACGAATGTTAGCAGGCCTCAGACCAGACCGGCCTGCCGAAGCGTCGCCCGAAGATGCGCAACGCCCTTCTTCGCATAGGCGAGAGGATTGGCCTTTTTGGGATCCTGTTCGGCTTCGACCACGACCCAGCCAGAATAGGGTTTGAGTGCGTCGAACACGGCCGCATAGTCGACGGATCCGTCGCCCGGAACAGTGTAAACGCCCAGTTCGCTGCCCTTGCCAAGAATGGCGTCGAGAAAGCTCCAGTCACCCTTGCGGGCCTCGGCGATCTTGTCAGGCCGCACATCCTTGGCATGAAAATGCCCGATGCGGTCGCGATAGCAGCGTGCCAGCGTCGCCGGATCGGCGCCGGCCCACGTGGCGTGGCCGGTGTCTAACAGCAGATTCACCGAAGGTCCGCAGGCCGACATGAAGCTGTGAATATCGCTTTCGGTTTCGACAATCGTGCCCATGTGGTGATGATAAACAAGCTGCAAGCCTTCAGCCTTCACCATATCGGCGAAGCGCGTCATCGTTTGTCCGTAGGCTGACCAGTCACCTGATGTCAGGCGCGGGCGCAGCGACAACGGTTTCGTGCGGTCGCCGTGAATGGCGTTCGACGTTTCGGCAGCGATGAAGACCTTACAGCCCATGGCTTTCAGCAGATCGAGATGCGCGCGCGCAAGTTTGAACTCGTCTTCGGGCGAGCGCCGCAGGAGTTCCACCGAATACCAGCCGCCTACCAGATCGAGACCAAAGGGCTTCAGGGCGGATTTGAGCTTCGAGGCTTCGCGCGGGAACTTGTTGCCCAGTTCCATGCCCTCGAAGCCCGCTTCGCGCGCTTCCGTCAGGCAGGTTTCCAGCGGGATGTCGCCGCCGATTTCAAGCAAGTCGTCGTTTGACCAACCGATGGGATTGGCGCCGATGCGGATTGTCATATCAGTTTCCGATTGTCTGTCTGGCGATGGCTTTTTCGTAGGCGCTGCGCGCAGTTTCCACCTGCGGGCGCGTCGAGACTTCCGGCACGGCGACATCCCACCAATGGCCGCCTGCATCGGTGGACATCTGCGCGTCGGTGTCGATGACCACGACGCTGGTGATGGCGTCGGAACGCGCGGCCGCGAGCGCGGTTTCGAGTTCGGCAATGCCCGCCACTTTTACGGACTTTGCGCCGAGCGACGCCGCATGGGCGGCGAAATCGATTTGCGGCAATATTTCATGGCGCGCATCGACCAGCAGATTGTTGAAAGGCGCGCCGCCCGTGGCTTTTTGCAGACGATTGATACAGCCGAAGCCGCGATTGTCGAGCACCACAATCGTTAGCTTCAATCCAAGCATGATCGACGTGGCGATCTCGGAATTCATCATCAGATAGGAGCCGTCTCCGACCATCACGATGATGTTGCGCGAAGGGTCAGCCATTTTGACGCCGAGTCCGCCGGCTATTTCGTAGCCCATGCACGAATAGCCGTATTCCAGATGGTATCCGCCGACCGCGCCCGGTCGCCAGAGCTTGTGTAATTCGCCCGGCAATCCGCCGGCGGCGCAAACGATGACATCCGAGGCGCAGCAGGTTCTCTGCACGGCGCCGATGACCTGTGCGTCGGAGGGGAGCGCGGTATTTGTGGAGGCGGTGTAGCGCGCCGCGATCGCCTCCCAGTCGCGCTTTTCTTTTGCGGCGCGCGCCGTCCATTCCGGCGGCGCTCGCCAGTCGCCAAGCGCTGCTGAGAGCGCCGCAAGTCCGGCGCGTGCATCCGCCACGAGAGATTGCGCGCGATGTTTGCCGGCGTCAAACGCTTGCGTATTGAGGCCGACGATACGTCGTTCAGGCGCCGCGAAAAGCGACCATGAGCCGGTCGTGAAATCCTGCAGGCGCGTGCCTATGGCGAGCACCACATCTGCTTCGCCCGCCAGCGCATTGGCCGCGACTGTGCCGGTGACGCCGATTGCGCCGAGATTCCATGCGGCGCTGTCGGGCAGGGACGATTTGCCGGCCTGCGTTTCGCCGGCGGGAATTCCGTGTCGGGCGCAAAACTCCGCTAACACGACTTCGGCTTCAGAATAGAGCACGCCGCCGCCAGCTACGACGAAAGGCTTGCGGGCGTTTCGCAGAAGATTTGCCGCCGCTTCCAGTTCATGCGCATCAGGCGGCGGACGACGCGGCGTCCAGACGCGTTCCTCGAACATGCTTGCAGGATAGTCATAAGCTTCAGTTTGCACGTCCTGACACAGCGCCAGCGTTACAGGTCCGCAATCAGCCGGATCGGTCAAGACCGCCATGGCGCGTTCGAAAGCCGGGATCAATTGCTCGGGCCGCGACAGTCGGTCGAAATAGCGCGAGACTGGCTTGAAACAGTCATTCGCCGAAATCGTCCCGTCGCCGAAGTCCTCGATCTGCTGCAGGACGGGATCAGGCCTGCGGCTGGCGAAAACATCGCCGGGTAAAAGCAGCACGGGCAGCCGGTTGACGTGAGCGAGCGCCGCCGCCGTCACCATGTTTGTCGCGCCGGGGCCGATGGATGTCGTGCAGGCCATCATGCGCCGGCGAAGCGAGGCCTTGGCGAAGGCGATGGCCGCATGAGCCATGGCCTGTTCGTTGTGGGCGCGAAAGGTCGGCAATGAATCGCGGGCGGCGTAAAGCGCATCGCCGATGCCGGCCACATTACCGTGGCCGAAGATCGCCCAGCATCCGGCGAAGATGTTTGTCCTTCGCCCATCGATCAACGTCATCTGTGCGGACATGGACCGCACCAAAGCTTGCGCCATCGTCAGCCGGATAGTCCTGCTCATGAGCGTTGCTCCATTGCGCTCTTTTCCCAAAGCGCAACCAGCCTGCCAAAGGACGCCGCCATGCGGGCTGTCGCGGTCTCGTCGTCGTTGTGGCCTGCAAACCAGTCGCGTGCGGGCGCTGCGAAGATCGTGCGGCCGATGGCGAAACCACTGACGTATTTCTGCCCGGCCGCAAGCTTGAACGCCGCTGCGAGTTCGGCCTCCGGCGCGTCGAGGCCCAGCAACAATATGCCGCGACAGAGGGGATCGCGTTTTTCGATTACGCTCGCGATGCGCGTCCACGCGTCGGCGTCGGGCTGGGCTTCGAGCTTCCAAAGGTCCGGCGCAACGCCAATCTCGTAAAGGTGATCGATTACGCGCGCCACGGCGCCATCGCCGAGAGATCCATGCTTGCTGGCGACGATTTCGATCATCAGTTCACGGCGCAGGGCTTTCGCTGCGGCGTGAAGGCGTATGAGTTCGCGATCCTGCCGGGCCTTCAAATCTTCCAGGTCGTCCGGATGGTAAAAGAACAGCGCCTTGATGACCTGCGCGGCAGGCCATTCGATCAGTTTAGCTGCAGCGGAACCGCCGCCCTCGATTTCGAACGGGCGCGAGCCCGGCTGTTCAATTGGCCGCGCAATCCAGAGGTCGTGCGAGGCGGCTGCGAAAAGCGCATCACGTCCGTAAGTTCCATCGAGCAACATACCGAAGCCGGGACGGCCGTCAGCGACACGCAGCGCCGCGTCAAGCGCGAGTCTCTTGAACGCTGAAATTCGTTCGCGTGGAGCGCCAGCTTCCGCTGCCATATCTTCGAGTTGTGAGCGGTGATCGATGGCGAAGGCCAGAATGCGGTCGATCGCACTACGGTTTGTCATGGCGTCGCGCGTCGTCGACCAGTGCAGATGATTGAGCGCCGCGTCGTGGCGCAGCGCGGGCGTCCTGCTCCCATGTGCGAGAAAATGCTGAAGCTCGGCGCGCGTCGGATATTCGACCGAACACAGCAGCCGCGACACCGCGAAGGCCCCGCAGGCATTGGCGAACTTACAGCAGGTTTCCAGCGTTTCTTCGCGCAGCCAGCCAGACAGGAAGCCAGACATAAACGCGTCGCCGGCACCGAGCACATTGTAAACCTCGACCGGAAAGCCAGGGCCTTTTATGCCGTCGTCGAGAGAAGCCGGTATGTCGCCGGGAAACACAACGCAGCCCATTGGCCCGCGTTTGACGACAAAAACTGCACGTGAGAGACCGCGCGCAATGCGCAGGGATTCAAGCGTATCCTCGCTTCCGCCCGCGATGCGCCATTCCTCTTCTGTACCGACGATGAGGTCGCATCCGGGCAGAATCTTCTGCAGGGATTGTGTGACGATGCGCGAGGCAGCGTAACGGCTTTCGCCCGCATCGTGACCTCCGAGGCCCCAGAGATTGGGGCGATAGTCGATGTCGAGCACGACGCGCCTGTTTGCGCCTCTTGCGATTTTTATCGCTTTCTTTTGTGCCGCAGCCGCTTTCGGCAAGGCGAAATGGGTGCCGGTGATGACGATGGCTCGCGCCGACGACACATAGGCTTCGTTGATGTCGCTTTCGTCGAGGGCGTCGTCGGCGCAATCAGCGCGATAGAAAATCATCGGGAAGGAATGTTCGTCCCGTACACCGAGCAGAACCAGAGCGGTCAGCCGGTTCGCATCCGTGCCGACCCATGACGTGTCGACGCCTTCTCGCGCCAGCTGCTCGCGTACGAAGCGCCCCATGGCCTCGTCGCCGACGCGGGTAATGAGGCCCGAGCGCAGACCAAGCCGCGCCGTGCCGATGGCGATATTGGCCGGGCACCCGCCTACGGCTTTGGAGAAGCTCGCCACATCCTCAAGACGGCCGCCAATCTGCTGGCCATAGAGGTCGACCGAGGCGCGGCCTATGGTGATGACGTCGAGCACACTGGCGATTCCGGGGACAAGGATTTCTTCAATAGAACAAATATTTCTTATTTGTCAAATTTGAAATTTTTGTTCTAAAATGAATTTGTGTCATTCCATGCGGCCGATCAGTCGGACAAGCGGGACGTCAGTGTAAGGGCTGTGGGGAACATGAAGCAAAGTTCGCAAGGCGCCGCCGAGGCCCCCACGTCGTTCGACGGGTTGCGGGACCAATTGCTGGCGCGCCGCGAAGAATTGCCCAAACGCCTCGCGCAGGTCGCTGCGTTCGCGATTGAAAACCCTGACGAGGTTGCGCTCTCCACAGCAGCGGCTCTGGCGGTGCGGGCTCATGTCCAGCCTTCCACGCTTGTGCGTTTCGCCCAGACCTTCGGCTACGCGGGCTTCGCGGACATGCAGGCTGTTTTCCGCGACCGTCTGCGCGACCGGGCGCCGAGCTATGCGGCGCGCCTTGAGGCATTAAGCAGCGCGTCCGAAAGCGCCGTCGCGGCGGGCGCGCTTTTCGACGGGTTCGCGGATGCGGCGGAACATTCGCTCGACGCTTTGAGGACGCGCCTCAGTCCAGCCGGGCTGGATGAAGCTGTTCGCATTCTGGCTGCGGCAGAAACGATTTATCTGATCGGCCAGAGGCGCTCCTTCGCGGTGACCGCCTATTTGAACTATCTGCTCGGCTCGCTCGGCGTTAAAAATATTCTGGTGAGTTCGGCTCTGGGGACGGATCTTGAAACAGTCGGCTTCGCGACGCCGAAAGACGCGGCGCTTGCGGTGAGTTTTGCGCCCTATGCGCCGACAACAATCGAGGCCGCCGAACGCATCGCGGATGCGGGCGCGAAGCTGGTGGCGATCACCGACAGTCCGTTCAGCCCACTGCTCGCCAAAGCGCGATGCGCCATTGAGGTCGTGGAGAGCGACTTCAACGGCTTTCGCGCCATGTCGGCGACGATGGCTTTGAGTGTAACGCTTGCGGTCGCGATTGCGCGTGCGAGGCGCGAGTTGGCGCGCTTATCGTTCGATCAGCCCTGCTGATCGACAAATCAGCTGTGCAGGCCGGGCGCTTCCTGTCCGGTTCGGGCGACATATTCGGTATAGCCGCCGCCATATTGATGAATGCCGTCCGGCGTCAGTTCGAGCACGCGATTGGAAAGCGCCGCCAGAAAGTGGCGATCATGCGAGACGAACAGCATGGTGCCGTCATATTGCGCAAGCGCTGTGATGAGCATCTCTTTCGTCGCCATGTCGAGATGGTTTGTGGGCTCGTCGAGCACGAGGAAGTTCGGCGGATCGTAAAGCATCTTGGCCATGACAAGCCGGGCCTTTTCGCCGCCCGACAGAACGCGGCACTTCTTCTCCACATCGTCGCCCGAGAAGCCGAAGCAACCCGCCAGCGCGCGCAGCGATCCCTGACCGGCTTGCGGGAACGAATCTTCTAGCGACTCGAAAACAGAACGGTCGCCGTCCAGCAATTCCATGGCGTGCTGGGCGAAATAGCCCATCTTGACGCTGCCGCCGATGGTGACGTTTCCGTCGTCTGGCTCCGTCGTTCCGGCGATCAGTTTCAGCAGGGTGGATTTGCCGGCACCGTTGATGCCCATCACACACCAGCGCTCGCGGCGGCGCAACTGAAGGTCGAGGCCCTCGTAGATCTTGCGGTTGCCATAGCCCTTGTGGACGTTCTTGAGTGTCACGACATCCTCGCCGGAGCGCGGCGCAGGTGGAAACTCGAACAGAACTGTCTGTCGGCGTTTGGGGGGCTCCACGCGGTCGATCTTTTCGAGTTTCTTGACGCGGCTCTGCACCTGAGAGGCATGTGAGGCGCGCGCCTTGAACCGTTCGATGAACTTGATTTCCTTCGCCAGCATCGCCTGCTGGCGTTCGAATTGCGCCTGCTGCTGCTTTTCGCTCAGGGCGCGTTGCTGTTCGTAGAATTCGTAATTGCCCGAATAGGTGGTCAGCGAACCTCCGTCGATCTCGATGATCTTCGTCACGATGCGATTCATGAATTCGCGATCATGCGAGGTCATCAGCAAGCCACCCTCGTAGCCTTTCAGGAACTGCTCCAGCCAGATGAGGCTTTCGAGGTCCAGATGGTTACTCGGCTCGTCAAGCAACATGGCGTCGGGGCGCATGAGCAGGATGCGGGCGAGCGCGACGCGCATCTTCCAGCCGCCGGACAAGGCTCCAACATCGCCTTCCATCATTTCCTGGGTGAAGCTGAGACCGGCCAGAACCTCGCGGGCGCGGCCGTCCAGCGCATAGCCGTCCAGCTCCTCGAAACGCCCCTGAACCTCGCCGTAGCGCTGGATGATCTCGTCCATTTCGTCGAGCCGGTCGGGGTCGGCCATGGCGACCTCAAGCTCGTGCAGTTCGGCCGCTACAGCGCTGACCGGGCCTGCGCCGTCCATCACTTCGGCGACGGCGCTGCGACCGCCCATTTCGCCGACATCCTGGCTGAAATAGCCGATGGTGACGCCGCGATCGACGCCCACCTGCCCTTCGTCGGGCAATTCCTCGCCGGTGATCATGCGAAAGAGCGTGGTCTTTCCGGCTCCGTTCGGGCCGACGAGGCCAACTTTTTCACCCTTCAGAAGCGAAGCGGAGGCCTCGATGAAGAGTATCTGGTGGCCGTTCTGCTTGCTGATATTTTCGAGACGAATCATGGTGCTGGGAAATCCGGACGGTTTATGGCGGTCTCAAGCCATGGGGCGGCGCCGGTGGAAGGAGAAGCCGGGCTGCCGGGATTGGGTTGCGGAAGCCTAGCCGTGCGCTCAACGCGCCGATTTTGCCCCGTGATCAGCCCAGTCTATAGGTGCAGACGCGCGCCCGATCAAACGTCATCCGGAATTCCAGCATGAACAACAGCCATCCCGACACATCCGCACGGATCGATGCGCTGGAAATGCGTTTCGCCGAGCAGGAAAACACTATTGCGGAACTCAATGACGTTCTGACGTCGCAATGGCGCAAGATCGACCATCTGGAACGCCAGATCGCCAAACTGCTCGAAGAGGTCCAGAACATGGTTCCGTCGCGCGAGGGGCCGGAAGCGCCGCCGCCGCATTATTGAGGCGAGGCGAAAGCCGGTTTCCGGTCTGGACTAGAAAATATCCGGCTCGCCGGCCGCTTTGCCGAAGGATGTTTCCAGAAAATCGAAATCGCAGCCTTCATGCGCCTGACGGACATGGTGATTGAACATCCAGCCGTAGCCGCGCTCAAAGCGCGGGGCAGGCGGGGCGAGCGCGGCGCGGCGGCGGGCCAGTTCCGGCTCGGGCACATCGAGGCTGATGCTGCGGGCTGAGACGTCGATGGAGATCATGTCGCCGTTCTGCACGAGCGCCAGCGGGCCGCCCACATAGGATTCCGGCGAAACATGGAGGATACAGGCGCCATAGCTCGTGCCGCTCATGCGGGCGTCTGAAATGCGCACCATGTCACGCACGCCCTGTTTGACGAGCTTTTTGGGGATGGGCAGCATGCCCCATTCGGGCATGCCGGGGCCGCCCTGTGGGCCGGCGTTACGCAGCACCAGAACATGATTTTCCGTGACGTCCAGATCCTCGCGGTCGGTAGCGGCTTTCATTGAAGCGTAATCGTCGAACACGAGAGCGGGGCCGGTGTGTTTGAGAAAGCGCGCCGGGCAGGCAGAAGGCTTCATCACGCAGCCGTCTGGAGCCAGATTGCCTTTCAGCACAGCCAACGCGCCTTCCGCATAGAGCGGATTGTCGAGCGGCCTGATCACGTCGTCATGATAGACCTCGGCGTCGGCGATGTTT
The DNA here is from genome assembly GCA_947478455.1 of Beijerinckiaceae bacterium. Lineage (GTDB taxonomy): Bacteria > Pseudomonadota > Alphaproteobacteria > Rhizobiales > Beijerinckiaceae > Terripilifer. The sequence goes on along the minus strand of CANJWR010000046.1, from coordinate 13,763 downwards.
GCGCCCAGCGTCTTGCCGCTGATGGTCATGGCGTCGAGATGCAGCAGCGGCTCAAGGCGTTTCATCAGGGCTGGCAGTCCGCCCGCATAGAAAAAATCTTCCATCAGATATGCGTCGCCGCTCGGCCGTATGTTGGCGATCACCGGCGCCTTGCGGCTGAGATTTTCGAAATCGTCTAGATCGATATGAACGCCGGCGCGACGCGCCATGGCGATGACGTGGATGATCGCATTGGTCGAGCAGCCCATCGCCATCGCGACCACGATGCCGTTGAGATAGGCGTCGCGCGTCTGCACGCGTGCGGGCGTCAAATCTTCCCACACCATGTCGACGATGCGTCGGCCGGTTTCGGCCGCCATGCGAATATGGCCCGAATCTGCGGCCGGAATCGATGATGCGCCGGTGAGCGTGAGCCCGATGGCTTCTGCAATCGCCGTCATGGTGCTGGCGGTTCCCATCACCATGCAATGGCCGTAGCTGCGGGCAATGCCGCCCTCGATCTCGACCCATTGCTCGTCGGTTATTTTCCCGGCGCGCCGCTCGTCCCAGAATTTCCACGCATCCGAACCGGAGCCAAGCGTCTTGCCCTTCCAGTTGCCGCGCAACATCGGCCCCGCAGGCAGGAAGATCGACGGTAGGCCGGCGCTGGTCGCGCCCATGATAAGGGCGGGCGTGGTCTTGTCGCAGCCGCCCATCAAGACTGCACCATCGACCGGATGGGAGCGCAGCAGTTCCTCCACATCCATCGCCAGCAGGTTGCGATACAGCATGGTGGTCGGCTTGACGAAATTCTCCGACAGCGACAGCGCCGGAAGCTCCAGTGGAAAGCCGCCGGCCTGCAATACGCCGCGCTTCACATCCTCGACGCGCTGCTTGAAATGGGCGTGACAGGGATTGATGTCCGACCAGGTGTTGACGATGGCGATGACAGGCCGCCCGACCCAGTCCGTCGGCGCATAGCCCATCTGCATGATGCGCGACCGGTGGCCGAAGCCGCGCAGATCGTCGGGTGCGAACCAGCGGGCGCTGCGCAGGGTCTCGGGAGTCTTGAGACGCGTCATGTTCGAAATCCGTTTGGGCCGATACTTCATCGACGCCCGGCGCTTCGGGTTTTGCTACAATGCGCGCAGACCCGCAACCTTGCCAAGGAATCGATCATGGTCTCGCACACGAACCCCAAGGTCCACATGGGGACAATCACCGGCGGCGAAGCGCGCGAGATTTACCCAGCAAATCCGGTGATCCTGCTGCCGCTGGGAAGCCACGAGGATCAGGGCCCACATGCGATGATGGGCGACTACCTTTTGGCCGAGAAGATGTCAGAAATGATCGCCCTGCAAGCCAGTCGTGCCGGAACCAGAACGCTGGTGGCGCCTGTCCTGCCGTTTGGCGGGCAGGATTTTTTCGGCCCCATGGCGGGCGGCATGACGATCTCGCCGACGGTGCTGAACGGCGTTATCACCGACCTGATAGCGTCCCTGCATCGTAACGGCCTGACACGGATCGTGGTGATTAATGGCCATGGCGGCAATGTCGGGCCGATTTATGAAGTGACGCGCGACATCTATCGCCGAACGAAGCGCATTATTCCGAGCCTGTATCTCTGGCGTATTGCGTATCCGATGTTGGCGCAGGTCATCGGCGCAGAAAAAGCAGCGAATGCCGGCAGCCACGGGTCCGATCCGCTGACCAGCGTCGGACTGCATCTCTATCCGGAGTTTATGCGCACCGACATGGTTCCTGAGCCGAAGCCGATGCGGCGGCTCGACGCGCTCGACCTGCCGTTTACCGGGCTGGGAACCGCAAGCTTCGACGGCGCCGAAGTGGCTGTACCGCATGAATACGATGAGGTTTACAATCTCGGCGTCGGCAAGGGCGATCCGCGTCTCGGCAGCGCCGAAACCGGTCGGGCGATCACCGAGAAGGTGACCGATGTCTGCGCGCGGTTCGTGCAGCATTTTGCAGCGCGCACGAACTGATCTGAAATTCGAAAAAGAACGCCGGGCGAGCGAGGCTCGTCCGGCCCTTGTTTTGTCGCAACCGTCTATTTCGCCAGCGGATTGGGCCTCAACTGGAAATGTGCAGCGATCGGCTTCGTGCCCTTGCCGCCCTCGATCAGCCATGGCGTGCGGTCGCCGTTGGCGGCCCAGAGGCCACGGCCTTTCCAGCCTGCATTCGGATCGTCGATGCGGCCGTCGAAGCCTTTTGCATAGAAGCCGAGCGGGTAGGGCACGCGCAGCACCACCATCTTGCCGTCCTTCATGGCGATGAGGCCGTCGTTCAGATTGCCTGTCGACATCGGCGTATTTTCACCAAGGCCGAAGGTGTTGTGCTGATCGACCCAAGTGTAATAGCTCGACTCGGCGCTGTTATCGCCGATGCCGGCGAAGCCGGGGCCGGGATATTTGTGCAGCGTCCAGCCCTCGGGGCAATGATCGCCGAGCGCCTTCGGGCCGTTCAGGGGCGCCTTGCATTTCGCGCGATCAAAAGAGCCCAGATGCCCGCTGGCGAGCGAGACCCACACGACGCCCTTCTTGTCGATATCGCCGCCGCGAACGCCGAAGCCCGGCTCCGGCACATTGTAGATTTCTGCAAGCGCCGTTTCGGGTGGGTTGGAGCCAGGATTGATGCGGACGACCGCGCCGGGATTTGACCTGTAAGAACCCCAGATCGAACCGTCGGTCGGATGCGGCATGACCGCATAGAAGCCGGCCACGATGCGCTTGTCTTTCGCCGGATCGACCGGCTGGTTGGGCTCGACATAGTCGTCGCGCTTGCCGTTGCCGTTGGTGTCGAGCACAAGCGCCGTCCAGCCCTGCGCCTTCTGGATGTCGCCGGTCTCGTCGAGCAGCTTCGTGTTGATCCAGCCCACCACAGGCCCGCCGCCGCTCATCCAGACAGTCTGGTTTGCGTCATAACCGAACTGCAGATGGTGCGAACCGAAGCACGTCTGGAAGGCCGTATATTTTTGCGTCTTCGGATCATACATCGTCACGCGGCGCAAGGATGTGTCGATCGGGAAGAGTTTTGCCGAGGGATGATCGGAACCCTTCTTGCAGAAAGCCGGATTGTCCGGCCTGTGTCCGGTCGCCGACAGCCACAGGCGGCCCTGCGAGTCGAACATCGAATTATGGTTGTTTCCGTGCGTGTCCCAGATCTTCTCCATGCCCCAATAGGCCGATGGCATAAGGGGATCTTTCGAGGCTGCGTGACCGGGACCCAACGCCTCGGGCGTATCGGGAGTGTAGGTCATGCGGAATGACGAGGTGGTGTTCTTCACCGGATCGAGGATTGGAATATTGTCGGTTGAATATTCCGGCGATCCGTAAAGCGGGCCATAGGCGTTAACGGTAGGATTGCGGCGATCAGATGAAATCAGATCGTGCAGATATTGCTTCTCGTTCATCCAGTCGCGCAGTGTGACGACGATGTTGCGCTCCTCGCCCTGCGGGCGCTGCGGCTTGACGGAGGGCGTCTCGCCTTTCGCGATGCGTTCCGTCCAGTCGGCGAAATATTTCAGCGGTGCAGTATTGAGCTGTCCGGCCACGATGCCCACCATGCTCTCGCCGGCCTGACCGGACTGGATGCGGCGCATCCATGTTTCCTCATGGGTGCCGATGGCGCTGAACTCTTTCGGGAATGTGCGCGTCGACAATTGCCCAAGCTGGTGACAGCCGACGCAGCCGTTGTTCTTCATCAGGTTGATCCAGTCAGACTGCCTGATGTTTTTGGGTATGTCGCCGGTTCCGCCGAACTCGCTGGCGGGCGGCATTTTCATCATCGAATACCAGTAGATCGCCGGATAATAGTGCGCTGCTGCAGCCTCTGACGGAGCCGGCTTCGCGGCGATCTGCAGCGTCTTGCCGGGCTCGGACTTCACCTTGTCTGAATCAACAAGACCATAGCCGCGCGCCCAGACATCGTATGTGCCCTTGGGCAGATCAGGCACCACGAAGCGGCCCTGATCGTCGGTGACGACAATCTTGATGTAGCGAACCGGCTGGTCGCGGGTTTCGGCAATCACCCAAACGCCCGCTTCTGGCCCGTTCGGACCGCGCACGATTCCGCCGATGTCGTCGGCGTCAATCGCTGGCGCTTCCTGCGCATGCGCCATGCCGGATGCGGTAATGGCAAAAGCTGTCGCCGCAAATGTTCCTGCGCGCGAAATTCTCCGCGTCCTGCTTTTCATGGCGCTCTCCCTTGAGGCGGCTTTTGCCGTTCGTTTCATTGTATTCGAAACGCGATGGCAAATGTGCCGCTATCAAGGAACTTTGGCAAGCGCCGGGAGAAAAGCCTAGAACGCCTTTCGGGCCTTTGACGGCGCCACCCGGTCTTCGATGAAGCGGCTCACGAGCGCGCGCATTTTCGCGTCGTCCCAGGTGTTGCCGTCGACAGCGTCAACCGGGAAATCCAGCACCGGAATGCCGGCTTCCTCAAGCGCCTGGTTGACGGTCTTGACGCCCCACCAGCCGGCAATCGACAGGCCGCCGTCCACGCGATGCGTGCGGGCTTCGTCGATGGCCCATGCGCTGCCGAGACCCGGAATGTGCATCTGTTCAGACATTGTGACGTAGCGGCTCGCCAGGGCACGAATAGGGTCTCGCGCGCCGTAACGAATATATCCGTCGCTGGCGATGGAAAGATAATTGGAGCGCACGAAGACCGCACCATACTTCTCCTCGAACTCGGTGAAGAAGTCGAGATTCTGCCAGAGCCCCTGTCCGACATACATCAAACGATATTGCTCGTTTGGGCAGGCCCACATCTGGTTGTCGGCGCGATGACGAATTTCGTCGCGGAAGGCGCGCGCCTGATCATAGGCCCATTGTGTTCCGCGATGCCATTGAATGCCCATCACCTGACCCATCACTTCGCCAAGGCGCGCCGGTAGTTTCGGCGAAGTTGCGATGATGGTGCGGATCTCGTCGAAAAATTCTTCCTGCGCGTTCACGCGATCCATGATCTCGCGCAGCCTGTCGAGGTCAAGACGCTTCCCGGCAATTTTCTCCGCAGCCGCAATGAAATCCTGATACTGGGCGACCAGCGCGTCGATGCGATAGTCGCCATCCAGATCTTCCCATTGCCAGCGCGACATGCGCCACCATTCCGGCGTCGGCTTGTCGAGAACAGGTTGTTCGATTGGAATGAACGGCGCGCCAGAAAAGGCAGACATCACTTCCGTGCTGCGCTCGTTGATGGACGTGCAGAGCAGCGAAGGCTTCGGCAGGCCGCCCCAAGGCTTGTCGGGATTTTCCTCGTCGAGCATGACCGCGAGCGTCAGCGCCGCATATCGGCTGAGATTGCGATGATAGCCGCATTTATCGAGGTAGTTGGAATAATAACCCGACTGGCGGCGCGCGGCGACGAGGCCCGAATACCAGACGTCGGTGATAAAGGGCACATCGAGCGCCTCGAGAATTTCATGGGGCACCAGCGCGCCCACGACGGCGTAAGGCTTGCCGCCCTCGAAAACATTTTCGCGCAGACCTGCGAACCATTCGCGCTGATAGGCGCGCAGAGTCCGCGAGACGTCGAGTTGCGTCAGGGACTCATGCTTGCGCCGAGCTTCGTCGCGGGCGGCGTCCGAAGATTTTGTCGGGGCGCTCATCGGCGTGCCTCCTGCGTGCTAGGTGTATTTTGTGACAAGGAGGATGCGAGTGCGGCGAGTTCCTGCCGGATGTTGTTGCGGCCCTTTTCGGTCATCGCATCATGGAACAGGGTCAGGACCGGCTTGCCCTTCTGACGCATTGTCTCCGTCAGGCGTGGAATATCCCAACCCATCAGCCTGTCGCTCGGTGGAACATAAAATACGACAACGTCAACTTCGGCGCGCGCGGCCTGTTCCAGCAGCCAATGTTCGCGCGCTGCCTGAGGATAGACGCCGGATGTTGGTACGTCGCGCCAATATTTGTCGAAGATCGCGACAAGAGGATCGCTTTCATCCGAAATATCCTCGCCGGGCGCTCGCGCGCCCCAGTTGTCGTCTTCCGCCACGACCGTTGCGCCATCTGCTTCGAGCGTTTGGTGCAGCATGAGTTGCTGCAGCGGCTCGGCTGTTGCGAGCAAGATGCGTGGGCCTGAAGGACGCCTGGCGGACGACGCCTTCACATCCGCGATATAGGCGCCGAGCGTTTCCGCATATTCGGCTGGATGCATGAAATAGCCTGCGCCGAGCGCCTGCATGGCGTCGACGCCACTGATGCGCCCATTCTGGCGAAGGTCTGCGACCTGTCTCTGCATGGCGCGCGCGCGATTGCTGAGATTGATCGCAAAGCGTATCGCGTCTGCTTCAAGCGGCGCGGACGCCAGCCTGCCAAGTCGCTCGACCAGCGCCTGCAGACGCCCCCAGTTGTAGGCGCGCACGGCCTCACGCTGGCTCTGCATCAAATCGAAGATCATGAAGGGGGGCATTTTGGGCGCGCGGCCGAGGCGATAAATTTCCTTCAGGAAATAATAGAGCTTGTCGTAGGGACGTGACAAAATAAGGTAATCGAGAAACTCGAAATCACCCGCTACGCCAGCCTCGAAAAGCGTGCGTGTTTCGGGCGGAAGTTCGGGATCGACATAGATGTCGGCGACTGGCGTTGCGCGCTCCAGATCGGCTGCGATGAGAACCGGCGTGCAGCCCGCGGCGACGATAAGTTCGGCCGGGACCGTGTGGCCGATGCGGCCTACGACGCGCCGTCCAGCCGCATGGGCCTTACGGGCTTCCGAGAGGCGATTCTCGTAGTGGAAAACAAGTTTTCCAAAGGCCGTGCCGGGCTTCAGCGTATGCATGATCACAGTACTCCCGCCGATTTCAGGCGTTCGATTTCTTCCGGCGCATAGCCGATTTCGGCCAGCACCTCTGATGTATGTTCGCCCAACGCCGGCAAACGCCGCTTGAGGTCGGGGCCATCGGCGTCCGCCACAAAGCCCGCGTTCATGAGCGTGAGCGGCTTGCCGTCGTCGGTCGCGCTGTCCTGCAGCATCTTGCGAGTGCGCAGCGACGGCATGGCGAGCGCGTCCTTCGATGTGCGCACGCGCGCGGCGGGCGCGCCGGCTTCCATGAGCGCCACTTCAAGATCGCTGGCGCGTAATGGCGCGATTCGTCGGGAAAGTTCGGCGCGCAACTCGGTCTTGTGAACCAGACGTGCGTCGGGCTTCGCGAAACGTGCATCTGCAAGAAGCTCTTCTGCGCCGAGCACTTTGCAAAGCGCTTCCCAATGGTTCTGGAAATTGCCGCTGAGCCACAACCATCCGTCCGCTGTGCGGAACGGGCCAACGGTGGGGCGGTCCTGCACGATGGGTTGCGTCGCGCTGATGCGGTCGCCGCTGATGATCTGCCGCACCAGACCGACGCCCATCAGCACCATGGTGGCGTCAAGCATGGCGACGTCGAGATGCTGGCCCTCGCCGGAGCGTTCGCGCCGCACGAGCGCCTGCAGAATGGCCGAGTGCGCCACGTAGCCACTGAAACAATCGATGCTGAAGCCGCGCCCCTGCGAGGGAATATCGTCGTCAGCGCCAGACCACGCCATGCCGCTCATGGCCTGAATTGTGTGGTCGTAGGCCGGCCATTTCGCCATCTCGCCGTCCTGCCCGAAGCCCGAAATAGAGCAGGTGATCAGCCGCGGATTGAGCGCCCGCAAATCATCATGGCCGATGCCCATTTCGGACAATGCGCCAGGACGCTGGTTCTCGACAACGACATCGGACACCATCGCAAGTGCGCGAATGATGGACTGTGCTTCCGGACGCTTGAGGTTCAGGGTGATAGATCGTTTGCCGGCGTTAACGGCCGCAAATGCGGACCCGACATTCCATCCCGGTTCGCGAACAAAGGCGCGAAAGTCATCGCCGACGCCGGGGCGCTCGACCTTAACGACGTCAGCGCCGAGCAACGCGAGATGATATGTGCAGAACGGACCCGCAAGTGCATGCGTCAAATCCAGAATTCGCAAGCCGTCAAGCGCCTTCATTCTACTTGCAACTCCGTCATGCAATTCCTGACATCAGGTGACTGTATCAAAAGCCATTGAGCAATAGATTGCAATGGACATGGCGGTAAACCGAGCATTAGAATTCGAAGAATTTCGATTGTTGCCGCCTGTGCGGCATTGGAGCGACATGAAGGGGCGTCCGGATGGCCACCAACGAAGCCAAAAAGGTCGCCCGAAAGCCTGATGTGCTGCGAACCTTCAGCAAGGAAGTTACTGAAGATCCGGCGGTGCTTTTCACGCGCCTCCGAGGCGAATGCCCGGTTGCGTTGCAGGAAGGCACAAAGGGCGGTTCGACAGGCTTCGACAACGGCTGGCTGGTGACGCGTTACGATGACATCGTAGCCGTGGCGCGAGATACAGATACCTTTCGCCAGAATATTCGCTGGCCCTCGCAGCCGCGACCGCCACTGGAAATGGACACGCCTGATCATCGCGCCTTCAGGGCATTGATGATGCCGTTCTTTACACCTGCGGCGCTGGCGCAATTCGAACCACTGTCGCGCAGGATCGCGATTGAATTGCTTGAGCCAATGCTGGCTGCCGGCGGGGGTGATTTCGCAACCGGACTTGCTCGTCCGCTGCCGGCGCAGATCCTGCTGGCCCGCATCAATCAGCCGCTTGGGGACTGGCCAGCCATCAAGGAGGCGAGCGAGTCCGTCTATCTGCAGGCGTCGACGAATCCTGACGATCGCCGGCGCTTCGATGAATCGAACGAATTCCTTTGGGACTATTGCCGAAAGGTTGTTGAAGCCCGAAAGGCATCGCCACAACCTGTCGACAATGATGTGGTCAGTGCGATGCTGGTGGCGCAGATTGACGGCAAGCCGGTAAGCGAGCATCTGATCGTCGGCATGTTGCGTTTGCTGGTTGCTGCTGGCCATGATTCCACCACGAGCGCACTGGGAATCTGTCTGCGCTATATCGCAACCGATCAGGATTTGCAGAGCCGCTTGCGCGCCGATCCCAAACTGATTGCCGGCGCTATCGAGGAAATCCTGCGACTTCAACCGCCGGTGATCCAGATGCCGCGCATTGCGGCGCGCGATGTGGAGCTGGGTGGTCGACAGATTCTGGAAGGCGACAAGCTGCATCTGGTGTTTGCCTCGGGCAATCATGACGAGGCGGCGTTTGAAAATCCAGAAGCTTGCAATATCGAGCGGCGCCCAAACCGCCATCTGTCGTTCGGCACCGGAGTGCATGTTTGCATAGGCAATGGTTTGGCGCGGCAGGAAATGCGCGTCGCGCTGGAAGAATTGCTGGCGCGCACCAAGTCGTTCAGGCTTGCGGGAGAGCCGACCCGGGAATTCTGGCACCCCTATGGGGCGGTTGCGCTACCGATCGCTGTCGACCGGTAGCGCAAGCCGGCGTCAGTTGACGCCCAGCAGCGTCATGATGCCGGGAATCTTTTCTTTCACCGTGCGGAAATCTGGCGTCGTGAGTTTGGGAAGCGGCAGGGTGCCGGGCACGCCCTCGATGGGCGAGAAGCCATCCTTGTTGAGGACAGCCTGACCCTCGATGCTGAGCGCGAAGGCGGAAATCAGACGCGCAATATTCGGATGCGGGGCCTTCTGCATGATCATCATGCTTGTGTCGGAAGAGATGGTGGGTTGCAGGAAAGCCTCGCCCAGAGGCGCATCTTTCGAAAGCAGGCCGACCACAACCTGATGGATGCCGGGCGCATAGACCGCCTTCGCGCCAGCGGCGATCTGCTGCAGGCCGGGCACTACGCTGGGAGCAAGTTGCGCATTCTGGCCCAGCGCGCGAACAAAGTTGTCACCGTAGGTGTCGCGCATCAGCACATGCCAGAGCGCGGGTGAGCCGCCGACGCGCGGATCGATGGTCAGCAGGCGACCTTTCCATTTGGGATCGGCCAGTTCTTCCCAGCTCTTGGGCGGATCCTTGACGAGATCCTTGTTCCATACGAGCGAATAGGGAATGTGGCTGATGATGACCGAGTAAGCTGTCTTGGTCGAAGCCGGATAGGCCGCGACGCCCGGCATGATATCTATCGGTGTGAACATGTTTTTCGCCGCCAGCGTCTCCTGCAGGAGCTTGTCGGTGTCCATCACCACATCCGCCACAGGCGTCCCGCTGTCGTGTTCGGAGGTGAGGCGCTGACCGAGCGCACCGGAGATCAGGCGGGTGATCTCCAGTTCGATGCCGTACTTTTCCTTGAACTTCGCCACGAAGGCCTGAATGATCGTCGGGTCTGTGACCGCATATAGCGACCCCTTTCCTTCCTTCTTGGCGGCTTCGATCAGGCTTGCGTCCTGTGCGCTCGCGAAATTGGGTGTCAGCAGCGCCGGAGCCATCGCGGCGACGACTGCGTGTTGCAGAAAGCGGCGCCGTGTCGGGCGTCCGGAGTTCTGGATGGTCATGTGTTTCTCCCCTCTCTCAATTTCGTCAGGTCGTGCAAGTTGGGTCTAGGTGGTTCTGGACGAGTATCGCGAAAATGATAGCATAATGGCAACGCCGACCGAGGTCACCAACGTGACCACGATGGACATGGCGGCCAGTTGCGGAAAGCTTCCAAAAACCCAGAGTTCGGTCATCACGCGCCCGATGACCGGATTGCGCGCGCCGCCGAGCAGGCTTGAGGCAGTCACTTCGCCGGCAGTATGGATGAAGACGATAATCCAACCTGCCACCAGTCCCGGCGCCGAAAGTGGCAACAGGACGCGACGGAAGGTGCGGGCAGGGCCAGCGCCCGCAATGCGCGAAGCCTCCGCCAGATCAAATCCGATTCCGCTTGCGGCCGACGAGGCGGCGCGCGCCGCAAATGGCAGCGCCATCGCCAGATAGGCGAGAAACAGGATCGTCAGCGTGCCGTAGAACTGGAACGGCGGTGGCGTGAAGGTGATCAGAAATGCAATGCCGATCACCGTATGCGGCAATGTTGCGGGCAGGCTCAAAATCACATCGCCGATGCGGCGGCTTGCGCCCTTCTGCTGGCGCGACTGCAACATCACGATGGCGGCGATCAGCACCGCAACTGTTGCGGTCGCAGCGCCGAGCGAAAAGCTGGTCACAAAGGCCCGGCTGGTGGGGCCATTTTCAAACAGCACGAATTTGTAGTTGGCGAGGCTGAACTGGCTAAAACGGATGTTCGGCGTCCAGAACGGTTGTAGTGAAACGATGATCAGGCCGATCACCGGCAGAACCGACGTGAGAACCAGATAGCTCACCGCCATCAGTTTCGCCGGAATGCGCAGCCGCCCGAGTCTGATACGGCCGGAGCGTCCGCCGCGCCCGCCAGTGACAGCGTTGCGCTCCGGCGGAACCAGCCAGCGTTGCGCAAGTAGCAGGCTTTGCACGATGGCCACCATGGCGGCGCTGAGCAAAAGGCCCGCTGCGGTCTGAGGCGGGAACTGCTCGAACATTCGATAGATGTGGACCGACAGAACATCGACGCGCGCCGCTGTACCGAGCACGATCGGCACGGAAAAGAGCCCGATGCCGGCGATGATGGCCACAAGCGACCCCGCAGCAATCGCGGGCCGTACAGCCGGCAATGTCACCAGCAACATGGTTCGGATCGGGCGTGCGCCACTGACGCGCGAGGCTTCTTCCAGCGAGGAATCCAGCCCGCGCAGGGCTGCTGCAACCACAAGATAGACATAGGGCACCAGGTAGAGCCCCGTGACGAGCATCAGCCCGGCCGGCGTATAGATATTGAAAGGGCCGGACTCGACGGGCAGACCGACAGTTCCGAGAAGATTGCGCAGCAATGTGTTGCCGAGGCCGACATTTGGATCGAGCAGAATGGCCCAGCCGATGACGCCCGCAATCGGCGGCACGATCATCGGAGCAAGCGGCAATAATTCGCCTGCAGCCCCGAGCGTGCCGTCAGTGCGCTCGTTGATGAAAGCGAGCAGCGATCCGATGATGGTCGCGATGAATGCGCCGCCAAGGACCACGATTGCTGTGTTCATTAACACGCGAACCAGCGCGCCCGAACGGAGTGAAGCCGCAACCTGATCGACGCCAGCAGGCGCTTCGCCAATTGTCCGCCAGACCGTGGCTGCCAGCGGAAAAATCAGGAACACCGCGACAAGCGCCACCAGCGTCAGGACGAGGCTGGAAAAGACTGGGATTCGCGCCTTTCGTGCTGTCGCGCGTGCGGCGGGTGCGTTCATTTTGTGCCTGCCTGTGTCGCGCCAGCCGGCATTGGGAAGACGAGTGTGCGGCTTTCAGGGAACGACAGGCTCACGGTCTCGCCATGCGCATAGCGGTCGCCGCCGATAGAGATGGCGACAATGAGGTTCGTGCCGGCCCGCAGCACGTGCTCGAAGGTCGCGCCCTGAAACAGAGAGCGCTCCAGTGTCGTGGCTATGGTGTTGAGCCCGGAGGTCGCAGTCGCATTTCGCGACAGCGCGCATTGCTCGGGGCGGAACATAACGGCAACCTTTTGCCCGACAGAGGCGACTCCGGTTGCGGCGCCGCCAACAAGTTGCCCGACCGGAGTGGCGACCACGCAGGTTCCGCCTTCGATCCGCGTCACCTCGCCGACAATCTCGTTGGCGCTGCCGATGAAGTCGGCGACATAGCGGGTGGCGGGCGAGTCATAAATCTCTTCCGGCGTTCCGATCTGGGCGATACGCCCCACTTCCATCACGGCGATGCGGTCTGCGAGCGCCAGCGCCTCGCTCTGGTCGTGCGTCACATAGAGGCTCGAAAACCCCATGCTCTGCTGAAGCGAAACCAGCTCGATGCGTAGTCGCGCACGCACCTTGGCGTCCAGGTTCGACAGCGGCTCGTCGAACAGCACAAGCCCACCGGTCGAAACCAGCGCACGCGCCAGCGATACGCGCTGTTGTTGACCGCCGGAAAGTTGGCTTGGGTAAGACGCCATGACAGCGCTCAGCCCCACGCGTTCAAGCGCCTGTGCGACGCGAGGTCTGATCTCAGCTTCTTTCAGTTTTCCATTGCGCAGCGGATAGGCGACGTTCTCGAACACATTCATATGCGGCCAGAGCGCATAGGACTGGAATACCATTCCGAGATTGCGATCTTCCGGCGGCAACCAGATATTACGGCTGGCGGATGACACGATCTGGCCGTCGAGCCTGATGTCGCCGCCATCTGGCTCCTCGAGTCCGGCGATCGAGCGCAGCAGAGTGGTTTTTCCGCACCCCGAAGGGCCAAGAAGAACTACAAACTCGCCTGCGCCAATATCGATCGACACATTGTCCAGCGCGACGTGTTCGCCGCCCTTTGTGCGATAGCGCTTTGTCAGCCCCTCGACCGCAACGCGGGGAGAATCTGAACCGGTCGTTTCCTGAGATCCAGGCTGATGGTTCGTCTGGCTTGCGTCGTTCATTCTGACCGCGTTCCCCTCCGGCGCTGAAGGCCTTTTGATCCTTGCTGCGCCGCGAATTTGTTATGATCTATATCATGTCGTTGTGGGCCGGGGCTAGACGCATCGGGGAACATAATCCGCCCCTGCCTGTTTCGATAAAGCGTTTCGGTCAAGCTGCTGGTCGCATTCGAAGCGTCGTTTGGCGTTAAATGCTTTACCCGCCCGTTGGTAGAACAAAAACAAAACGAGGGTATGCGGTATTCTATTGATCGAGTGGAGATATGCATCTGATAAGTTGCAGCGGCCACTAAGAGAGTTGTGTTTCCGGAGAGCGCCCTCATGAATCCCCTCATTTTCCGTGGACTCATAATGGCCTGATTTGATGGACAAGTGACTCGGATTGATGATTTCAATCCGATGAAGCGTCGCCATGAACCATCCGGCCAAGCGAGTTGAGTTTGTTCAGAAATTCCTTGATGGCG
>CANJWR010000045.1 GCA_947478455.1 Beijerinckiaceae bacterium | reverse complement strand
GGACTTCTGGAGGCCATCAACGGAAACGTCCAGGCCGCCAAACGCAAGGCAAAAGGCTATCGCAGCAAGCGCAACCTCAAGTTGATGGTCTACCTCATCGCCGGAGGGGTGCTGGACACGCTACCCACATGAAACAGCGACGAGCCAGATAAGATTACGAAGGGCGTGTGGACTGACATCATAAAGGGAGGCTACGTCGCTCAGCAGTTAGCAGTTCCTGGCGAACGTCTGATCAAGGTTGATGGAGCGGTGGAGACCCGAAAGGTCGATGTCCGACTTTATGTCTATGACGGACGAATTCTATTAGTGGCGGCAAGAATTTATCAGGGCCAGACCACAAACTTTCGCACCCCCGGTGGCGGATTTGCGCCGATTTTCGTCATTTAGCGACGATCGACAGGCGCGGTTGCCGCATTCACAACTTCCAAGATGGCTTCTCACTCGACAATCCTGCCCACCGCAATTGCTTAGAGCGCGCAGTGTGGTGACATCTTCGCTAATCCGGATGAACGGGCAGTCGACACTAATACTGTCGACTTGTTAGTTTGCGATGCGCCCAATCGTATTCGTTTACACGATTGGGCCCCCGCTCGAGTCACCTTGGCAGCGAAGATGTAAGTCTTTCCTTTTTGAGCAGAGCGCGAAATTCAAAACTTCGCTTGCACCGTCGAGCCGGATGGCAGGGCGATCTGCACAGCGCCCTTGGGCGCCCCTTTTATCGCTGTGGGGGCTGTGCCCGTGAGGCGATCAGTTCCCGTAGCCGCAAGTTGAATGCGAGCTGACTTTCCGCCAACAATCAGGATTGCGAGGCCTTTTTGACCGGTGTGGTCAATTGGCTTCAGGGCTCCATCCAACACGAAAACCTCCACCGATGTTCCTTTGGCGACGAGTTCCACGTGATAGGCGCCGGCATGTTCGACCGCGCCGCCATGCGGGCCCTTTTCGTCATGGGCAAATGCCGTCGTGGACAACGAGAGTGCGATTGTGGTCGCTATTGCTGCATACTTCATGTGTCGCTCCTTTTTGAATGTCAGTAGGCGTCGATGGGCTGGGGTGACGGCGCTGGGCCAGTTGGTGGCATTTTCGACAGATCCGCCAAACGTTCAAGCGGCTTGCGGCCGAACCTCATGAACAGGATGGGAGTCATAAAGGCGTCGAGCAGCGTCGCGCTGATAAGACCCCCGAAAATCGTAATCGCGACCGGATGAAGAATTTCCTTTCCGGGCGCCTGTCCGTCGATCAGCAATGGCGTCAACGCGACCGCTGCCGACAGCGCTGTCATGAGAACGGGAACCATCCGCTCAAGGCTGCCGCGAATGATCAACTCGCGCCCAAACGGAATGTTTTCGTGCAGTGACAGATTGATGGTGTGGCTAATCTTGAGGATGCCATTTCGCGATGCGATTCCGGTGAGAGTGATAAAACCAATCATCGAAGCTACGGATAGAGGCTGCCCGGCAATCCACAATGCCGCGACGCTACCGACCAGCGCAAGCGGCACGCTTCCAATCACCATGGAGGCGAAAAGGGCCGAGCGATAACGACTATAGAGAATGGAAAATACAAGCGCTAACGAAACCAGCGCCAGAATTCCGATCGTCCTGGCCGCATCTTCCTGCGCCTGAAAAGTTCCCTCGATATTGACGAACATGCCGGAAGGGAGACTGGCCGAAGCTATCTGCCGTCGGATCTCATCGACAATGCGAGCCATATCGTGAGAACCGTCGGTGTTGGCGAAGACCGCAATTCGACGTTTGCCATTTTCACGTTGAATCTGGTTGGGACCATCGGTCTCGATGACTTCGGCCACATACTTGATTGGTATCCAGCCAGCGGGAGATTCGATCAGAAGTTCCGAAAGGCCAGCCGTGGTGCGTCTGTCGTCATCAAGGCGGAGAATGACATCGAACCGACGCGCCCCATCCGCTATCTTTGACACGAGCCGTCCATTGGACCAGCGTTGCAATTGGTCCGTGATCGCTGATGGTTGCAGCCCGTAAAGCGCCGCCCGCTGATAGTCGACCCGGATTTCAAGTTGGGGGACGCGCACCTGCTTCTCGACCTGCAGGTCCACAAGGCCCGGAATGGCAGACAGTCGGCCGCGTATGCTTTCCGCCTGATGGGCGATCGCGTCGAGATCGTCTCCGAAAATCTTGACTGCAACTTCCGCTCTGACGCCAGATAGCATGTGATCAAGTCGATGAGAAATAGGTTGTCCTACGTTGACCGACATAGGCAAAACCGAAAGGCGATTGCGAATTTCGGCCGAAATCTGATCTCTGGTCCGTTCGGACTTGTTCAGATCGACCTCAATCTCGGAGGAATGCACACCTTCGGCATGCTCGTCGAGTTCGGCGCGTCCCGTGCGGCGGCCGACAGATTTCACCTCGGGCACCTCCATAATCAGACGTTCGGCGATCAACCCGACACGATTGGATTCCGCAAGCGAGATTCCCGGCGTGAATACGGTGTTGATCGTGAGCGTGCCTTCATTGAAACGCGGCAGAAACGCCCGCGGCAACATATAGGCAGCCGCACCCGCCACCATGATCGCGATCGCCGCAACCGCCAACATCGCAAAGGGTCGATCAATTGCCTTTTCAAGCAAGGCCCGATTGCCCGATTTGAGGACACGAACCAGCCAGCTCTCAGTCTCACGAAACCCTGCAATGCGCGGCAGAAGATAATACGCCATGACCGGCGTCAGGGTGATCGAAACGAGCAGACTGGCGAGGATCGAAATGATGTAGGCCTGACCAAGCGGTCCGAAAAGTCTTCCCTCAATTCCTGTCAACGCGAAGAGAGGCAGAAAGACAAGAATAATGATCATTGTCGCGTAAACGATCCCTGATCGCACTTCCTGACTGGCGGCGACAACGACATCGAACACCGGTCTGGGTGGGGTAAGCTTGCTGTTCTCCCGCAGCCGCCGGAAGATATTTTCAACGTCGACGACCGCGTCGTCCACCAGTTCTCCGATTGCGATAGCAAGGCCGCCAAGGGTCATTGTGTTGATCGAAAGTCCCAAAATGCTGAAAACAATGGCCGTCATCAGAATCGAAACCGGAATTGCAGTCAGTGAAATCGCTGTCGTCCGCCAGTTCAGCAGAAAGGCGAAAAGTACGATCGCCACCACGCTGATGGCCTCAAGCAGAACGTGCTCCACATTCTTGATCGATGTCTCGATGAATTCGGCCTGCCGAAACAAGATCTGATTGGCCGCTATGCCCAGAGGCAGGCCGGGAGAAATTTCAGCAAGCGCATTTTCGACTTCGCGGGTGAGCCTGACCGTGTCGACATTCGGCTGCTTTTCGATCGAAACCACCACCGCAGGCTTGCCCATATATCCGGCATCGCCTCGCTTGCTC
Organism: Beijerinckiaceae bacterium; assembly: GCA_947478455.1. GTDB lineage: Bacteria > Pseudomonadota > Alphaproteobacteria > Rhizobiales > Beijerinckiaceae > Terripilifer. The sequence goes on along the minus strand of CANJWR010000045.1, from coordinate 23,460 downwards.
TTTGCCGCAAAGCTCACACTGGCAACCTGACGCAGAAAAATCGTGCCACCCTTGACGGTGGTCACAACTGTTCCTTCGAGGTCCTTCAAGCTCAGCGACCGGCCTAGATTGCGGACGAGAAACTCGCGCGAATACTGGTCAACGAACCCCCCGCCGGTATTCACTCCGAATTGCGAAACCGCCCGCTCTAGCTGATCGGACGTGACGCCCAGCGCCCGCATGGCGATCGGGTTCGGCGAGATACGATATTGCCGGACCTCGCCGCCCATCGGGATAACCTGTGCGACACCGGGAATGGAAAGCAGGCGCGGTCGCAGAATGAAGTCTGCGGTTTCGCGCACGTCCATGGGCGAGACGCTAGCGGGAGCCGTCAGGGCGACAAGAAGAATTTGACCCATAATGGAATTCACCGGGCCCATCTGTGGGGTCACATTCGCCGGCAATTGATCCTTCACGATGCCAAGCCGTTCGGCTACCTGCTGGCGATTGCGAAACAGATCCGTTCCCCAGTCAAATTCCACATAAACGATCGAGAGCCCGACTCCTGACACGGAGCGAACGCGTGAGACGCCGGCGACTCCATTCATCTTTGTTTCAATGACGAATGTGACGAGTTGTTCGACTTCCTGAGGCGCCAGTCCTTCGGCCTCTGTCATGATTGTGACGGTCGGGCGATTGAGATCGGGCAGAACATCTACGGGTAATCGCGCCGCCGTCAACGCGCCCCAGACCATGAGTGAAATGGCGGCGGCAATAACCAGCAGTCGATTGCGAAGCGATCTTGTAACGAGGAAGGTGAACATGGATCACCTCACCTGGTTCAACAGTTCGGCGGCGTCCGTAACAATTCGCTTTCCTGCACTCAGCCCGCTGACAATCAGGACACGTTCGGCATCAAGCGGAAGCGTCCGAACTGTTCGGCTTTCGAAGTGCTCTGCGCGGATATGCTCGAACACGATGGACTCGCCATTTGAGCGCCGCACGATGCTCTTGCGTGGCGCAGCGATCCCGGAAATTGTATCGATCGCTTGCGCCAGTACAGTGACAAACTGCCCTAGCCGAACGCCTTGCGGATCCTTTAACGCGAAATGGATGGGAGCCGCCTGATTACGGTCGGTAAACCCGGCGCCGACAAACTGCAACTCAAGAGATCGGCTGTCCGCAGTCAGAGCGGATGCAGTCAGATGATCGGGGGGAACCTCGAACGCCAACGCCTCGACCCACAAACTCTTCGGATCGATGATGTGGAAGAGGATTGTGTTGGCATCGGCTATCTGGCCCGCGACTGCGTTCGTGCTTGCGACTATTCCGTCGACAGGCGCGACAAGGGCTTCGGGTTCTCGCTTAACCTGATCCAGCGCGAGTCGCCTGTCGCGCAGTCCCTGGAGTTCAAGCCGGGTCTCTTCAAGCGTTACAGCCGCCAGGGCGCCCGTCTTGGCCAGAAGCTCAGACCGCGAAAGGCGACGCTCCACGATAGATATCTGCTGATCCAGATCGCCAGCCTGCTGACGCATTGCGGACTGATCGATGGCCGCATATGGCGCTGTCACATAGGCGAACACTTGACCGGCTTTGACGCTGGCCCCGAGGCGCGGGAAGCCACCAGCTGGAGGTGAGAGGCGGCCAGAGACAGAAGCCTGAACTAGGCCGCTTCTGTTTGGATCTGGAATGACCCTGCCTGGAAGTTCCAGGGTCTTGTTGTGCTCGGCTGACTGACTGAAAGCGTTTCTCAGATTGAGAATGCGTTGTGTCGGCTTCGGCACGAACACGGAGCCATCCGGGGCAATCTGCGAACGGTCCTGCATGATGGGCGGCGGTGCCGCCAGCGTCCCGTTCGCGACTGGCCCGACATTCACCGAAGTGCGAGCAACTCCGAGTCCGGCGAGCGCGGCCACAGCCAACAAAGGCGCCCAATATAGTGGCCTGGGCCGTGCAATCAGAAGCACAAAGACACCCAGCGCAAGGCTACCACCGGCTGCGATTTGCGAAGGGCTCAGCGAGAGTCCAGATGCCCTGGTCGCTGCGGGATCATCGGCGGTTGCAGGGCGCGGGATTTCCAGCGTCGCCGTCAGAATATCCAGATCGCTACCGTCTGTGACGGTCACGATCAAATCATACTGTCCTGCCTTCTCGGCCCAGGGAGCGGGAATACGGTAAGAGCCATCTGGCGAAATAGCGGCCGTGACCTGCCCATCGGGCGTCTCCACCTCAACGGAGGCGGTCGTAACGGGGGCGTTGGTTTCAAAACGGTCGATCCAGATTTCGAGACCGCCGCCACGCCTTATGGCGACCAACTCGAATGAGTCGGAAGAGGCCTCCGCCCTTGGTGAAGCACTGGCGATGACAGGCGGAGCCGTTTCGTGATCGTGGCCCTCATGAGCGACAATCGGCACAACTCCCAACAGGAGCAAAATGCCCATCGCGGCAATCCGCGCGGCGAATTTCATATTCATTTGGCAAGCCTGCAACCAGACGGAGATCAGGCCGGTTCTTGAACCGGCGCAGCGTCGCGAATTACGCGCTTCCGTTTGGTGGTTCCGCCAGGCCCGACGGAACTATGCCATCAACGTCTGCTGCAATTTGCCTAAAAGCAGCCTGATGGGACTCTAAAATTGGCAATTGAGGCACATCGATCGTCAGGCAGGATGCCGCGCAACAGCCGGAACCACCGGGATGACAACAATTGCCGCCACAATGCGCGGGCAGCGGGTCTGAACTTGCCGCCAGTTTGACTTCAGGCAAGCTGTTCTCGCCGCCTGCCCGGTCTGCAGTTGAACTCTGATCAATCGCAGCTTCATAATTAGAAATTTCCAACTTGGCAAAATCGCTGGCGCTAAATTCGTGGACGTGCGTTCCCTGACCCGTCGCATGCCCTGGATGAGCCGCCGCGAGATTGGGCGCAAGCATGAGCACTACGGCGAAAACTGCCGCAGCCGTCCAAGTTGCGAACTTGCCAATGCACCCGCCCACGCGGCCACCCAGATAGAGCCTAGCAGGTGACAGAATCGCACAGCTAGTCTGGCAATTCCAGCCTGGTCATCAAGAATCGTCAAGGATATAGAATTCTGGTTAAATCTGTCGAGGGAGCAGTTGTCTTTGTAAATCGGTCGTTAGGCGCTTTCATTTTTGGGTTCGGAATTCCGGTCTTGCACAATTCTGTTGGCGCTTTTTTGGTCGATTTCAACCGCCGACTGCGAGCGTCGTCCCGTCAGCATTCATCCGATGATCGGATCTGGTTTGCGCAGGCTCGATCCAAGCACATCCAGAAGCTCCTCGCGGCAACCCGAGACTTGTTGGTCGTGGTAAGGATGACGGTCGCAGAGAGCCAGCCCCGGAGGCTCTAAATTGGCAGGCTGCGCCGCCCGGTCGAGGTGCACCAGTCACCCCCACATTGCAACCTAGACAGATGATGCACTAACATCACAATGGATACTTCGATGAGTTCCGGCGGTCCGGTCAAAGCTGGTCAGGATTTTTCTATTCACTTCCTCCCGCCAAACAGGGAATTTTTGATGTTGAAGAGAATTCGATGCGCTGTTGCAATCTTTATATTGCCAGTCTTCGCCACGTTGACGCTGCTTGGTGCTCAACCAGCGCTTGCTGACCAGCGCGATGATTTCATCGCTGGACGCACAAAGTCCTGTCCCGGCTGCGATCTGTCGGGTTTGAATTTCAAGCGCAAAGATCTCAGCGGCGCCATTTTGTCGGGCGCACGTCTGGTCGATGCGAATTTTCACGATGCTCGCCTTCAGGGCGCCAAATTGAATGACGCTGACCTGACAGGCGCAAACCTCAACAAGGCGGAACTGCTTCGCGCAGATTTATCCGGCGCAAAGCTGGCTGACGCCATGATGTATGCAGCGAGGCTCGACGGCGCGATCATGACGGGGGCCGATCTTTCGCAAGCCATGATGGGGGCTGCTCGCGCATCGCGCACCGACTTCACAGGCGCAATTCTGCGTGGCGTCGACCTGCGCAAGGCGAGGATTGCCGAATCTAAGTTCAACAATGCAGACATGACACAGGTTGCGATGGACTTTACTTTCGCGCGTGGTGGCGTTTTTGATGGAGCCAATATGGCCGGCGCCCGTCTCATCAATGCGGAATTCATTGATGCCCATATGGCTAAGGCTGATTTGTCGAATGTCGACGCCTACGGGGCGAAGTTTCGCGAAGCGGATTTTTCCAGCGCCATCCTTGCGAGCGCAAGTTTCAAGAAGGCTGACATGACCAATGTCAAATTCGACGGGACGTTTTTCGACCGCACGCAGATGCCCGACGGCACGATAGCGCCATAATCGCGATGTGAGGATTTAACCGATTCAGGGCTTGGCGAGGGTATACATTTCGAAACGCGATGAGCTCTCAAACTCGCCTTGCGTGGTCCGTGTCGGCACCCGTGGATCGTAGCCGCTTTGGCCGGGCTTGCGGAAATAATTCATTTGAACCACGTAACGGCGCTGCGCCTGCTGATCGATCAGTTCACATGAACGCTTGATCGCGAGGCCGGCGATCTTGCCTTCGCCTTCGGCCAGCGGATGTGCGACGCAGTGTTTGTCCGCCTCGATATTGTAGCGTGCCGACATGGACCCGCCGAATTGGTAATGCAGTTCCCGCTTGCGTTGCTCTGCCTCGAACACGTCATTGCGAAATCCCGGACGAGCATCCGTGACCAGCCGAATGCCACGGGCTATTCCGGCATTATCGAAAAGCACAGACGCCACAATAGGAAATGCATTCTCGGTCGTACCGGCCCAGCGCGAAATTTCACGCTCCATATCGTGAGCCCGGAAAAAATATTCGTTTTCGTCGTCATATTCGAAATAGACTTCGTGCAAGCCTGACGCTTCAGCGGCACATTTGGCGAAGTCACTCCAGCCCGTAAGCTTCAGCCGCGGCGGACCACCACTGGCCCCGCATGCAAAGTTTTGAAAGGCGTCTGCGGCAGGTTGCGCTGCAATCGGCTGACCTAGTTTGATGTCCCAGATTGTTGCACGGCCAAGTCGCTCGGCGACCTGCGCCGGACCGACGGTCGTCAGGAACAAAGGCAGCCACAGAGCCGCGCTCAATATTTTGAGATTTCGCCGGTTCTTCATTTCGACAGCCTAGACCGTTACGAGACTGGCGACAATCGCACGTTGTGACTGGCAAACAGATGTGATCGCGTTTTATAATCTACCCATAACCAAAGACTGGCCCGACATGATGCGGCAAGTGAAAAGGGAGGAGAGACAGGGTGCGAAATACAAAAAATAGAAAGCTCGGCCGAACCGGTCTGGCGTCAGTTGTGGCCGGGCTCGTGCTTGGAGCATTGGGCGTCGCTGGCGGCGCGCTCGCCCAGAATGCGTCACCGGAAGACATCGCCACTGGTTTCCGGATTTTCCGCCAGAAGGGCAATTGCCAGACCTGCCATGGCTGGGCCGCCGACGGGGTCAAGATGGATACCCAGATGCCCGACGGTGCAAATCTGCGGGAGACGGACATGGACCGCGAAACGATCCTCACGACCATCCGATGCGGCCGCCCCGATACCGGCATGCCGGCCTTCGAAAGACTCGCCTACAGCGACGGGCGGTGTTACGGAATGAAAAAAGCTGACGTCGACAAGGCCGGCATGAGCCTGACGGATCCGCCCGCGACCCTTTCGATCAGGGAAATCGAACTGGTGACGGACTTTCTGTTTGCAAAGGTGATCGGCAAGGGAGCGATGGATCGCGAGAAGTGCATCGATCTTTTCGGTTCTGATGTGGCCACCTGCAAGCAGCTTTCCAAATAGTCCTGCGCTTCAGTCACAAAAAAGCGCCCTTCCCGGTGCGGGAAGGGCGCTCTTCTTTTCAGCCTAGTTCAGCGCGAAGACGAACAGATAGCTGGAATGTTCAAGGCGATCGAACTTCACCGGATGAAGGTGCCGCCCGCTCGACTGAACCGCCAGAAACTGCTTCGAGCCGATGGAGTATGTCACCGGCGCGCCCTTGAGCGGCGTGCCGAGATTGATGCGCCACAGTTCCTCCAGCTTCTCGTCATCATAGGCCACGAGCGCGCCATCCTGCAGCGCTGTGAACACGACGCCGCCAGCGGTCGCGGTAGCACCGGAACGGTTTTCGATTTCCGTCACGGCCTTGGCGATATTCTTGTGGTTGATCACGTCGAAAGCCGTGATGGCTCCGTAGTAGAGATCGCTCGAATATTTATGAGCGACGCTTGCTTTCGTATCGATGCCGCCGCCGTCCTTAAAGACGGTGACATTGTTGTCGCCCGAATAGCAGCCTTCGGTGCCGACGCCATAGGCGATATGCTTGACGGGGTTGTAGGCGACCGGTTGATGCGCGACGCCGCCGTGCCACGTCGGGCAAGTGCGCTTTACGCCTTCTCCGCGCAGTGGACGCGTCTCGGGAATATAACGCTGCACATCCAGCTTCGGATCGTATTCAACCGGCTTTCCGGTCTTCGGATCGAGGCCTTTTGTCCAGTTCAGATCGTTGACATACTGTCCGCTCTTGATGAACGCGCCATTGGCGCGATCCAGCGAATAGAAGAAGCCGTTGCGACCGAAATGCGCAACGACCTTGCGGTTCTCGCCGTTGATCGGCAAATCGTAGAGCATATGCACGCCGATTTCGTCGTAATCCCAGTTGTCGTTGGGCGTATACTGGAAATGCCAGGCGAGCTTGCCGGTGTTGATGTCAAGCGCAACCGCCGAGTCCGTATAGAGGTTATCGCCCGGACGAGCTTCGGCGTCATAGATCGGAACCGGGTTGCCGGTGCCCCAGATGGTTTGTTTCGACTGCGGATCATAGGAACCGGTCTGCCACAGACCGCCGCCACCAGTCTTCCAGGCGTTGTTCTTGTCCTTCCAGGTTTCGCTGCCCGGATCGCCCGGCTTCGGCACAACGTACCAGCGCCACTGCTCCTTGCCGCTGTTGATGTCGAGCGAAGCAATCCAACCGCGAGTCGCGGCGTCGCCGGCGCCGTTGGCGACGATCAGGCGATCTTCGGCCGCGATCGGGGCGGTGAGGAACTTTTCCTTGCTGCCGAATTCATTGGCGACCGCAACCTGCTTGTCCCAGACGATTTCGCCGGAATCGCGATTGATCGCGATAACGCGACCGTCGGGCAGATTGGCAAAAACCATCTCGTTGTAGAGCGCGATGCCGCGCGTCAGCGGCGAGAGACCCTCGTGCTGCACGCCCGAATCACTGGTCCAGACGAACTCGCCCTTTGTGGGGTTTCGGGCGTCGATCTTGTAGACCGTGCCCCAGCCGTCCGTGGTGTACATGAAGCCGTTATCGATCAGCGGATTCACTTCATTCTGCGGACCGTTCTGCGGTACGTCCTGCATGCCGCCGAGCGCCAGCGCCCAGACGAGGCGCAAATCCTTCACGTTGCTGCGGTTGATCTGCGTGAGCTTGGAATAACGCTGCGAACCATAGTCGCCGTTCATCATCAACCAGTTCTGCGGCTCGTTCTGTGCGTTGACGAGACGATCCTTGTTGACGGTGATCTTGTAGCCCTGCTGCTGCGCCAGGACGGTAGTCGACAATGAAACGCCTGCCATCAAAATGCCGGCAAGACCCAGTGCCCGATAGGCTCTATGCGCCATGAAACTTCCCCCCGTTGAGTTGCTTATGAAACTGCGGTCCCGAGTATTCGCGCCGAAGGGATCGACAGGCTCGTTTAGAAGAATAGACAAATTCTTGTGAGCCAGCTATGTTCTTTCTGCATGGCGACTTGTCATGACGTCATGGAACTATCCGGCCCGGAGAGATTCAATCACCGGATAGCGATAGGCTAGGAAGGCCGGAATGGTCGCGGCCGCAAGGCCGAATACAATCATCGCCCCAACCAACATGATTTCGTCTTCACCGATGCGAGCCGGCAACGAAATGCCGGTCGAGGCCGTGAAAAACCACGACATCGCCATTGCCGCGCCGGCCCCGATCAGGAGTCCCAGCACGGCTCCCAGCACGGCGATGAAAACCACCTGGCCCCAGACGCACAGAAAGATGTACATCCGGGGCGCTCCCAGCGCGCGCAGAACCGCGAACTGTCGGCGGTGCAGCGACAAGATCGCCACAACTCCGGCCAGCATGGCCAGCACCACAAGCCCCTGCGTGGCGATGGCCAGCCAGTTCATGATGGCGCGGACGTCGCCCAGCACTTCATAGAGCTTCACCAGGACCTCGGCCGGGAAAAACGCCATGCTGGCCGGCGTGCGGTAGACATTGCGCAGTCCATAGGCTGCGCTGATGTTTTCGGGCTGCATCACAATGGCCGGCACGCCCGGAACCAGTGCTGGATCGAATGGCCCGCCGATCTGCGTACTGCCTGCCGGATGGCCCGTCGGCAGGCCGTGGACTCGCCAGATCTGCTCTATCGGCACCACGACCGCATTATCCCATGGCGTGCCTGTCGGCTTCATACGGCCCACGACAAACATATCCACCGCATGTTCGTTCTCGTGCGCATCGTCGTCTTCGTCGCCGTCGTGATGGGCAGCGCCATGCGAGGGACGGAATTTCTCCCCTATGGACAGTTTAACAGCAGAGCCGATGACGGCTTCATTTTCGGCCTTGAAAACCTGGCCCTGCTGCAGCCCGCCCGACAGATGGTCGACGAAATTTGCAACGGTCCCGATGATCGGCGAACCCTTGATTCTGTCTCCGAAACCAAGCGGCGCGGAAATTCTGGCACGGGGCTCATTCAGCGCCTGAGCGGTGACGGCGGGGTCCAACAAAGGCACGGAGCCCGGCCGCAAATAGATCGCGGCCAGCACCACGTCGGTCTGGCTGCCTGGCGCTGCGACCACGAGATCGAACTTGTCGGCGGCGCGCGCGCTGCCCTTGCGGAGGGCTTCTTCCTGTGCGGTGATGGCGACGCCTATTCCGGTAGCGATACCGACCAACAGGATGAAAAGCGCGTAAGTGCCCAGATGCCGCCGGATGGCGGCAAAGATCATCGGCAAGGGATTCATCAAGCGGTCTCCCGCACGGCGTCGCCACGCACGTGGCCGCGTTCCAGCTCAAACTTCAACCCGATCCGCTCCACCAGAACCGGATCGTGCGTCACGGCGATGACCGTTCGGCCATCGCGTATGGAAAACTCCTCCAGCGTTTTCGCCACGAGTTCCCCTGCTGCTGCATCAAGCGAAGCGGTCGGCTCGTCGGCCAGCAAGACCGGAGGGTCAAACAAAAGGGCGCGCGCAAGCGCGACACGTTGCTGCTCGCCGCGCGACAGATCCGCGATGCTCTTGCGACGCTGCGGGACGCCAAATCCATCGAGCAGGGCAAGCGCACGCTTCCGCAATTCGGCCTTCGCGGTCACATTCTCGAAACTGCCCGGCAGCAGCACATTGGCGAGGGGGGTGAGCTCCGGCAGTAAATGAAAGTCCTGAAACACGAAGCCAATCGTGTGGCGTCGCCAACGGTCGCGGCCGCTCTCGGGAAGGTCCAGAATATTGCGACCGTCCCACGTAACGGTTCCGGCCGTCGGCCGGATGAGGCCGGCGAGCGCATACAGCAACGTGGATTTACCGGACCCCGACGGCCCGGTGACGGCCATCAGGCTGCCGGGGGCGACGTCGAGCGCCTCAATCGAAAGACCCGTGAAATGCGAGGACCGGTCCGCATACACAACCCGCAGGTCCCTGACCGAAATCGCGGGCGCTTGTATGGCCATGAAGGGTCAGACTTTCTTGTAAGTGGCGTTGCGCAGGCGCACGCGACTGACGAAGCCGGTAGCCTTGTCGGTCTCTGTACCAAATTCCAGCGTTCCACGAACCCGGATCAGCTTGTCGTAGTCGATCGCCCGGATCGGCCTGCCCATCAGGACGAGCACAATGTCTTCCGGCCATGCCGCTGTGCTATCGCAGAACGGGCAGATAGCCGTCGGCAATTTGGTCAGGACGAAAAAATTGGTCTCGGCCTTGAGCGGCGGGGCCATGTAACCCTGCATGTCGACCTCCGCGCCGATGCTGGCGCGCGCCTTGTCGGTCACCGCATCGCCATCGAGCCAGATGTCGCGGAACGTCAATAGTTCGGTAGCGCGCGCAGCCGTCGACGCAAAGGGCGCCAGCCCGGCGACCAACATCAGGTGGCGGCGCGATGGCCTGAGGAACGCATCCATATGTTCTCGAATATTCAGGTTTTGTGGTTCCATGAATTTCCCCGATCTGAGGGAACGTTGCTGTCAGGACCGACATGTTCGGCAAGCGCTTGTGATGAACTGGTCTCCCACCGCGAATGACACGCCCATATCGGGCGCCCGAGGCGCTGCTTGAGCATATCTTCCCCGGACATCCTCCGGGCGGAATTTGCTCTAGGACGAACATATTTGCAAGGCGCAGCAAGCCAAGCGTTTTCGCCTGTGTGGCGGCGATGAGCCAAGTCAGTAAGGCGCACTGCGATCCGTAGCACCCATGATGATGCCGGTAGGGTTCGGAAAGCTAACAATTTCCATTTTCGCCCGTTTGACCGAAACTGCCCTACTCTGGCGGCATTGCGATTGAAGAATCCTTCATTGCCATGCTCTTTTACTGCAGTATGGTTTGGCCAAATCAATCAACGTCATATCCGGGGGAGACCAAATGAGGTTTGCGGCGCAACTTTCTGTCCTGACGGCGGCGTTTTTTCTCGAAATCCACGGCGCATCGGCCGCCGAGGACTGGAACGCCATTGTGGCCGCCGCCGAGCGAGAGGGCAGTGTCAATGTGCACGGCGGACCCGGGTCCGCACAGGCACAGGCGCTGACATCCTTCAAAAGCGCCTATCCGAAGATCGAGGTGAAATTTCTCGGCGCCGCCGGGCGCGATTCCATACCGGTCATCATGCGGGAGCGCGCCGCCGGCGTTTACCAGTGGGATGTCTACGTAGGCGGGACGCCCTCCACTCTTCAAACCCTGAAACCGGCAGGCGCCTTCGCGCCGTTGCGCCCCGCCATCGACTGGCCGGAAATCACGGCCGACAACCTATGGTTCGGAGGCTTCGACGGCGGCTGGATGGACAACGAGAAGTCGACAACTTTCGGATTTGCGCTGACGATGAATCCGGTCGTGGCGGTGAACTGGGAATTCGTTTCTCCCGATGAATTGAAGACGTTCGCCGACATTCTGAACCCGCGTTTTGCCGACAAGATCGTATTCGACGATCCCCGTCGTCCGGGTCAGGGACAGGTCAACGCGCAGGCCATTCTGGTCAATTTCGGCTCTGATTATCTTCGCGATCTCTTTTCAAAGCAGAAGATCGTCTACAGCGGAAATGCGCGACAGGCGGCCGAATGGCTGGTGCGCGGACGCTATCCGATCAGCATTGCGCCGGCGTCCGATCAAATCCTGCCATTCCGCCAGCAGGGGCTGGGACAGAAAATTGCAGTCTTCAACGGAGACATGAAAACCGCCATTGCGGGACCGGGCTTCGGGACCGTTTCGTTGATGAGCAACGCGCCGCATCCCAACGCCGCGCGCGTCTATCTGCGCTGGCTTCTATCGAGCGCCGGTCAGGCCGCATGGTCTGAGAACACGAAGTCGAACAGTCGTCGGCTTGATGTTCCCAAGCCTCAGCCGGACCTGTATCCGTCGTCCGGCCAGACCTATGTCGATCCTCAATCCGAAAAGCAGATTCCTGCCCAGATTCAGGCGGAAGCTTTGGCGAAGGAATTCATCAAGGCGCCATAACCGGCGCTGCGGAGCCCCGCTGCCGCGTCGACTCAAGCTGGAACATGCAATGGCTGAAAAGACGGTGCGCTCGGTCGCCCGGGCATTCGAAATTCTCAGCCATTTCGCGAAGGCGCGGCGGCCGCTGGCCATGCGGGATCTGGCGCGCGAGTTCGACTGGCCGTCGTCGAGTCTGGCCGACATTCTGAAAACGCTTTGCGCTGTCGGCTGCCTCAGCTTCGATCCCGATTCAAAAACCTACATTCCGACAACGCGTCTTTCGACGCTCGGCGACTGGGTCAGAGGCGCGCTGCTGCGCCGCCGCGACGCACTTGCAGAACTGGAGCGTTTGCGCACTCGCTTCGGCGAGAAGATTCTGCTCGGCGCGCGCAACGACCTTCACATTCAGTATCTTTATGTGCTCGATGGCGGCGCGCAGCGGGAGCGGCGAAAGCAGCAACGTCCTCTCTTGCTCTCAGGTGTGGGTTGGATGCTGCTCAGCGCCACTCGCAAGGACAGGGTGGAGCGTCTCTGGCGGCGATCAGTGGCACATCGACTGATTGACAAGGCTGCGCTGCCGCTCGACATGCTGATCGAGCGGATCGAGGCCTGCCGCCGCAACGGATATGTTTGCGCGCCTGACAGTCTCGACCCCGGGGCTTCAGTCATCGCGACGCTTCTGCCCGACTCCACGCATGATCGTCCGTTGGCTTTGGGAATCGGCGGCCCTACGGAGCGCATAGTCGGCAATCAGAAGAAGATCCTTGAAATCCTCCGCAATGAGGTGATCCTCGACGGAATCGGCCTGTCCGGCGCCGCCGGCAAACTCTCACGCTGACGCAGACCAGATTTCCGCATATGCGGAAATCTGGTCTGCGTCAGAACACGCATTGAGCAAGAGTGCGATGCTCCGCATAATCGCCCCAATAGACGTTCTGGAGGAGTTCCGCCCAACAATCTGCCCTTTGATATGCGGGGAAAGATTGCGGCGAAGCGACAAGGAGACCGGGCCATGGTGACGAAAGCCGAGAATGAACTGATGACGCGCGTCGGACCCGGCGCGCCATGCGGCGAACTCCTGCGCAATTACTGGATGCCCGTCGCGCCTGCAGCAGAACTTTCCGACGCCAAACCCAAGAAGCGCATTCGCGTGCTTGGCGAAAACCTCGTGCTCTTCCGCGACGGAAAGGGGCGTTACGGGCTGGTCGAGGAACAGTGCCGCCACCGTCGAGCGTCTCTCTATTATGGCTTCATCGAAGATGACGGCCTGCGTTGTCCCTATCACGGCTGGAAATTCGACGTGACGGGCCGCTGTATCGAACAGCCTTTCGAGCCCAAGGGGACGACGCCAAAGCCGGACGCTGCCCAGAAGGCTTATCCGGTAGAATCGCTGGGCGGCATTCTTTTTACTTACATGGGCAAGGGTGAGCCTCCGTTGCTGCCGCGCTGGGAAACTCTGGTGCGCCGCGACGGCCTGCGCAACGTTGTGGTGCTGCCGGTCCACAAGTGCAACTGGCTGCAGTGTCAGGAAAACTCGGTCGATCCGACGCACACATATTATCTGCACGGCCACACATTGAAGCTCATGGGCTTCGACGACCGTCGCACGCAATATTATTATCGACCAATCGAAAATTACGACTTCCAGCTTTGCGAAGAGAAGACCTGGACCGGCATTCGCAAGATCAGGACATATGGCGGCGACCGCCCAGAGACGGAAACCGGCCATCCGATGATCTTTCCAAACGTGCTGATGAACCCGCAGGGGCCGAAGCTGGTCACGCACTGGCGCACGCCTATCGACGACGAAAACACCTACATCATCATGCTGGAGTTTTCTCCCTCGCCAGACGGCGCCATCGTCGACCAGCCGGTGTCGGACATTGCCACCACCTATGTGCCGGAGCCCTTCCTGCCGAACGGCGAATACAATCTCGCCGACTTCCCCCCGCAGGATCAGATGGCCTGGGAAACGCAGGGCGTCATCTACGACCGCTCTGAGGAATATCTCGGCCATTCCGATAAGGGCATCGTGATGTTCCGGCGTCTGCTCAAGCGTCAAATTGAACAGGTACAGGCCGGACAGGAGCCTGACGGGTTGATCCGCGATCCGGCCCTGAACGAGTGCATTTCTTTCACGGTTTCGTCGGGTCAGGCGCGCGAGGCCCGAAAGATGGAAGAGCGCAAGGCCGCCAGTCCGGCGGAATAGAGTTCCGGTCCGGCGCATCAGATCAATCGCACGTTCAGTGCTGAAACTATTTTTTCGAGGGAATTCATGAGTGAAGCGCCGCCGCCCATCCTGAGGCGAAATCCCTATATGGAATGGATCGAGAGGGAAGGGCTTCCGATCGTCGAGGACTATGCGATCGACCTGTTCAAGGTTGCGACGAAGCCATGGGCCCGTTTCGATTGCGCGGGCGCCGTGGTGCATTGCAAGGGTCGCGGCGATTTCGCCAGCATGTTCCTGTTCGAAATCGCACCCGCACGCGCGACCTCGCCGCAGCATCATCTTTATGAACAGGTCATCTATGTGCTCGAAGGTCACGGCAACACGATGGTGGAATTGCCGGACGGCACGAAGCGCAGCTTCGAATGGGGCGAGCGCAGCATGTTCGCCATCCCGATCAATTCGACCTACCGGCATTTCAACGCAAGCGGACGCGAACGCGCGCTGCTGGTGGCGACAACCGATTTTCCGCTGAAAATGAATCTCTTTCACAATGAGGATTTCATCTTCAACGCGAAATTCGATTTCCAACGCGCCAACAAGACCGATTATTTCAATGGCGGCGGCGATCTCATTCCGCTTCGGCCCGGCAAACATTCATGGGAGACGAATTTTGTCCCCGATCTGATGCAGATGGAACTGAAGGCGTGGGAAGATCGCGGCTCCGGCAGCTCCAACATCATGTTCGTGCTGGCCGACGGGATCATGCACGCGCATCTGTCTGAAATGCCGGTCGGCACCTACAAGAAGGCGCACCGCCACGGGCCGGGCTTCCACGTGATGTGCGTGGGCGGAGAGGGGTTCTCGCTGTTCTGGTTCGAAGGCGACAAGGATTATCTGCGCATCGACTGGAAGCACGGCATTGTGTTTCCGCCGGCCGAAAACCAGATCCACCAGCACTTCAACACGGGCGCGCAACCAGCGCGCTATCTGGCGACCGGCGTCGGCAGCGTGCGTTATCCCCTGCAGGAATGGCAGCGGCGCGCGGGCGGAGACGCAACCGCGAACGGCAAGAAGGGCGCAGTCTCGCTCAGCATGAAAGAAGGCGGCGACCAGATCGAATACGAGGATCAGGATCCCGCCATCCATCCGCTGTGGCTTGCCGAAATGAACAAGAATAATGTTCAGTCACGTATGAAGAATTTTCCGGCCGGCTGATTTCGATCAATTAAAACTGTCCGGCAGTCCGGCTCTCGCGGGAGCCAGAACAGGGAGACGAACATGGACCTTCATCAACGGTCTTTCGGCAGCGCCGGTGTCGCTGCTTTTGTGCTTTCAGCCTGCATGTTTGCAAGTAGGCCCGCAGCAGCGCAGCAGTCCTCGTGGGAGGCTGTCGTCAAGGCAGCCGAAGCCGAGGGCGAAGTCGCCGTGCGCGGCGCGCCGGGCCGCAATTATGAAGAAGCGCTGGCGGGCGCTTTCCGCAAGGCCTATCCGAAGATCAAGCTGAACTTTACCGGCACTGCGGGGCGCGACACGATTCCCCAAATGCTGCGCGAACGCGAAGCGGGCGTCTACACCTGGGATGTGTTCGTCGGCGGAGCCTCCTCGGTGTTGCCGATCCTGAAGCCTGCCGGCGCTCTCGCGCCCCTGAAGCCCGCCCTGATCCTTCCTGAAGTGCTCGCCGATGCCTCCTGGGTGAACGGCTTCGACGCCGGCTGGATGGACAATGAGAAGATGTATAATTTCGGCTTCGATTTCAGTTGGGATCCGGTGATCACCGTCAACTGGGATCTGGTGAAACGCGACGATCTCAAGACATTCGAAGATTTGCTGAAGCCGGCCTTTGCTCGCAAGATGATCGCAACCGATCCGCGCGTCTCCGGCGAAGGCAGCGTGACGGCGGCGATTCTGATCCTCAATTTCGGCGAGGATTTCGCCCGCAAACTGTTCGGCGGCCAGCAGGTCACCTTCACGACCAACCGCCGGCAACATGCTGAATGGCTTGTGCGCGGACGCTATCCGGTCGGCTTTGCAACAGGCGCCGAAGAGATCGCCACATTCCAGCGCGAGGGGCTGGGCAAGAACATTTCGATCTTTCGCGCGCCGATGCCTCGAATCGTCGGAAGCTCTGGTTTCGGAACGATCTCGTTGATGGACAAGGCCCCGCATCCCAACGCCGCGAAGGTCTATATCAACTGGCTGTTGTCGCGCGAAGGCCAGATGGAATGGAAGCACACGCAGCGCAACAGCCGCCGCGCCGATGTGCCGCCGGTGCGGCCCGATCTGGTCCCGCCAGCCGGGGCGGACAATATTCAAAAGGAAGAGTTCCTCGCGTTGCGCGAGAACGCCAGCAAGCTGGCTCGCGACGTCATCCCGACCGCAGCTACCCCATGAGGCCAATGCGAGGCGGCGCGGAACGTTCCTGATGACGATTGTTTCTGCGCATAGGCCGACCGCCAGCGATCGGCAGTTCGATTCAGCCCGCGCGATCTACACGATTATCTTCGTGCTCGTGGCGGTCTTCGTGCTGCTGCCCGTCGGCCTCACGTTCACCAACAGTTTCGTGCAGGGCGAAATCGGCCAGATGCGGACCTGGAGCTTGCAACCATGGCGCGACGCCATTGCCGACCCCGGCATGCGCAATGCGCTGATCAACACGGCGAAAGTCGTTCTCGCCAACGAGTTGATCTCGATGCCGATCGCGATCCTGTTTGCATGGCTGCTCGGGCGCACCGATTTGCCGGGCCGCTTCACGCTCGAATTCCTGTTCTGGGTTTCGTTCTTCCTGCCATCCCTGTCCGTCACGATGGGCTGGATTGTGCTGCTCGATCCACAGAGCGGCGCACTAAACCAGCTTGCGATGAAACTGCCATTCGTCTCCGAACCGCCGTTCAACATCTACAGTTTCTGGGGCATCGTCTGGGCGCATCTGGGCACGTCCGCCATTTCGGTAAAGGTGATGTTGCTGACGCCGGCGTTTCGCAATCTTGACGCCTCTTTCGAGGAAGCGGCTCGCATATCGGGGGCCGATACCCGGACCACATTTTTTCGTATCGTGCTGCCGCTGACAGCGCCGGCCGTTTTCACCGTTCTGGTGCTCTCGACCATCAAGGCCATGCAGACTTTCGAGATTGAAATGGTGCTGGGACCGCCAAACAATTTCTGGGTGTTCGGCACGATGATCTACCGCAACATCGAGCAGATGCCGCCGCATTTCTCCGCAGCGGCTGCGTTGGCCACGATGGCCTTCGTGAGCATCATTCCGCTGATAGTCCTGCACCGCTGGGTTCTGGGCCGCAAGAATTACACGTCGGTTTCCGGCCGCATCCGTCTCGCGCCGACGCCGCTCGGACGCTGGCGCGGGCCGGCCTTCTGTCTCGTCCTGCTGACCGCACTGACGATCACGGCGCTTCCGGTTTCATTCGTGGTGATTTCGTCCTTCATGAAGCTGTTCGGCTTTTTCGATATTCCCGAACCGTGGACGACCGCCAACTGGACGCGCGTGCTGGCCGACGCCTTCTTCGATCGCTCGCTTCTGTCGACGCTGAAAATCGCCTTCGGGGCCGGCGCATGTTCGGTGATGCTGTGCGCGTTGATCGCCTATTTTGTCATTCGCGGAAAATATGCGGGGCGGGGCGTTCTCGACTTTCTGTCCTGGCTGCCCTTCGCGATACCGGGCATTCTGCTCGGCGTTGGCCTGCTTTCGGTGGTGCTTGGCACACCGTTCCTGAAGCCGCTCTACGGCACGCTGGCCTTGCTGATTTTAGCGACGACCGTCGCCCATATCACGATGGGAACGCAGATCCTCAAGGCTGCGCTGGTGCAGATCGACATAAGCCTCGAGGAAGCCGCCAGAATGAGCGGCGCCGCGTGGTGGGTGACATTGCGCAGGATTGTGGCGCCGACCATGGCGCCCACGATGGTGCTGGTGGCAGTTTCGAGTTTCATCGGCGCGTCGCGCGACATATCCAGCGTGGCGCTGTTGGCGACCAATGACACCAAGCCGCTGTCGCTGCTGCAGCTCGACTATCTTATGGACGGTCGCTCGGAATCCGCCGCCGTCATTTCCGTAATTGTGATCGCGCTCACCACAGGCGTCGCGCTCATTTGCCGGATGGCCGGGTTAAGATTGGGAACTCGCTAAAATTCGAACTTTTAAACGGGGGCAGCATGACAAACGAAACAGCCGATATTCGCCGCCGCGTGGCGGAGGCCTGCCGCGTGCTCGGGCGTCTGGATCTCACCAAGGCCGCCACCGGGCATGTGAGCGCCCGTCTGCCGGGGACCGATCATATTCTGATCCGCGCGCGCGGACCTGCGGAGCTTGGCGTACGCTATACTGAGGAGGAGCAGGTCGTCGAAGTTGACATGAACGGCAAGCTGGTGAACGCCGACAGCGAAGGACTGGAGGTTCCAATCGAGGTCTTCATTCATACGGCTGTCTATCAGTCGCGGCCCGAGGTCATGAGCGTCATCCACGTTCATCCGCCGACCGTCATGCTGTTCAGCATTTGTGATACGCCGCTGCTGCCGCTCTACGGGGCCTACGATCCGGGAAGCGCGCAGATCGCCATCGACGGCATTCCAACCTATGATCGAAGTATCCTGATCAGCACGCCAGAACTGGGCCGAGATCTGTCGAAGGCGATGGGGCGCTCCTGCACCTGCGTCATGCGCGGCCACGGCATCACCACCGCCGCCACCAGTATCGAAGAAGCGGCGCTCTACGCCATCTACATCAATGAACTCGCCGACATCAACTATCGCGCCCGAATGCTCGGAGCGCCGCGCCCCATTTCGCAGGAGGATCAGGATGTTTTCCGGCTCATGGGAGAGCGGGCGAAGAAATCGACGCCCGGCAAGCCGGGGCCGCGTGAAGCTGCGCTTTGGCGCTATTATGTGGCGCTGACAGATTCGTGATGCTTGCCGGCTTGATGGACCCGGCGGACGCTGCGCAGCCATCGCCGATCCCGGGGATGGCGCGCGCTCCCTGTACGGCTGATCATCTGCGCTGTTCGAAACGGCGACGCAGGGCGTCGCTGACCGGGTAACACCCCGGATTGTTTACGTCGGGGCTTTGATCGACAACAGCCGCGCAATCGAAGCCATTTGCGGTCGGCTTGAACGGCGGCCTGGCTCCCAAATCTTTCGTGCTCGCCTTTTCGACTGGCGCAGCAAGCCCGACCGGTTGGCGGCGCGCTCTGACTGAAGCCGGACGCGAGCCCCGCACGCGAGCGATGGCTTCAGCCTGAAAGCGCCGCGAGGCAATAATCTGGCTGGCGACCCGCGCTCGAAAGGACATGGCGTTTTCGGATGACGGACGGACGCCCGCAGAGGTTCTGCCGATGCGGCACAGGGCCGGCGCGGCTCCTTGAGCCGGCAGGCATTGAGAATCTGACGCGGGCCTCCGCTGCCCCGCTGCAGGCTTCGCCAGAACCGCAGGCGGCGCGAGGAGGAATACAAACAGAAAGGCCGTAACGACGCGCATCGACATATGAAGAGTAAATGGACCGAAACTTGTTAAAAAAATGACCTGCGCAAGGCTCCTCGCTGTCAAAATCTGCGGATTTCTGCCCTTCCATGGATGATCGGCTGAAAACGTGGTCGGAAGGCGACGTCAAAAAGAAATCGCCTTCGCCATTGCTTCCAATCCTTCAGCTAAAACTCTTCGCCGACCATTGGATATCGACGTCGAAGAAATTCACTTGCGCCAAATGGTTGACATGAACACCGACAACATTCTGTTTGCTGGGCCACGCGGCCGCATTGCTGTACATGGGGAGATAGGGCAATTCGGTCATGACGATGCGCTGAACCTGAGATACATATCCATGCGTTTCTGGACATCGACCTCAGCACTCGCTTTTACGAGCAGATCCGTCACTTTTGGATTGTTGCAGCGGGCGCCGTTCAAGCCTTTCGGCGCAATATTGTCCGGGTGCGGATAGCTGAACAAGACCAGATCAGGATTGACGGCTGGCAGCAACCGACTGGTTGAATCGAAATATCCGTTGTTTCGCAGCTGATTGAAAGTCGACGTATCGACGAGTTCCATTTCCATCTTGATGCCAACCTGGCTCAGATAGTCGATTTCAAACTGCTGAAACTCGGTGACGCCCTGAGCGGAAGTGCCAAGGTTTTTGAACGTAAAGCCTTTCGGTTAGCCGGCCTCCGCAAGCAGCTTCCGCGCCTTGTCCGGATCATACGGATATCGCGGAATATCGGCGGTAAAGACATCCATCCACGGCACCAGCATCGAGCTAGCCGGCTTCTGCAGCAAGGGCGAGGTCGCCTCGATGATCTTTCCATAGTCGAGCGCATAGGCGATTGCCTGCCGGACGCGGACAGCCGACAGCGCCTTGTTGTTGGGATTAAAGATGCGCAACGATGGCACGCAATCATCCACCCGGTTGATTTTGCCGCACTATAGCGATCTGATAGTCCTGTGGGCGCAAAGCGAATATGCGCCACTGCTTTATTCGCGCGAAGCGGTCGAAAAGCATATCGTTCGGCGAATAGACCTGACGCCAGGTTAGCCTTTCGGCAATCCCGGCCCATGCGGCGTCCAGTTCTGTGTTCAGGCTTTCGGCGCGGGGCTTCGCGGCAGAACGCCCTTGGTGAGAAACGGCCGTCCCGCAGGCTTCGGGTTGTTCTTGTTTCCAACGCGACGCCCTTCGCCAGCCTTGCCGGTTCCGACTGGTTGCCAGTTCGGCACGAGCTGATGCTTGCCGGGCCCGATCAGATCGGCACGGCCCATCGCTTTGAGGGCTTCACGCAGGACCGGCCAGTTCTCGGCGTCGTGATAGCGCAGAAAAGCCTTGTGCAGACGGCGTTGCCGCAAACCCTTCACGGCGTCGACGGGCTCAGACACGCCACGACGCACCGGCTTCAGTGGATTGTAACCGCTGTGATACATGGCGGTCGACAGAGCCATTGGCGAGGGCAGATAGGTCTGCACCTGATCGGCGCGATATTTGTTGCGCTTCAACCAGAGCGCCAGATTCATCATGTCTTCATCGGTCGTGCCCGGATGGGCGGCGATGAAATACGGAATGAGGAAATATTCTTTCTTCGCCGCGCGCGCAGCCGCATCGAACAATTGCTTGAAGCGCTCGTAGGAGCCGATGCCGGGCTTCATCATTTTCGACAGCGGGCCCGATTCCGTATGTTCGGGCGCAATCTTCAGATAGCCGCCGACGTGATGCTCGACGAGTTCCTTCACGTAGGCGGGGCTCTCAACCGCCAGATCGTAACGCACGCCTGAAGCCACCATCACCTTCTTGACGCCCGGCACAGCGCGCGCCTTGCGATAAAGCTGGATCAGCGGATCGTGGCTGGTGTTGAGGTTCTTGCAGATGTCCGGGTAGACGCAGGATGGACGCCGGCAGAGCGCTTCAGTTTCCTTGTCCTTGCAGGCGATGCGATACATGTTGGCAGTCGGGCCGCCGATGTCCGAAATGATGCCCGTAAAGCCTTCGGTCTTGTCGCGGATGGTTTCGATCTCTTTCAGGATCGAGCCTTCCGAACGCGACTGGATGATGCGGCCTTCATGTTCGGTGATCGAGCAGAAGGAACAGCCGCCGAAACAGCCACGCATGATCGTCACGGAATGGCGGATCATTTCCCAGGCCGGGATTTTCGCGCCTTCGTAAGACGGATGCGGCGCGCGCGCGAACGTCAGATCGTAGACGCCATCCATTTCCTGCATGGTGAGCGGAATCGGCGGCGCTGTCAGCCAGACGTCCTTGTCGCCATGCTTCTGGGTCAGCGGTCGCGCGTTGCCCGGATTGCTTTCCTTGTGCAGCACGCGCGAGGCGCGCGCATAGGCCTCGCGGTCGCCACAGACCTGTTCATAAGACGGCAGGCGGATCACGACCTGCGTTTCGTCCTTGCGGCGACGGCCTTCATCGGGATCGTCGAGATCGTCTACCGGCGCCTCGACCCAGCCTTCCGGCGTTCCGTCGCGCACGATGGCGAGGCCACGGACATCGGAAAAATCCTGTTTGATCCCGCCTCTGGCGATACGATGGGTTACTTCGACCAGCGCACGTTCGGCATTGCCGTAGAGCAGGAGGTCGGCCTTTGCGTCAAACAGAATGGAACGGCGAACCTTGTCAGACCAATAATCGTAATGGGCGATCCGGCGCAGCGAGGCCTCGATGCCGCCGATCACGATGGGCGCATCCGAAAACGCCTCGCGGCAGCGTTGCGCATAGACGATGACAGCGCGGTCCGGCCTTTTGCCGCCTTCGCCGCCCGGGGTGTAGGAATCGTTGTGCCGCAACCGCCGATCCGACGTGTAGCGGTTGACCATCGAGTCCATATTGCCGCTGGTGACGCCGAAATAGAGATTTGGCTTGCCCAGCGCCTTGAAGGCCGAGGCGTCCCGCCAGTCGGGCTGGGCGATAATGCCGACCCGGAATCCCTGCGCTTCCAGCAGACGACCGATGATCGCCATTCCGAAGCTCGGATGGTCGATATAGGCGTCGCCTGTGACGAGGATCACGTCACAGGAATCCCAGCCAAGGATATCCATTTCGGCCCGCGACATGGGCAGAAACGGTGCAACGCCGAAACGTTTGGCCCAGTATTTCCTATAGGAAAACAGGAGCTTTGCGTCTTGGGGCGGTTGTTCGAGCGAAACCGGAGCGGACACTGAGTTTTCCCTTTGAATCCGGCCAGTAGGGGCATTTTGGTCGATACGTCAATGGCGCGCCTGCGCGAACCCGCAGCCGAAGGCCAAGCCTCAGTTTGGGCGTCTGGCTCATATTTCAAGTCCGGACGGGCATTGCAGCGCGTGTGGCGTGTCGCCGGAAAGCTTCGCTTTTGCTCAGGCCAGCAACGGAATGGCGGAGCCGTGCTCGACCTTCAGCGCCACATGCGTCCCGACCGGCACGGGCGCCTCGCGCTCGTGGGTGATCACCAGAACCTCGCCCCACGGGGCTTCGAGCGTATATTCCCACGCGTGGCCCAGATAGACGCGACGGCGAATTTTGATCGGGCTGCCGGCGTCTTCGGCAAGCTGAATCCGATCGGGACGCAAGGCGATGGCCTTTGCGTCGGGCGGCGCAATTGTGCCGTCGAGATTCAACGTGACGCCTGCGGCCGTGAAGGTCGTTTGGCCGTCCGCCGCGCCGAACTTGCCTTCGATGATATTCGACTCGCCGATGAAGTCGGCGAGGAAGCGGCTGCGCGGGCGGCGATAAAGATCGTCCGGCGTGCCTTCCTGAGCGATCACCGCATTGTCCATGACGATCACCTTGTCGGACACCGCGAGGGCCTCCTGCTGATCGTGCGTGACATACAGAACCGTCAGACCGAGGCGCTGCTGCAGATCGCGGATCTCGTCGCGCACCTTGCGGCGCAGGCGTGCGTCGAGGTTCGACAGGGGCTCGTCGAACAGTAGCACGCGCGGTTCCAGCACAATGGCGCGCGCCACCGCGACACGCTGCTGCTGCCCGCCGGAAAGCTCGGACGGCAGACGGCTCTCGAAACCCTTGAGGCCCACGATGCCGAGCTTTTCCACCGCCATGGCCTGCGCGTCCTGACGCTTCGCGCCGGAGGCCAGCGGGCCATACATGACATTGTCCAGCACGCTAAGATGCGGGAACAGAGCATAGCTCTGGAACACCATCGAGACGTCGCG